>WFYS01000028.1 GCA_015490005.1 Desulfurellaceae bacterium | reverse complement strand
GCATAAAACCTCCTTTTTAAATCCCACCCACCCTGGGGGGGTAAAGATACTTTAATAATACACCTTTATAGGGTAAAGTCAAGGAGAAAATAATTTTTGTGAAATTAAATCTCAACACATCTTAAACCATGCGGCAATATATGTATTTTATATCTTGTAACTATCCAACATTACTGGTGGTTTAAATTCCACACGTGATGGAGAAGAAAGACTTGCCTCAACCACAACAAAAGAGGCTTTTTTATTAAGCTTTCCGTATGCAGGTTGGATTGTTTTCATGCCAAAATTATTGTCTTTTAGTGCTTGTATTAGTTCCATAAATCTAGATGGATGAAAGCTCAGCTTTATTGTTCCTTTGTTTTTTAGAATTCTTTTTGTGTATCCAACGATTTTATCCAGGTTTTCTGTTTCGAATTTTTCTTCAAAGAAGTTTTTTGATGGTCTAAAGCTTCCGAGCTTAAAGTAAGGCGGATTTGTTATGAAGTAATCAATGCTGTTTGTTTCCAAAACATCTGTTGAGGATAGAACTTTCACATTTCTAATACCGTTCAGTTCTATGTTTTTTTCTACAATCTCTCTCAAGTCCTTATTTTTTTCGATGGCGTAAACGGTTGAGTTTGGATTGTTCAGAGATACAATTATGGCAATAATCCCACAGCCACTACCAAAGTCGACTATCCTTTTGGGTGCTTTAAATATCAAATCTTTGGATAATACAAACGGTTCAACTGAAAAATGATAACCTTTACTCGGTTGGTAAACTTTGAAGCTACCGAAGTCATTTAGGACAACATCCTGCAATGTAAATTTAAGTTCCGAAAACTGCATATGGGGTAAATAAAACTTATTTAGATACGACCTTTAACGAACGAACTATTGATAAACTTTTTAAGATAAGACCGCATTCTTTTCCTCTAATTAGAATTAAAGCGCCCTATCGCAGAGCCACAAACTATCATCACAATGTAAAAACATGGCTCATTACATGTGATTTTGATTGCTGTGCATATTTGTACATACTTATGTTATTCTTGGTAACTTAAAACCAATTTTATTTTCTATTATCTCAATGTTACTGTCCAGCACTTCCTTGGCTTGATAACCTTTTTTAACAAGTTCCTTAATATACAGCTTATTGTAGATAAAAGGAAAAACAATCCAGGATATTCCTAAAGTAAAAGAACCTGCCAAAAACATAATAATAGCCCATTTCCAATCTCCTCTATAAATTGGCACAAACAAACCTAAAAAGAGAGTAGTCCAAGAAAAACCCACAGGAGCTTCCCTAGTTTCTTTTGTTACAGGATGTTCAAAAATAACTTTAGCATACGCCATGGTTCACCCCCCACGCCAAAAAATTAGAATCTCTATCCAAAAAAGAACAATTAGTGTAAAAAGAACAATTAGTGTAGCTACTTCTCTAGTTAATTATAAAGCTGGGTTTGTTAAATGTCAAGCGCCTTCCAAAACTACACTACTAAGCCTTACAAAAAGTGCACCATCCCTTTCACTTTGCTAAGTCTTAAATCCTAAGGACTAAAATCTAAAAGCCCCGCCTTTTTCTTTTGCCTCAGTCTGTAAATTTCCCTTTGGGTGCTTTAAATATCAAATCTCTGGATAATACAAACGGTTCAACTGAAAAATGATAACCTTTACTGGGTTGGTAAACTTTGAAACTACCGAAGTCGTTTAGGACAACATCCTGCAATGTAAATTTAAGTTCCGATAAGTTACATTATGTAAACTTTTATTTTTCCTCCTCTAGAGCCGACCAAACAAACGAACCTACAATTTTTTCTCTATGGGGATTACCGACAATTTCATATGCTTCTTTGTCCTTAAAAAGTTTTAATACAAGCTTTCTGTTTAAATCATGTCCAGATTTGCATGCCAGATATTTTGCTTTTATATCATACCCTACGATAGATAAATCACCTACTGCATCTAAAACCTTATGTCTAACAAATTCATCCTTATATCTTAGTGGGTCTTCATTTACTATTCCGTAATCATCAACAACAATTGCATTATCTAAGCTTCCACCTAAAGCTAAATTGTGCGCTTGCAAATATTCTATGTCTTTTGTAAACCCAAACGTTCTGGCTTTGCTTATTTCCTTTGTAAATGTGCTTTCGTTTATTTCTACCGATATTTTTTGCTTGCCTATAAATATGTTGTCAAAGTTTATAGAACAATGAATTTCAAAATTTCTTGAAGGCAACAGAGCAGCAAATTTACCATCTTCTTTAATTTTTACGGGTTTTTTTATAATTATCTCTTTTTTGTATGCATTTTGTTCTCTAATCCCAGCTGTTTTTAGTAGGTAAACCCAAGGAGCTGATGACCCATCCATTATTGGGACCTCATCGCCCCAAACTGTTATTAGTATATTGTCAATATGTAGTCCATATAGAGCAGCTAGTAAGTGTTCCACTGTCTTAACAACCATACCATTTTTGCCTAAAGTTGTGGCCAACGTTGTATCAACCACATTCTCACTTTTTGCTTCTATGTAAATGTCTTTATCGGCTCTGTAAAAAACAACACCGTAGTTTGTATCTGCTGGCTCTAATTTTATTTCAACTTTTTTCCCTGTATGCAAGCCAATACCTGTAGCCTCTATTGGTTTTCTCAAAGTTCTTTGTTTTCTCACTTCACACCCCTTTAAACTTATTTTACAACGTCATTGTTGAGAACTTTTCAAATAAATATTCAGCATCATGGGGACCTGGTGATGCCTCTGGGTGATATTGTACAGAAACAATAGGCAGTTCTGTATGCATAACCCCCTCAACACTCCCATCATTAAGGTTCTTATACGTTATTTTAAAGCCTTTTTCAAGGGAATCCTTTTCGTCTGCTGCATAATTGTGGTTCTGTGCTGTAACAAACACTTTTTCTGTTTCAATATCCATGACTGGGTGATTTCCTCCATGGTGGCCAAATTTCATTTTGTAAATTTTCACACCAAAAGCTCTTAGTATTATTTGGTGTCCAAAACATATACCAAAAGTTGGATAGTTCTCAATAACTTTTCTATATTCTCTTATCCATTTTTCATCTACTCCCCTTGGATCTCCAGGACCATTGGATAGGAAAATAGCATTTGGTTCTAGACTTTTTATATAGTTATATGTTGAATACGCATTTACGACAATTACATCAAATCCTACTTCAACTAAGTATCTTAATATATTTCTTTTTACACCAAAGTCTATAACTACCAATCTTTTATTGCTTGTAGTTTTTTTTATTTTTCTTCTCTCAAATCCAAATTTAAAGATTCCATTTTTAAAAGTGTATGTTTTTTTAGTTGATACGTATCTAACAAGGTCATTTCCAGTAATCTTAAAATCTGATACTAATCTTTTAAGAGTATTTATGTCAGATTCTGTTGATATAGCACCAATTAAAGAGCCTTCCGTTCTAATTTGTTTTGTTATTTTTCTTGTGTCAACATTTTCTATTCCTACTACAGAGTGTTCTCTTAAATAGTCGTCAAGAGATATTTGTGATCTAAAATTGGATGTTATTTTTGATGCTTCTTTAACGATAAAACCTTCTGCATAGGGTTTGTTCGATTCTTCGTCATTGGAGTTCAATCCGTAATTCCCGATTTCAGGATATGTCATTGTTACAATTTGACCTTTGTAAGATGGGTCTGTAAGTATCTCTTGGTAACCACTCATAGCGGTGTTAAATACAACTTCGCCAACAGTAGTTCCTTCTGCACCAAGTGATGTGCCTTCGAATATTGAGCCATTTTCCAAAACTAGGATAGCTTTCATTTTAAAAGCCTTTTACTCATTTCCTCTTCATAAGCTTTATTGAATGCTACTTCCCATTCCATGCTACCAGGTATGAGCTTTTTTGAACGTTTTTGTAAATTTTCAACTACTTTTTCATATACTTCATCCTCTATAGAGAAGTACTTCTCCATGGTTTCCATAATTTCGTTGACTATTGCTTTATCAGAGCCAATAGGTTCAAACACATCTTCCTCTATAGATTTTTTAACAATTTTCCTAGACAAATATCTTATGCGAGCACTACTGTACCTCATAGCAAAAACCCTTCCTGTTTTGCTACCTTTCTTTTTGCCATTAAGAATAATTTTATACTGTCAGCCCTCTCTTTCTCTATTTCACTTGAGTACTGTTTAAGTAATTCTTTTGTTTTTACGTCTATTTCTCTTTCTTTCTGGACATCTTCCTCTAAAACATCACGTATTATGCCTTTTAATATAGATGCATCTTTATTGAGTTTGATATTTCCACTTTTTATTAGGTTTACCGCTACCTTATCGGTCAGTAATTCAATTTCCCTTTTTTTAAGCGCCATATCTATCGCCCCTTTATACAAGATAATTTATAAAATCTCAAATTTTTATTCTGTTTTCCTCCCTTTTAAACAATCTTTTTATATTTTCTCTATGTTTAAAAAGTATAATGGCATACAAAGTCAAAAAATATAGTCTAACAAGATAGTTTGGACTTGACAAGGCAATTAAAGCGGTAATTAAGAATGATAATAGTGCAGCTAGAGATGAATACTTCGTCGTTATAAGTATTCCTATCCATACAAACATTCCAATAAGGGATGAAATTGGATTTATGAGCAAGCTTGCACCATATGAGGTGGCAACCCCCTTTCCCCCTTTAAATAGTAAAAATATGCTGTAATCATGGCCTAAAACAGCTGCTGATGCAGAAACAATGCTCATATATTTATCTTTTGGAAAAATCAATGAGAAAACCAATACAGGAAGAATGCCTTTTGTAACATCTAAAACAAGCGTTAAAATGCCTTCTTTTTTTCCAACTACCCTATATACATTTGTTGCCCCTATGTTGCCGCTTCCATGTTTTTTTATATCTATGCCTTTATACTTTGCAATTAAAAACCCACAAGGAACACTACCCAATATGTAAGATATTAAACCTGCTATTAGGTAGTGTTCAATCAATTAATTTCCCCCTTTTTTCCTTTGTCTCCTGATATATGCAGGGATATCCCTTTCATCTTCTATGGGTATTTCCGTGACTTTTGTTATTTCGTTTATATTATCAGGTTTATTAATCAACTTCTCACGCTGCACATGAGGTGCATTATCTGAAAATCCAGTGGCTATAATAGTTATTCTCACTTTTTCACCTAGGCTTTCATCTAAGACAAATCCATGCTTAAATAGTGCTTTCTCATTCATATTTTTTTCTATTAAAGATGTGGCTTCGTTAAATTCATCCATACCGAAATTTTTGCCAGCCGTTATGTTCATTAAAATACCTTTAGCGCCCTTTATAGATGTGTTCTCCAGTAGTGGGTTTGAAATTGCCATCTCAGTTGCCCTTCTGACTCTGTTTTCTCCACTTTCTGCCGATGCTTCTCCGACGCCCATTAAAGCCACACCTTTTTCTTTCATTACAGATTCTACGTCCGCAAAGTCTATATTCATTATTATCTGAGAATCAGGTTGTTTATATATTAGTTCTACTATGCTTTGAACTGCCTGTCTTAATATATCATCAGCTCTTTTAAATGCTTCTAGTAACGTTAAATTCTTGTAGATGTCCAATAGTCTTTGGTTAGGTATAATAATTATGCTATCTACATTTTCTTTAAGGCTATTTATACCTTTTATAGCTACATCTTTTTTTGTTTTGCCTTCCATTTCGAACGGTTTTGTGACAACGGCAATTGTTAAAGCACCTAAATCCTTTGCTATTTTTGCAATTACAGGAGAAGCTCCAGTTCCTGTGCCGCCACCCATTCCTGCAGCTATGAACACCATGTCAGCGCCAGATAAAACAGATTCTATCTCTTCTATGCTTTCTTCGGCAGCTTTTTTACCTTTTTCTGGATTACTCCCTGCACCCAAGCCTCTTGTTAGTTTCTTACCAAGTTGTACTTTTGTTTCTGCAAGGGATACGTTTAAAGCCTGGATGTCAGTATTTGCAGATATAAACTCAACATTTTTAATGCCACAATTAACCATTGTGTTTACCGCGTTGCTTCCTCCTCCACCAACACCTATAACTTTTATAACTGCTCCAGAAGAATAATCATTTTTTTCCTGCTTAGCCATTGTTCAAGCCTCCAAATCAAAACATTTCTTTAACCCAACTTTTCATCTTTTTAACTATTAAAGAAAACAAACTACTTTCATCTCTTGATGTTTTTTCATCTATATTAAGTTCTTCTTCGTCCTTAGCTTTTTGAAAGCCGTACATAACAAGTCCTACACCAGTAGCATACATAGGATTATCAACTGCATCTTTTAAACCTATAATGCCTCGAGGTCTACCCAATCTTATAGGAAGCTCGAACATTTTCTCTGCAAGTTCAGACGAACCAGCCATTAAAGCTGTTCCACCTGTTATAACCATTCCGCTTGCTAAAAGAGGCATTAATCCCATTTTATCAAGCTCACTTTTCACGAGTGAATAGATTTCTTCCATCCTTGGCTCTATTATTTCACTTAACAACTTTTTTGGTATTTCTCTGGGTTTTCTATCGCCAATGCCGGGTATTTCTATAATTTCATCTTCATCAACTAAATTTGATAAAGCGCATCCATATTTTTTCTTTATTTCTTCAGCTTCTTTAAAAGGTGTTCTGAGTCCTATTGCTATATCATTTGTTACATGGTCTCCACCCAATGCTATAACTGATGTATGTTTTATTGCGTTTGAAGCAAACACGGCTACGTCTGTAGTTCCCCCACCAATATCTATCAAACCAACACCAAGATCTTTTTCATCTGGCAATAGAATGGAATAGCTTGATGCTATAGGCTGCAAGACTATATTTCTAACCTTTAAGCCACTTTTGTTGCAACATTTGATTATATTCTGAATGTTTGTAACAGAACCAGTAACAATATGAACCTTCACCTCTAGTCTTGTTCCGTTCATTCCACGTGGGTCTTTAATGCCAGGCTGATCGTCAACTATAAACTCTTGAGGAATAATGTGTATAATCTCTTTATCAGGAGGTATCATAACTGCCTTTGCTGCGTCTACAACTCTTCTAATATCAGACTCTGAAACCTCTAGATTTTTTATTGCTACAACCCCACTTGAGTTATATGACCTTATATGTCCTCCAGCTATACCGGTGTATACATTGTCAATTTTAACTCCGCTCATGCGCTCTGCGTAAGCGACAGCTTTTTTTATTGATAGTACAGCCTCATCAATGTTTATTACAACTCCTTTACGCAATCCTTTAGACGGAGTTTGTCCAATTCCTATAATTTTGATTTGACCTTCAGGTGTTTTTTTGCCAACTATAGCGCAAACTTTAGTTGTTCCTATGTCTAACCCTACAACAATATCATCGTTTAAAACCTCGTTCACTTTCCAACTCCTTTTCTCCACTTCAGAACAAATTTGTTATCGAAACATATGCTTACGCTGTCTAGTTTATTTTTTAATGTGTCTAAATATGCCCATTTCTGGGATAGCCTTCTTAGTGCTAACTTTGGACAATTTAAGCTGTTCACCACGACTTTTAACCCATTACTAAAATTTACCACCTGATAACTGCTAGACACTACATCAATATAATTTATTTTTCCAATTTTGTCTAATTTTTCATACATAGTTATGGTTGATTTTAGAAGAAAATTATTGCTTAAAATATTTGATTTCGCTTTTATTTTTATTTTTGGTAGGGATTTTGGTATATTGAGGTAGTTTTTGTAAGTATCTATTTTGTTGCCATTGTTGTCAATTATGTAAATATCGTTATTGTAATAAGCAAAAGCAGCTGGTTTTTTTTCTTTAATCACCAAATATATTGTGTCAGGAAATATTTTAGCCACTTTTGCTTCTTTTATCCATGGATTTGATATAATTTTGTAATAAATTTTAGAGGGTTTATATGTTGAAAGTTTAACAGTTCCGTTAGAGATTATTATGTTACTTATGATTTTTTTTGGCAGCACCCGATTCCCGCTAATTACAATGAATTTTAGCCTAGCAAATTTGTTTGAAATCTCAACATAGCTGTATAACACTAGAAAAATGATGAATAAAAATAAAGTTATGGATATTGTCAGGTAGATAAATTTTAAAATTACACCTTTTCTATCTTTTTTTTCTTGCATCTCTTCTTTAAAATGACTGTAATCTTTCATGCCTTATCTACTAGTAACTTTACTAATTCTTCAAAACTTATGCCACTAGAAAGAGCAGCTTTGGGTAAAAGGCTTGTAGCTGTCATGCCTGGAATGGAGTTAATCTCAAGCACATAGGGTATATTTCCCTCTAAAATTAGATCAACCCTTGCATAACTATTGCAACCTATAGACTTATATGCACTGTAGGCAACGCTTTGTACTAAATCCAAAATATTTTTAGGTAGATTAGCAGGAACTATATACTCTGTAGCTCCCTTAGTGTATTTGTTTTTATAATCGTAAAATCCCTTTCTTGGTTTTATATTGATGATTGGTAGAATTATATCATAAACGATTCCAACTGTTAGTTCATCACCTTCTAATTTTTTCTCTATTAATGCGCTGCCATATTTGTTCAATAAATTTTCTATGTATGGTTTTGCTTCCTTAACATTGTTTGCAAAATAGACATCCACAGACGACCCTTCTGACTGTGGCTTGATACAGATAGGGTAAAAATCTATGAGCTCTATTTGATTTAATTGCCTTATGAGAAGAAATTCAGGTGTTGGTATGTTGTTTTTTTTGAGTATGGATTTTGTAACAAATTTATCCATGGATATAACACTTTCTTTAAATGAGCATCCTGTGTGTTTTATGCCTAAGCTCTCTAATGCTGATTGAAATTGTCCATTTTCTCCGAATCCTCCGTGTAAAGCTATAAAAACAACATTTGGCTTTGACTGAACTACCTTGCTTATGCAATCTTTTATATTAGAACAATCTATGCATTCAATGTCACTAAAGTTGGCCTTTAAAGCTTCAAAAACCGCTTTTCCGGTAGATAATGACACTTCTCTTTCCGATGAATCGCCACCACATACAACAACTACCTTCATATTATTCTAACCTCTTCTTCTAATTCTAGTGAGAATCGCTTTAATACCTCGTTTTTTGCTAAATCTATTAAAAACAAAACGTCATCTATATTTACCAACCCTTTGCCAATTATGAAGTTGCCGTGTTTCGGCGATATCATTGCAGTGCCCTTTGCCCTGCCCTTTAAACCACATTCCTCAATGAGTTTGCCCGCAGGTAAACCTTTTTTGGGGTTTTTAAAAACGCTGCCAAAAGTGTTTCTTAAGTGCGTTTTGTTTTTTCTAATTTTTATGTTGCTCACGATTTTTTTTATTATTTGATTCTTCTCACTTTTTTTGCATTTTATACCAATTTCTAATATAGTGCCATTCAAATTGCTGTTTCTATAGGAAAAGTTCAATCTAGGTTTATCTATTCTTAATTTTTTTTCTGGTGTTTTTATTACAACATACTCCAAAAAATCTGATATCTCTTTGCCGAACGCCCCTGCATTCATGAAAACAGCTCCGCCAACAGATGCCGGTATACCTGATAAAAATTCTATACAGCTCAAAGAGTGATTTATCATGAAATTTGTAAGTTGACTAATAGTGGTAGATCCCCCTACCCTAACAGTGTTGCCATTTGATTCTATATAACTGAAATTAGGAGATAATTTGTAGACCTTTTTTGTGTTTTTTATAAGTATATTGCTCCCGCAGCCTATAATTAATTTATCATCTATAAATTCTTTGTCGTTTTCAATATAGTTGACAATTGTATATCCACTTTGTCTAATGCTCGTTAAATATTTAAGTGGCACTGTTTTTGTAATCATGAACAATCTTTCTAATTATGTTTGATACACTACCCGCACCCAACGCAACCAAAACCCCCGGTTCTCTAATTTGATTTAAATGTCTTTTTAGCAGATCTGTGTTGTTTATATAAACAGCATTTCCGGATATTGCATTTATTTTTTCTGTTAAAACTTCTGAGTCTATGCCGTCTATAGGTGCTTCACTCGCAGGGTAAATATCAAGAATATACACTCTTGTGATATTTTTAAAACATTTTGAAAAATCTTCCATTAGATAAGCTGTTCTTGAGAATCTATGGGGTTGAAACACAGCATATATGTTATCACTTATAATCTTTGCTGTTGACAAAGTAGCTTTGACTTCATTTGGATGATGGGCATAATCATCAAAGACCTTTAAATGACCGTAGTCTCCAATATATGTAAATCTCCTATCTACTCCTTCGAACTCTTCAAATGTTTTTCTTATAATATGTTCATCAATATCTAAAATTTCTGCAATGCCTATAACTGCCAAAGCGTTGGATATGTTGTGTATGCCTAAAACCCCTAATTTTAAATTCTCTATCTTTCTTTTTGGTGTTTTTACGCTGAATGTTGATCCCTCTATTCCTAATTGTATATCATAAGCAAAAATATCGGTTTTTTTTGATTTTACGCTATATGTAATAGTTGTGTCTCTGTTTTCTCTTAACTTATCCCATTGCCTTACAATTGAATCATCTGTG
This sequence comes from Desulfurellaceae bacterium, assembly GCA_015490005.1. GTDB lineage: Bacteria > Campylobacterota_A > Desulfurellia > Desulfurellales > Hippeaceae > Hippea. The sequence continues at coordinate 907 of WFYS01000028.1, read as the reverse complement.
TTTATTATTCGCAATTGAGAATTTAGCATAAAATCGTAAAATGCTATCTTTTCATTTTCGAAGTTACCGTAAAAGCTTAAGTGATCGTTGTCTATATTTGTAACAATGCCTATATATGGAGTTAAAAATAGAAATCCTCCATCACTTTCATCTGCTTCTACTATTAGATATTCACCGTTACCCAGCATTACATTATTATTTATATTTCTAAGTTTTCCACCAATAATAGCCGTTGGATCAAGGTTTGCTTCTTTCAATAAGGAAGCGCAGAGTGAAGTGGTTGTAGTTTTTCCGTGAGAACCTGCGACTGCGATAGATTTTGACTGATTGACAATGTATGCTAATAACTGGCTGCGTTTTATTGAAGGTATGTTAAGTTTTTCTGCTTGCACAACCTCAATATTGTCGTTTTTTACAGCACTCGATGATACAACCAAATCTATATCCTCTGAAATGTTTTGAATAGAGTGACCTATAGATATTTTAATACCACTTTTTTCTAATTTCTCTATATAATAGTCTTTTTTTAAATCAGAACCTGTGATTTTATATCCTTTGGATTGCATGTACTGAGCCAAGGAGCTCATTCCTACTCCACCTATTCCCACAAAGTGGATTTTTTTAGCGTTTTTCATTATTTCTTTTAGCATTTTATCAAATTTCCTCCGTCGCCAGTCTTAAAACAAAGTTTTTCCTGTTTTTCTTTAGGGCATTCCTTTTCGTATATTATGACTTTAGATAAATCGTTTGGTATTTTTTCTAAATCTTCGTTTGATTGGGTTATTGGAATAGGCAACATGCCCATTGAATCTGTCATGAACATCAATTTTTCAACAGCTTTTTTTGTTAAGTATGACACAGGGAAAGCTATTGCGTCTACTTGATAGATTCTATTTAGAAATATTTG
>WFYS01000027.1 GCA_015490005.1 Desulfurellaceae bacterium | reverse complement strand
GCAACGGTTCTTGGAAATCCGTCCAAAATAAATCCATTTTTACAATCATCCTGTTTTATTCTGTTTTCCATCATACCAATGATTACATCATCTGGCACAAGTTCTCCCTTATCCATATAAACCTTTGCTTTTTTGCCCAGCTCTGTCTCGTTTTTTACCTCACTTCTTAAAATATCACCTGTGGAGATTTCAGGTATATTGTAATGCTTGCTTATTAGCTCACCTTGCGTACCCTTGCCAACACCGGGAGCACCAAGTAAAATCAAAATCATATCCGCCTCCTTACCTAGTTCTTCTGTTTTTCAAGAAGCCTTCATAGTTCCTCATATACAAATGGGCTTGTATTTGCATTATCGTATCCAAAGCAACCTGGACAACAATCAACAGGGCGGTTCCACCAAAGTAGAAAGGAACGTTAAAATGCCTAATCAAAACCCACGGCAACACACACACAAAAGATAAGTATATCGCTCCTCCAAAGGTAAGCCTATCCAAAACCCAGTCTAAGTATTTAGCAGTGTATTTACCTGGTCTTATTCCAGGCACAAATCCGTTATTTTTCTTTAAATTGTCAGCAATTTCTTTAGGGTTAAACACTATCGCTGTATAAAAATAAGCAAAGAAAAATATCAATGCTATGTACGTAATGCTATAAACCAAGCTCCCTGGCATAATATAATCTGAAATCGTTTTTAAAAATGGTATATTTACGATTTTTGTTATGGTAACAGGAAAAAGCAAAATAGACGAAGCAAAGATAGGCGGTATAACGCCTGATACGTTAATCTTCAAAGGAATGTAGCTTGTTTGACCACCATACAATCTTCTTCCAACCATACGTCTAGGATATTGAACTGGTATCCTCCTTTGCGCTAACTCCATAAAGACAACAAATGCAACTACAGCTACGGCAACCGCAAATATTACAAGTAAAGACAAAATACTCATCTCTCCCGCGCTAATGAGTCTAAACAGGTTTCCTAATGCCGCCGGGAGTCTAGCCACGATACCAGCAAATATCAACAGTGATATACCATTTCCTATACCCCTTTCAGTTATCTGCTCTCCCACAAACATTAAAAATACGCTCCCAGCCGTCATTGTCATTGACGTAAACAAAACAAATGGTAATCCGTGCCATATAACAACATTGGCACCTCCAGGGCCATGCATAGACTGAAGCCCTATAGCAATACCAAGTCCTTGTAAAAATGATATAACAACAGTACCATAGCGTGTATACTCTGTTATTTTCCTTCTACCTGCCTCGCCCTCTTTTTTAAGAGCTTCGAGCTCAGGTGAGACAGCTGTTAAAAGTTCCATAATAATTGCAGCTGAAATATAAGGCATAATTCCCAAAGATATAATACTAAAGTTCTTAATAGCACCACCAGAGAACAGGTTAAACAATCCCAAAGCCGTCCCACGTGCTTCTTCAAAAATAGCAGCCAACACATGCGGGTCAACGCCTGGAGTTGGAACGTGGGCAGCAATTCTAAAAACCACAAACATTATAAACGTAAAAAATAATCTCTTGTTTAACTCTGGCACATTAAAGATATTGGAATAATCCTCGCTCATTCTAATACCTCTGCACTACCGCCTGCTTTTTCTATTTTCTCTTTGGCGGACTTTGAGAACGCGTCGGCAATTACAGTAATTTTTTTACTTAACTCACCTTCACCTAAAACTTTGACCAGTTTATTGCCTTTCACTAGGCCGTTCTTTATCATAAAGTTTATGTCAACAACATCTCCATCATTGCATACTTCATTAAGTATGCCTACATTAACAATGGCATACTCAACTCTAAACGGGTTTTTAAAACCCCTTTTTGGCAATCTCCTATATATCGGAGTCTGCCCACCCTCAAAATAAGCAGGCTTAGCGCCACCAGAACGCGCCCTTTCACCTTTATTACCTTTACCCGCTGTAGTTCCCCAGCCGCTGCCATCTCCTCTGCCTATTCTCTTCCTATCCTTAACAATGCGTGGCAATTCATAAAGTTCCATAACTAGCACCTCTCCTTAGAGTTCTTCCACTTTTACCATAAAAGAAATCTTTTTAATCATACCCCTAATATAGGGAGTATTTTTCCTAACAACACTCTTATTAGGCCTTTTTAACCCCAATGCAATCGCAGTTTTCCTTATAGAAGGTTTCTGACTTATCAAGCTTTTCGTAAGGGTTATTTTAAGATCTGCCATATTTCACCTCACTTACCCCTCATCTTCATAATATCTTCTTTATCCCTAAGCAAGCTCAAAGCCTTTACCAAAGTATGAGATAAATTATGGATATTGTTTGAGCCTATAGATTTAGTAACGATATTCTTTATTCCACAAACTTCTAAAATTGCCCTTGCCGTATTGCCAGCTATAATTCCTGTACCGGGTCTTGCAGGTTTTATCAAAACCCTACCTGCACCTTCTTTAACTTCTAGCTGATGAGGAATTGTTCCATCTTCAGTTATAGGAACATTAACCAAGCTCTTTTTAGCTTTCTCTATAGCTTTCTTTATTGCTTCAGGCACTTCATGGGATTTTCCAAGACCCAAACCCACACGTCCTTTTTTATCTCCAACGGCAACTAGGGCAGAGAATCTAAATCTCCTACCACCTTTAACAACCTTAGTAACCCTTTTTATCGATATTACCTGTTCTTCAAACTCTTTTTCCATCTGCATCATAAGCACCACTCCTAAAATTTAAGTCCTGCTTTTCTTGCACTATCAGCAAGAGCCTTTACCTTACCGTGATAAATGTATCCATTTCTGTCAAAAACAACTTTATTTATACCTTTATCTAACGCTTTTTTAGCTATAGACTCACCCACTAACGTAGCTGATTTAACATTGCTGCCTTTTATCTTATCTCTCAAATCAACATCTAATGTGGATGCAGAAACTAATGTCACACCATTTTCATCATCTATTATTTGAGCATAGATGTGATTCAAGCTTTTATAAACACACAATCTCGGCTTCTCGGATGTACCCCTTATTTTGTATTTTATTCTCTGTTTTCTCTTTAATCTTTCTTTCTTTCTATCTACGGTAGACATTTATCAACCCCCATTATTTTGCAGCAGCTTTGCCCATTTTTCTTCTAATCTGTTCGCCTTTATACCTTATTCCCTTACCTTTGTAAGGCTCCGGTGGCCTGACAGACCTGATTTGACTTGCAACAAGTCCAACAAGCTGTTTGTCTATACCAGATACAGTTATTTCCACACCTCTTTTATCCACTTCTATATTTATCCCATCAGGTATATTGTACTCGACATCGTGAGAGTACCCTACAGACAAAACAAGCGTTTTACCCTTAACGCTTGATTTATAGCCTACGCCTTCAATTTGTAATACTTTCTGGAATCCAGTAGAAACACCAATTACTGCATTATTTATAAGGCTTCTATAGAGCCCATGCATGGCTCTACTATTCTTTGAGCTACCTTTAGATTTTACATAAATAAATTTATCATCTTTTTCAACTGCAACGTAAACTGAATTAAATTCTTGTTTCAATTGCCCTTTTGAGCCTTTAAGTTCAACTATATTTTCATTTATTTTTACCTCTACCCCCGAAGGAATAGGGATAGGTGCTTTTCCTATCCTTGACATTGCAACCTCCTAATTAAAATACCTCGCAGATGTATTCTCCACCCACATTGCGTTTCTTGGCCTCATAAGTGGTCATAACGCCTTGTGGTGTGGAAATTATACCAATACCTAAGCCATTCATGACTGGCTTTATATCACTTGAAGATATATAAACCCTTCTCGACGGTTTTGTAACCATACTAATTGTCATTATAACTGGCTTTCTTTTGTTGCTATCGGCGTATTTCAGAAACACCCTAAGCATGTTCCTATTTCCAGTGTCCGTTAATTCTTTATAATCGGCTATATAGCCTTCATCTTTTAAGATTTTAACAACATTCTTCACTAAATTATTACTTGCAACATCAACATAATCATGCTTTGCTTTTAAGCCATTTTTTATCTTCGACAAACAATCTGCTACCTTTTTACTCATAAGCCACCTACCAACTCGCCTTTTTTACTCCGGGTATCTCACCTTTACCAGCAAGTGTTCTAAAACAAACCCTGCAAATTCCAAATTTTCTTATGTATCCCCTAGGCCTCCCACAAATTTTACACCTATTTCTCTCTCTCACTTTAAATTTAGGAGGTCTTTTGGATTTCTCGATCAACGCCTTTCTTGCCATACCCTCTCCTCTTAATTTGATTTTCTAAACGGCATTCCAAAAGCTTCTAATAAAGCCTTAGCTTCCTTATCTGTCTCGGCTGTAGTTACAATTGTTACACTTAAACCGTGAACCTTCACTATCTTATCATAATTAATCTCAGGAAATATCAATTGCTCTGTTATGCCTAAGGTATAATTTCCACGTCCATCAAAACCCTTTAGAGGAACACCTCTAAAATCCCTTATCCTAGGAACCGCAAATGATATAAATCTATCCAAAAATTCAAAAGCCCTATCGCTTCTCAGTGTAATCTTGCAACCTATTGGCATACCTTTTCTTAATTTGAAGTTAGCTATAGATTTCTTTGCCCTTGTAATCACCCCTTTTTGACCGGTAATAAGGGAAAACTCCTCTAAAACAGATTCCAATAATTTTATATCGTGCATGCCCTCAGCAAGGCCAGCATTCAATACTACTTTTTCTAATCTAGGAACTTGCATAACATTTTTATAGGAAAATTCCTTCATTAGCCGAGGTATTATCTCTTCCCTGTATACCTTTTTGAGCCTCGGAATGTACTTCTCAGACATTAAACTTCTCCTCCTTAGATCGTCTCACCACATTTTTTACAGTACCTAACCTTTTCTCCACTTTCCAAGAACTTTACCCCTATCCTGGTAGGCTTATTGCAGTGAGGGCATACAAGCATAACATTTGAAATGTGAATTGGTGCCTCTTTTTCAACAATCCCACCTTTATTCGTTGAAGATGCTTTAACATGTTTCTTAACTATGCGAACGCCCTCTACAATAACACTGTTCTTTTTAGGAACAAAAGAAATAATCGTGCCTTCTCTACCCTTATCTTTACCAGATATAACTTTAACTTTATCGTTTTTCTTCAATTTTGTTCTTATTCTTTTCATTATAACACCTCTGGAGCAAGAGAAATTATCTTCATAAATTCTTTAGCCCTTAACTCTCTAACAACTGGACCAAAAATCCTTGTTCCTATCGGTTCTTTCTGGTTGTTGATTAGGACTGCTGCATTCTCATCAAATTTCACATAAGTTCCGTCAGGTCTCCTAAATTCTTTTTTAGTCCTAACAACAACAGCCTTGACAACGTTGCCTTTTTTAACTTTACCATTTGGATCTGATTCCTTCACTGAAGCAACGATTATATCACCAACCCTGGCATATCTCTTACGGCTACCACCAAGCACCTTTATACACATTATTTTTTTTGCGCCAGAGTTATCGGCAACTCTTAAAATTGTGTATGGCTGTATCATTTTTCATCTCCCAATCCTACGTATTTCTCGGTGATTTCAAGTAGCCTAAAGTGCTTATCTTTAGAAATCGGCCGACATTCAATAAACCTTACCCTATCCCCTTTTTTTGCGTCATTGTGTTCATCATGAACTTTAAACCTTTTCCTTCTCTTTATGTACTTATGAAATTTAGGATGCTCCACAAGTGTTTCAACTTCTACAACAACGGTTTTATCCATTTTGTCGCTAACAACAATTCCTTCTTTTACTAATTTACTCATGCCTATTCACCCTTCTTGAGTTTCTCATTTTTTATAGTGAGAACCCTCGCCAAGTCTTTGCGTAAATTTCGAATTTTGTGTGGGTTATCAACCTGCTCTAGACCTTTTCTCATATTAAGTTTGAATATCTCCTCTCTAAGTTTTTTCTCCTCTTTAAGCAGTTCATCCAAACTTTTTTCCCTTAACTCTGCTGCTTTCATAACCATTCACTCCGTTTAACGATTTTCATTTCAATGTTGAATTTTCGAGAAGCAAGTTCAAAGGCTTTTCTTGCTAAATCTTCACTCACACCTGCAACTTCATAAAGAATTCTCCCAGGTTTTACAATAACAACCCACTTCTCAATAGAACCCTTACCTTTTCCCATCCTTGTCTCGGCTGGTTTTTTTGTCAAAGGGAAATCTGGAAATACCCTAACCCATATTTTACCCTGATGCTTTAATACCCTATTAATCGTAATCCTGGCGGCCTCAATCTGTCTATTTGTGACTTCCCCTCTACCTACAGCTTTAAGACCAAAATCTCCAAAAGCCAACTTAGATCCCCTTCTAGCCGTGCCTCTAACTCCATTCCTTTTCCTTTGATACTTCCTATATTTGGTTCTTTTCGGCATCAACATGGTTTAATACCACCTTTCCTACTTTGTAGATACCATTCCGTTAAACACCCAAACTTTCACGCCTATAACACCCGCCTGGGTTAAACTCTCAGCAAATCCATAATCTATATCTGCGCGCAAGGTGCTTAATGGAACTTGACCCTCTTTAATCCACTCAGTACGGGCCATCTCTGCCCCGCCTAATTTACCTGCAACCTGAATTTTTATACCTTTTGCTCCCTTTTTTAACGCCAAATAGGCCGCCCTCTTAATTACCCTTCTGTACGGCATTCTTTTCTCAATCTGCAGAGCTATATTCTCGGCAATTAGCTGAGCGTCTTTTTCTGGAACTGAAACATCTTTAACATTTATAGTCACATTCGAGTCTGTCATGCCCTTTATATATTCTTTAAGTTTTTCTACCTCTGAGCCTTTTCTTCCTATTATGATGCCTGGCATAGCAGCATATATATTAATAGCCATCTTATTTCTTTTTCTCTCTATCTCTATTTTAGAGATACCTGCGTAGTACACCTTAGACTTTATTGCATTTTTTATCTTCTGGTCTTCTAAAAATCTATTTTTATAATCTTTTTCAGCATACCAACGTGATGTCCATGTCTTCGTTATCCCAAGCCTTAAACCAATGGGGTTTACCTTTTGACCCAAAACCCACCTCCTACTTTCCAATAATCACTGTAATATTACTTGTTCTTTTAATGATTCTTCCTGCTCTACCCATAGCCCTTGCCCTATATCTTTTAAGCTTGATTCCATCATTTGCTGTTACATTTAGGACTTTAAAATCATCAACATCCATCCCCTGCTCCAAAGCGTTAGCAACTGCTGATTCTAATAACTTTTTTAATATGTAAGCTGCTTTCCTGTTTGAATACTTAAGTAATACTAAAGCTTCATCTACACTTTTACCTTTAACTAAATCCACAATAGCCCTAACCTTTGTAGGAGATATTTTAGCACTCTTTAAATACGCTCTTGCTTCCATAGCTCACCAACCCTACTTACCTATTTTCTTCTGTACCACACCTTTGTGGCCTTTGAATATTCTTGTTGGAACAAACTCCCCAAGCTTATACCCAACCATATTCTCTGTTACATAAACAGGAACAAACTTCTTTCCATTATGAACAGCAAAAGTAAATCCAACAAACTCAGGGATTATAGTGCTTCTCCTAGACCATGTTTTTATCATTGTTTTCTTACTCGAGCCTTTCATCTTTTCAACTTTTTTTAAAAGTTTCTCATCAACAAAAGGCCCTTTCTTCAAACTTCTCGGCATAAACCCAGCCTCCTATTTCTTTCTTCTTGTAACAATAAATTTATCTGTTCTCTTGTTGCGACGCGTCTTATAACCTTTTGTTGGAACACCCCAAGGTGTGACCGGCGTTCCACCTGTTCCCGTTCTACCTTCACCACCACCATGTGGGTGATCGATTGGGTTCATAGCAACACCTCTAACCTGAGGCCTAAATCCTCTATGTCTCATCCTGCCGGCCTTACCCCAACTTATATTGCTGTAATCCGTGTTACCAACCTGCCCTACTGTTGCATAGCACTCAACATTTATCAACCTCATCTCTCCACTTGGTAACTTTATATGTGCATACTTCCCTTCTTTGGCCATTATTTGAGCCATAGCCCCAGCGCTTCTTGCAAGCTGTGCACCACCTTTTGGTTTTAATTCAATATTGTGCACAACGGTACCCACAGGAATTTTCTTTATAGGTAGTGCATTGCCAACCTTAATCTCTGCATTTTCTCCTGCTTCTATCTTATCACCAACCTTCAAGCCCAAAGGTGCAATAATATAGCGTTTTTCTCCGTCTCTGTAGGCCAGTAAGGCTATTCTAGCATTTCTATTGGGGTCATACTCTATAGACTTAACAACAGCAGGTATGCCTCTTTTATCTCTTTTAAAGTCAATAATTCTGTAAAACCTTTTTACTCTTCCGCCTCTTCCTCTAACACTTACATGCCCAAAGTTATCTCTACCTGCATGATACTTTAAAATCTTTATAAGTGATTTTTCAGGTTTCTTTTTAGTTATATCTTTAAAATCTAGAACGCTCGCTTCTCTTAAACCGTTTGTAACGGGTTTATATACCTTTATACCCATAGACAACCTCTTTCTACAATTCCTTAAGTGTGTAACCTTCTTTTAGTGTAACAATAGCCTTTTTATACGAAGGCCTTCTACCCTTAATACCCTTAAAAACCTTTCTTTTTCCCTTAACATTTAAAATATTTACTTTATCTATCTTTACATCAAACAATTCTTCTATAGCTTTCTTAACTTCTGGCTTATTAGCATTTTTATGAATTTTAAATACATATTTTCCACTTTCCTGATCAGCAAAAGCCTTCTCAGATATAACTCTCTCTTTTAAAATACTCCATTTATCCATTGGCGACTCTCCTGTTTAGTTTATCTACTATTTCCTTTGGAACAACGATGCTTTCAAAACGCAAAATATCATAAACATTCAGGCTATCTACATTTCTAACCTCTATGCCTTCTATATTTCTCAAAGAGAGGTATTCATTTTCCATGCCCTTTTCAAGAACAAATAGTGCCTTTCTTAATCCAAGTTTTTTAACAAGCTCGTAAGCATCTTTTGTTTTTGGTCTCTCAAACTTAAGCTCATCCAAAACCATTAACTTGCCATCTTTAATTCTTTGAGCTAAAGCCTGAATAAAAGCCAATTTCTTTTCTTTTCTATTCATCTTTAAGTTGTAGTCTCTAGGTTTAGGACCAAAAATAACACCGCCGCCAACCCACAGTGGAGACCTAATAGAACCTGCTCTAGCCCTACCTGTTCCTTTCTGCCTCCAGGGCTTTTTTCCGCCTCCAGAAACTTCACCTCTAGTCTTTGTGCTAGCAGTACCCTGCCTTGCATTCATTAGCATAGCTCTAATAACTCTATTAAACAGAACTCCTTTATTCTTTGTCTCTCTATCACTCAAGTTTATTTCTATATCACCAACAACCTGATTATCCCTATTTACAACATTAACCTTCATCGTTTAGTTCCCCTTCTTAATAATATTGACATAGCTTCCCTTTGATCCAGGAACTGCTCCTTTTACAGCTATTACTTTCTTTTCAGGGTCAACAAGCACAACTTGTAAATTTTTAACAGTAATTCTTTCATCCCCATAATGACCTGGCATTTTTCTACCCTTTACCACTCTACCGGGAAATTCACACTGCCCAATTGAACCTGGCCTTCTATTAAACATTGATCCATGTGAATCTGGTCCTCCAGAAAAATTATGACGCCTCATTACTCCAGAAAAACCCCTACCTTTAGTACGCCCAATAACGTCAACGACTTCGCCTTTTTCAAAAATGTCTACAGAAATGGCCTGTTTAACCTCAAATTTAGAAACATCTTCAATCCTAAATTCTTTAAGTACCTTCTTAGGAGAAATGCCGAGTTTTTTGAATTGACCCAGCATAGGTTTATTAACTCTTTTATCCTTGGTGTCTACAAAACCTACCTGAACAGCATTATAACCATCCTTTTCTTTGGTTTTTACCTGTGTTACAACACCATCCGTAGCTTCAAGCACTGTAACTGGAATTGCTTTACCTTCAACATAAAGCTGCGTCATACCTAATTTTTTAGCAATCAACCCTAACATTTATCACTCCTATTCCTCATTTATTAAAGTTAAGAAACAGAGGAACCTATCACAGGTTCTTATTTCTATTAACAACATTTACTGCAACTTAACTTCTATATCAACACCTGCAGGTAAATCTATTTTCATCAAAGCATCTACTGTTTGCTGAGACGCATCAACTATATCCATAAGTCTTTTATGTACCCTAATTTCAAACTGTTCCCTTGACTTCTTGTTTACGTGTGGTGACCTCAAAACAGTATACCTTGAAATCCTTGTAGGTAAAGGTATGGGGCCTTTAACTTTGGCCCCCGTTTTTCTTATAGTTTCAATTATATCTTTAACTGAACTATCCAATAATTCGCTCTCAAATGACTTTAATTTAAGCCTAATTCTTTGTTCCATAGCCGTCACCCTCTTACTCCAATATCTCCGTTATTACACCAGCACCAACTGTTCTACCACCTTCTCTGATTGCAAAGCGTGTCTCTTTCTCAAGGGCAACAGGTGCTATGAGTTCAACTGTTAGTTCTACGTTGTCACCTGGCATAACCATCTCAACACCCTC
>WFYS01000026.1 GCA_015490005.1 Desulfurellaceae bacterium | reverse complement strand
TGTTCTAACTGCCCACCTATTTGAAGGGTTGCAGTAGCCTTGTATTTTGGCTTGGTTGTTATTATAAAAATTATTGCAAAGATTAGAGAAATAAATGTAGCTATAAAAATGACTAACTTATGCCTTTTTAAAGTTTGCCAAAGCTCAATTAAATCTATTTCGTCTTCTTCGTAAAGGATTTTTTCTTTTTCTTCCATCTTCCACCTCAACTCCCCGATTATAGAAAATTTGACGAGTATTTCAAGTTTTTGCTAAAAGTTAGAGCTGGTATATTCATCTTGACAAAAAACGTTGAAAATGGTAACTAAAAGCGCAAGTTTTTAGAGTGGGCGCATAGCTCAGGGGGAGAGCGCTTGCTTGACGCGCAAGAGGTCAGTGGTTCGAAACCACTTGCGCCCACCATTTTTATTTTTGGAGCGAGACAATGAAATTACCAAAAGGGACAAATCTGTTGGATTATGTGAAAAAGAATAAGCTTAAGACTGTAATAGCGGCTAAAATCGGCGGAAGGCTCGTTGATTTAGATACTACATTGGACAGCGATAAAGAGGTTGAGTTTGTAGATGTGAATTCGGATGAGGGCTTGGAGATTTTAAGGCACTCAGCTGCGCACATTATGGCTCAAGCCGTTCAACATGTGTTTGGTAACGCAAAGTTTGCCATAGGTCCTGCGATAGAAAACGGCTTTTACTACGATATGGACGTGGGAAGGACACTTACAGACGATGACCTTAAAAGAATAGAAAAAGAGATGAAAAAAATCGTTGGCGCAAATTACAAGTTCGAGCGCCAGGAACTGCCAAAAGAAGAGGCCTTGAAGTTTTTTAAAGAAAAGGGCGATGAGTACAAGGTTGAGATTTTGAACGATATAGAGGATGACGTTGTTTCTTTGTATAGGCAGGGTGATTTTGTTGATCTGTGTAGAGGACCTCATATTCCTTCAACCGGGTATTTGAAGTATTTTAAGCTATTGAATGTTGCTGGTGCGTACTTTAAGGGTGATGAAAACAGGCCAATGCTTCAGCGCATATATGGAACGGCATTTGCGGCCAAAGATGATCTGGACAAGTACTTGAAGTTTTTGGAAGAGGTAAAAAAGAGAGATCACAGGAAATTGGGCAAGCAATTGGATCTATTTAGTATAAATGATGAGGTTGGCCCTGGGTTGATTATATGGCATCCTAAGGGTGCAATGTTGAGGTATTTGATCGAGGAGTTTGAAAGAAAAGAACACTTAAAGAGAGGATATGAGTTTGTTAAGGGGCCTGAGATTTTGAGAACTGACCTATGGAAGAGGAGCGGCCATTACGATCACTATAGGGAGAACATGTATTTCACAGAGATTGATGGTCAGAGCTTTGGCATAAAGCCGATGAACTGTTTGGGTCATATACAGGTTTACAAGTCAAAGAAGAGGAGTTATAAGGAGCTTCCAAAGAGGTACTTTGAGCTTGGGGTTGTCCACAGGCATGAAAAGAGTGGTGTTTTACACGGTTTGTTGAGGGTGCGCGAGTTTACGCAGGATGATGCCCATATATTTTGTAGGCCCGATCAGTTAAACAATGAGATAATCGGTGTGTTGGACTTTGTTCAGGATGTTATGGGTATTTTTGGTTTTGACTATGAGCTTGAAATCTCCACGCGTCCTGAGAATTCCATTGGAACGGATGAACAGTGGGATTTGGCTACAAATGCGTTGATTAACGCTTTAGAGAATACGGGCAGGAAGTACGATATAAATGAGGGCGATGGTGCGTTTTATGGGCCAAAAATCGATGTTAAACTAAAAGATGCCATTGGCAGAAAGTGGCAGTGTGCCACAATTCAGTGCGATTTTACGTTGCCCGATAGGTTTAACTTGACCTATGTAGATGAAGACGGAAAAGAAAAGCAACCTGTTATGGTTCACAGGGTCATACTTGGCTCCATTGAGAGGTTTATAGCGATTTTGATAGAGAACTACGAGGGCAGTTTCCCGCTTTGGATAGCACCTGTTCAGGCGCGTGTAATACCCGTTTCTGTGAAGCATGAGGAGTATGCAATGAATGTTTGTGAGGACTTAAAAGATAAAGGTTTTAGGGTTGAGTTAGAGGATAGAAACGAGACTTTGGGCAAGAAAATTAGATTTGCGGAAACTGATAAAGTTCCTTATATTCTCGTTGTTGGCGATAAAGAGGTTGAATCTAAGACAGTGGCTGTGAGGAAGAGAAGGGAAGGCGATCTGGGCTGTATGGATATAGATGCTATTGTTAAAAAAATGAACAGTGAAGTTGAATTCAGGAGGTGATGCTATAAGAGGAGATTTTAGAAAAAAGGAGCTTCCGCCTATAAATGAAAATATTAGGGCGGATAAAGTTAGGCTCATTGATGAAAATGGAGAACAAGTTGGTGTAGTTGAATTTAGAGAGGCTTTACAAAAGGCTCGAAATGCTGGTTTGGACTTGGTTATTGTTAGTCCGAATAGCACTCCTATTGTATGCCGGATAATGGACTATGGAAAGTACAACTATGATAAGCAAAAAAAACAGCAAAAGAGCAAAAAGTCTCAAAAGACAATCAAGGTTAAAGAACTTAAGCTCAGGCCGAGGATAGCAGATAATGATTATCAGACAAAACTAAAGTTGGCCAAAAGTTTTTTGGAAGAAGGGAATAGAATTAAGTTCAATATCTTTTTGCGCGGTAGAGAGAGGGAAAAGAGGGAGTTGGTCGAAGAGTTGATAGAAAGGTTAAAATTAGACCTTGAGTCGTTGGGAAATATAGAGGGAAAGATAGATTATCAAGGCAGAAGAGTTACTGTAACATTTGTGCCTGCAAAATAGGAGGATGAGATGAAGCTTAAAACAAGAAGAGCTGCAGCTAAAAGGTTTTATAAGAAAACAGAAAAAGGTGCATTTAAGCACGCGAGAGGCGGAAAGAGCCACTTGTTGTTCGATAAGCCGAGAAAGAGAAAGAGAAACTTGAGAAAATTGGAGTATATAAAAAGCGGAAGAATGCATCATAACTTGAAGATTATGATGCCTTGGAGCTAAGGAGGAAAAATGAGGGTTAAAACAGGATATACACGAAGGAGAAGGCATAAAAAAATTCTGAAGTTGGCTAAGGGATACTACCAGAGAAGGCGTTCCACATACAAGAATGCAGAGGAAAGTGTTAGAAGGGCACTTGCCTACGCATACAGGGATAGAAAGGTTAGAAAAAGGGAATTTAGAAAGTTGTGGATTACCCGTATCAACGCCGCTGTAAGGGAGTATGGTTTAAGCTATAGTAAATTTATGCATCTGTTAAAGGGAAAGGGCATTGATTTAAACAGAAAAGTATTAAGCGAGTTGGCAATAAGGGAGCCTGAGAGCTTTAAGAAGCTTGTCGAATCGGTGAAAGCTTGAGAATATTGAATTAGATTATGGACAGAATGGCGCGGGAAAATGCTGCTAAAAAGCATTTTTTCGCGCTTTTAATTTTAAAGGGGTTCTTTAATGGACAGGATAAAGAAAGAATTCGAAGAGAAATTAGAAAAGGTAAAGGATTTTGAGGCTTTAAAACAACTTAAAGCTTCTTATTTAGGGAAAAAGGGTAGGGTAACATCTCTATTTAAGAACTTGAAAAATTTATCACCTGACGAAAAAAAAGAGTTTGGCAAGAAGATTAATGAGGTAAAAGATTACTTTGAAAAGCTCTTAGATAAAAAATCAAAGGAACTGTTTGAGAGGGCGAAACAGGAATCTATAGAGAGTGAGGCAATTGATATCACTCTTCCAGCAAGAAATGTCAATTTGGGTGGTTTACATCCTATAACTAAGACTATAATGGAGATTGAAGATATATTTAGATCAATGGGTTTTGGTGTTGAGGTTGGTCCAGAGATTGAACTTGATCTTTTTAATTTTGAACTCTTGAATATACCTAAAGAGCACCCGGCACGCGATATGCAAGACACGTTTTATATTAATGATAACGTAGTTTTGAGAACACATACATCGCCAACACAGATTAGGGTTATGAAAAGGCAAAAGCCACCCGTGATGTTTATATCCCCGGGCAGGGTTTATAGGCGCGATTCAGACATTACCCATTCGCCGATGTTTCATCAGGTTGAAGGGTTGTTAGTTGATAAAGATATTCGATTTTCAGACCTTAAAGGTGTATTGAGCGAGTTTTTGAGGTTATTTTTTGGAGATGTGCCTGTTAGGTTTAGGCCGAGCTACTTTCCGTTTACGGAGCCATCGGCTGAGGTCGATATTGGCTGTATAATATGCGGTGGAAAGGGTTGTAGGGTGTGCTCAAATACGGGATACTTAGAAGTTTTGGGCTGCGGCATGGTGCATCCAAATGTTTTAAAAAACGGTGGTTATAACCCTGATAAATATACTGGTTTTGCTTTTGGTTTGGGCGTTGAGAGGTTTGCTATGCTAAAGTATGGAATTGATAATATAAAGTTGTTTTTTGAAAACGACTTGAGGTTTTTAGAGCAATTTTCTTTTGCTAAAGGAAGGTCGCTATGAGGTTTTCTTATAGATGGCTAAAGGAGTTTGTTGATATTGACTGGACACCTAAAGAGCTTGCGGATAGGCTTACAATGGCCGGTCTTGAGGTTGACAGTGTTGAGAAAATAGAGACATTTGGCAGCGTTGTTGGTGAAGTAAAAAACATAAAAAAGTATGAAAATTTGCTTGTTTGTGAAACGGATATTGGAGACAAAAAAATCAATATTATTACAGCCGACAGTAGTGTTAAAATTGGTGAGAAATTCCCCGTTATACTTGCTGGTGGGAAACTCAGCGATAGAGTGATAGATAGAAGAGAGTTTGGTAAATATACAAGTGAAGGTATGTTTTTGTCGGCTGAAGAACTGGGGTTAGAGGATAGTTCAAGTGAGCTTTTGAGACTTGATACTTCTTTTAAAAATGGCCAACCTTTAAATGATATTGATGAGTTTGACGATTATGTTATAGAAATTGAATTTACGCCAAATCGGGCGGATGCTTTGAGTATTTTGGGAATATCAAGGGATGTGAAGGCTTTATCGGGCAAGGAGATCAGACTGCCTGCGAGTGATTTCTCTGTGGTTGATAAAAAAATCGATGATTTTATTGGTGTTGAGATAAAGGATTATGAGAGCTGCCCGAGGTATTCTCTGCATTTGGCGGAGGTTGAGGTTAAACCTGCACCGTTTTTTATGCGTATGAGGCTTTTGAAGAGCGGCATAAGGGCGATAAATAATATCGTTGATATAACAAACTATGTTTTAATGGCTTTTGGACAGCCGATGCACGCATTTGATTTTAACAAGCTAAATGGCAATATCATAGTTAGAAGGGCTAAAGAGAGCGAGAGCATCATTGCGTTGGACGGCAAGGAGTATAAGCTCGATGGTTCTATGCTTGTGATTGCAGATGAAAAATCGCC
>WFYS01000025.1 GCA_015490005.1 Desulfurellaceae bacterium | reverse complement strand
TTATTCTGTGGTCTGTAATTCTACCTTGAGGGAAGTTGTATGTTCTTATACGTTCAGATCTATCACCTGAGCCAATTTGTGACCTCCTCTCTTCAGCTCTCTCTTGTTCTTTTTGTCTTCTATAGAGATCATAAAGCCTAGATTTTAGGATCTTCATGGCTTTTTCTTTATTTTTATACTGTGATTTTTCATCTTGGCAACTCACAACAGTCCCTGTTGGTAGGTGTGTTATGCGCACGGCAGAGTCTGTTGTGTTAACGTGTTGTCCGCCATGCCCGCTTGCCCTAAACACATCTATTCTTAAGTCTTCAGGGTTGATTTCAACGTCTACGTTCTCTGCTTCTGGTAGAACAGCTACTGTTGCCGCAGATGTGTGTATTCTACCCTGTGATTCTGTTATAGGTATTCTTTGTACTCTGTGCGTACCGCTTTCATATTTGAACAGCGAATATGCTCCCTTACCTTTAACTTCGGCAATAATTTCCTTAAATCCTCCTGTGTCTGACATGCTTTTGCTCAACACTTCTATTTTAAAACCCTTTTTCTCTGCAAACCTTGAATACATTCTAAAAAGGTCTGCTGCAAATAGCGCTGCCTCTTCTCCGCCTGTTCCTGCTCTAATCTCTAAGATTACGTTGTTGTCGTCTGCCTCATCTTTAGGCAGAAGCAAAATCTTTATTTCATTCTCCAGTTGTGATAGCCGCTCTTTTAATTCTTTCAGTTCCTCTTTAGCTAATTCTTTCAACTCTTCATCCTCTAATAGTTCTTCGTTCTCTTTTATTTGGCTTAAAATGTTCTCATATTCATTTGCCTTTTCTACTATTGGTGTGAGTTTTTTTAAGTCTGAGCTGAGCTCTTTATAGGCTTTCATATCGTTTACTATGTTTGGGTCTGATAGTTTTCCTTCTATCTCTTTATATCTTTCCTGTATTTCTTTAAGCTTTTCCTCAAGCATTTATCCCTCCGATTCTGTACTTGTTAACTTCTTCGCCCCTCATCGGTTTTATATCAATAATAAATTCCCTTGAACCTTTAAATACCAAGTTTTTAGCTTTTCTAGAATATCTTTTTACAATCGAAGCCCCTTTTATTATGGTATCCATGTGAGGTTCCTTTAAAAATACACCTACTGCACCAGGTTCATTTAAGCACATTACAATTGGTAAAAGATCAAAGTTTTCAAGCAGTTCTTTGGTTTCTTTTTCGTTTCTTGACACTACAAATTTAAACCCGTCAATTCTAAAGTGGCGCCCTATGCGTAATAACTCTATGGCTTTAGGGTTATGAAACTCCTCTTTTCTGTTCATAGCCTCTTCTAGTCTGGCGCTAAACTGTACGTCAGTCAAAAGACATCCTCCAGCCGGACTTTCAAAATTTTCTATTCCCAGATTTTGTGCCAACTCCAACTGTATTTTCCTTGCTCTACCTTGTATGCAATAAAGTTTTTCTCTATCAACTATACTTTCTTGTTCCATTTTTGTCTCTGGTAAACACTGTGCCGATAGAGGCCTTAAAACCAAATCACTTAAACCTGACTGTTTCTCTAGTGTCCTAAGTATTGTGTATGAGCGCTGACTCATTGGCCTTTGCCCTAACACTTCACCTGTTACAACGAAGCTTGCCTGTGCTTCTTCCATTAACTCTTTTGCCTTTTTGTAGAAGAAGATTTTACAGTCTATACATGGGTTTAGGTTTTTACCATAACCAAAACGAGGATTTTTTAGCATGCTCATGTAGCCTTTAAAATCCTCTTTTATTGTCAATTCTACACCAAAGGGTTCTAATTGTTCTTTTATTGAGTTTATATCTTTGTCGTAAAAAGGTGTTTTTATAAAAAGCGGTATGGCTTCGAACCCTAAATTTTTCATTATTACCAAAGAGAGTAAACTATCTAGACCCCCAGAATGTAATACAACACACCTTCTGTTTAAGATTGTCATATCTGCTTTGATTATTTGGCTACTGTTCGCCCATTATGTATATTGAGGGCAATTCTCTGTATTTTTCGTTGTAATCCATGCCAAACCCAACGATGAATCCTTCATCTAAATCGAACAGGTAGTAGTCTGGCTCTATATCTTCTTCTCTTCTTTCGTGTTTATTGACTGCAACACATATTTTGCAATCTTTCGCACCATTTTCCAATATGTACTCTTTCACCTTTTTTATCGTTTTTCCAGTGTCTAAAATATCATCTACAATAATGCAGGCTTTGCCTTTTAAGTCAATAGAAGGCTTTTTTAACCAGCGTATGCTTCCAGAGCTTTTAATACCTTCATAGCTTTTTACCCTTATAGAGTCTGTTAACGGTTTTGTTTTCATAGAGCTCAGCAACTTCTCAAAAAACGGTTTTCCACCTTTTTCTATGTAGAGTATAACTGTTTTTTCTTCCTTCTCTTTAATAATTTTATCGATAGTTTTTGCCAAGTCCTTTACTCTCTCATTAATTTCCTTTTCGTTAAATAAAAGCCTCACTTTTAACTCCACACTATATCAATTTTTTCGCCACACTTGGCGCATTTTCCATCTTTTATGTTGTTTAGTTTAATCTCAAACCCAAATCTTGAAATCAAAAGTTCCCCACATTTTGGGCAGTATGTGTTTTCCCCTTTATCTCCCAAAACGTTGCCCGTGTATACATATTTAAGCCCAGCCGATAGGCCTATTTGTCTGATGTCTTTCACTGTTTGTACAGGTGTTGGCTGAATATTGGTAAGTTTGTATGTTGGATAAAATCTACTTATATGCCAGGGTATCGATGGATCTGTTTGATATATAAACTCAGCTATTTTTTTGGTTTCAACGTAATTATCGTTTAAACCAGGTATGATAAGTGTCGTTAGTTCTACCCAAATGCCTTTTTCTTTCATGTATTCTATGGATTCTAAAACGTGTTTGAGCCTCGCACCGCCACAGATTTTTGAATAAAATGAATCTGAAAATGACTTTAAATCTACATTTGCAGCATCAATTAGGCTGGCCATCATGTCTATAGCTTCCCTTGTCATATATCCATTGGTTACAAAAACATTTTTTATGCCGTTTTCTTTTGCAATTTTGGCCGTATCTATAGCGTATTCAAAGAATATCGTTGGCTCTGTGTATGTGTAGGCTATACTTTTGCAACCTGTAGCTAAAGCATCCTCCACAACCTTTTCAGGAGGATAATCCTCACCTACAATTTTACCGTATTCCAGTGGATATTGGCTTATTTCCCAATTCTGGCAGAATAGGCATTTGAAATTGCAGCCCACCGTTGCAATACTAAAAGATTTTGTGCCGGGTAGAAAGTGAAACAGAGGTTTTTTTTCTATTGGATCCACAGCCTTTGCTATGGTTTTGGGGTAAACTAGCGAATATAG
>WFYS01000024.1 GCA_015490005.1 Desulfurellaceae bacterium | reverse complement strand
TATACCGCCCTTCAATCTGGTCATTCCCATAAACGTTAAACAGATATTCAAATTCACGGTGATCTAACCTTATTCTTCTATGGTTAAAAATTGGAGGAAACAAGCCATCAAAATTGATTAAAGTTTTATGAACAAAATAATTGCCATTTACATTCATATTTTTAGGCAATTTACACCTATAAAACAAACCATCAAAAATAACTGTAGTTTTAGTATGGCCATCGTCATCCTCCTCATACTCTGTTGCCATGATATGACTAAAAGCAAAATCGTCACCAAATATGAGGTCTGAGCCATCGATAGAATCATAACCTTTAATAAGCCTACTTTCTTTAATATACGTCTTATCTATCATATTTCTCGGCAAATATCTCAAACCTTTAGATTCCACAAATGGCGCTATGATTGCATCTTTAAACCTGTATTGATAATCGTTGACAACAAAAACAACAAAAATTATAGACATAATCCATATAGAGAAAATAAAAAATGTAGCGTCTGAATCTTTACTAGAAAGAGCCAATAAAGTTATCAAAGTGACACCAAAGAAGACAAACGCTATCAGCATAGTTGTGTTTGAACTGTATTTTTTTAATTCTTCAAGTTCATCCTTTTCCTGTTTCATTTTTGACCTCTCTCTTCAAATAAGTCTTTTAAATTAACATTTTTCATCTCGTTTTCGGGTATAGAAAAAATCTCCTGCCGATTATAGCCCAACAACGATGCCATAATGTTTGTTGGAAACATCTCTAAAGCATTATTGAAGTCGGTTACAACTTGATTGTACGTCCTCCTTGCAGCACTGATTTGAGACTCTATATCGCTTAATTCGAGTTGAAGTTGCAATAAATTATTACTTGCCTTTAAATCCGGATAATTTTCAAAATTTACAAATAAGGATTTTAGTTTACCTTCAAGTTCATTCTCTACTTTCAACTTCTCTTTCAAATCATTGGAGCTTAAAGCTTTAGACCTTAACTCAACAACATCCTTGATGAGTTTGCTTTCATAATTCATATATTGTTTTACGGCTTCAACAAGATTGGGTATTAAATCAAACCTTTTCTTAAGCAGAGCGTCAATAGAAGCCCTGATGTTGTCCACTTGGTTTTTCTTGTAGATTAATCCATTATACATAGCAACCAAAATAACAAGTATAACAAGCATAGCGCACAATGCATAGACAGCATAACCGTTCATGATTCACCTCCATCTTTTTTGGTTTTTTAATAATAAACGAGATAAAAGAGATTTTTTGACAATTATAAAAACGTTTTTACTTGACTATTTTATTATCTTCAGTTAAATATATAGCAAATGACTTTGAGAGTTGGGGTAAAATGATTAAGAAAAAGGTTTTAATCGTATGTAACGAAGCATTGTTAAGAGATCTTATTATTTTTACTTTAGAAAAACTTCAATGCGAAGTTGAACTAGTGGACAATCCAAAGGATGCGGTAAAAAGAATAGAATCTGATAATTACAATATAGTTGTAATTGGGGACAACAAAGGTACGGTCGTCAAATCTAAACTTGCAGAAATAATATACAACAAATGCAAAAGAAAACCTCAGATAGTCATTTTCAAGAGAATAAATGAAACTATACCAAAAGAATTTTATTTAACAGTTATAAATAAACCTACATTCCATGAGGCCTTATTAGAAGTAGCAGAAAAGGAAGGCATACAAACTACCCATATGCACCAGTTAGAACATATAGACTTGAGCAACTACATAAAGCTCCCCCACTTCAGAAAAACAAACATAGTTAAATTTTTTAAAAACCTAAAAGGCAATTTGAAATTTCATATAAGAAACGAAAAAGAGGAAATACTAGGCTTTACGATGGGAGCCGATATTTTCATCTTAAAATCAACTCTAGATAATATACACAGCATATTGCTTTTGGAAAATGTTGAAACATCCACAGAGCCGTTAAATCTAAACGAGTTTTTATCTTTAACGCTAGACACAAAAACTTTCAAATCCAATTTAAGAGATTTCATTATAAACTGCGTAGACAATATTAACGATAAAGAAAAATTACTTGAGATTATGCCAGAGAGAGACTCAATTGTTACTTTGAAAGCCCCTTCCTATATAGTGAAACAGATA
The DNA here is from genome assembly GCA_015490005.1 of Desulfurellaceae bacterium. Lineage (GTDB taxonomy): Bacteria > Campylobacterota_A > Desulfurellia > Desulfurellales > Hippeaceae > Hippea. Next base: position 13,823 of record WFYS01000024.1, on the reverse strand, counting down.
GATATAATAAAAGAAAATATAGACATAGACAAATTAAACACTCCCGAAAACAACTTAACTATAAATGATATAATTGAAAATGGAGAAAATATAAACAAACTGAAAGCCTTGATTTGTATGCACATCTTAAACATGATAGAAATTGAACAACCTGCTTCACCATCAAAATACGACGTAAAGATAAAAAAGAGTTTCTTGAAAAAAATTATAGATAGAATAAGGGGTTTATGATGGTTTTTAGAATAATAGTAACTGGAAGTTTTAACTCAGGAAAGACAGAATTTATTAAGCAAATTAGTGAAATAGAGCCTATTACAACGGACAAACCGGTCACTGAACAAGACTTAAAAGAAATAAAAGCTTTGACTACTGTGGCATTGGATTTTGGCAGGCTGACTATCGACGATGATATAATTATCCATCTATATGCAACACCAGGACAAGAGAGATTTGATTTTATTTATCCATTGTTACTAAAAAATGCCTTAGCCGTTATAATTTTAGGAGATATAACAGACGAAAAATCTTTGAAAGACATAACAAAATATTATAGAAAATTTTACAATCTAAAAAGGCTTCCGACCGTCGTTGCTCTAACAAAAACTGATTTGGACAATAAAGTTCAACAAGAAAAAATAGATGAATATTTGTCCTCACTACCAAAAGATGTACCTATAAAAATGATAAACGCAACAGACAAGGAAGATGTTAAGAAAACAGTGCTATTAGCCCTTCAAATGCTTTTAGAATCAGACGAAGATCAAGAAGAAATAGTATAATTTACTTATTTCTTGACAAAAAAGAGCTTCCCCCCTATTATTTACGACGCAATCATATGCTAAGGAGGTAAAGATGGTTGAATTGCATTTAACTCAAAGTAACTGGGAAGATGAGGTTTTAAATTCTGATATTCCTGTGTTAGTAGACTTTTGGGCTCCGTGGTGTGGCCCTTGCAGAATGGTTGCACCAGTGGTCTCAGAAATAGCTGAGGAATATCAAGGAAAACTTAAAGTAGGAAAGCTAAACACAGACGAAGAACCAGAAATAGCTGTTAGGTATGGAATAATGAGCATACCAACACTAATGATATTCAAAAACGGAGAGGTTGCAGACCAAATCATTGGAGCTGTGCCAAAAGAATATTTAATAGAAAAATTAGAGCAAGTATTATAATTTGTACAAACATCCTGTAAGATCACGCATATAATGGAGGCAGATTGATGTATGACGTAATCATAATAGGTGGGGGTCCAGCCGGACTGACCGCTGGTTTATATGCAGCTAGAGGCGGATTAAAAACTTTAATATGTGAAGAAAAGGTCTTTGGAGGCCAAATTTTAATGTCTTACGAAGTTGACAATTACCCAGGATTTCCCAAAGGAATAAGTGGCATGGATTTAATGGACAATTTCATGAAACAAGCAGAAAAATTCGGTGTAGAAACAAATTATGAAGGCATAAAGGGGATTGAAGACAAAGGGAAAACAAAAGATGTTATTCTATCAAACGGAACAAAACTCAATACAAAAACAATAATAGTTGCGGCTGGAGCTTCAGCGAACAAACTCAATTGCCCTGGTGAAAAAAAATTCACAGGTAAGGGGGTTTCTTACTGTGCTACTTGTGACGGTGCTTTCTTTAGAGGAAAACCTGTAGCTGTAGTTGGTGGTGGAGATTCGGCTTTAGAAGAAGCCCTATATTTAGCCAATCTTGCATCAAAAGTCTACATAATACACAGAAGAGAACAACTTAGAGCCGTGAAGGTGCTTCAAGAGAGAGCATTCTCAAACAATAAACTAGAATTTGTGTTTAACCACGTTGTAAAAGAAATACAAGGTGATAAATTCGTAAATGGGGTTTTAGTAGAGAACGTAAAAACTGGAGAGCTTTCGAGGTTAGACGTAGACGGAATATTCATATACGTTGGAATCACGCCTAACACAAAGTTTTTAGAAGATATAATTGAGCTAAACGAGGATGGTTATATAATCGTTAACGAAAACATGGAAACAAATATACCAGGGATTTTTGCAGCTGGAGACATAAGGGTAACACCCTTAAGACAGGTTTTAACTGCCGCAGCCGATGGTGCTATAGCTGCATCATGCGCACAAAAATACATTGAGAGAAATTGCTAAATTTTAAAAAGAAAACTCAGCATCCAAAGAGCAAAGAACAGCAAGACAATTGTAGCGCCGGTTGGTGTATTTACGTAATAGGATATGGCTACACCACCGGCAACGCTTACTATCGAACTTAAAATTCCTACTCCAATCACGCCTTTAAAATTCTTAGAAACATTTAGTCCAATAAGTGTAGGCAAAACTAAAAAAGCGTTCACAAGCACTATCCCTATTAATCTAATAGAAAAAACAATTAAGATAGACAAAACTATCCAAAACAAATAGTACAGCAAATCTACGCGCACCCCGTTAATACGAGCTAAATCTTCGTTGTATGTAATTAGATTTAAGTGAGAGAAAAAATAGGAAACAAAAAGCATAGACAAAAAAAACACTATAAGGACAGGGACTATATAGCTTTTATTAACAGATAAAATATCACCAAATAAAAGACCTAAAACGTTGCCAGAATAACCATTAGATAAGCTTAAAATAAAAATACCAAATGCCATAGAGAACACAAAAACAACATCAATAACGCTATCTTCACTAAAACCGCCCTTTTTATACAGAAAACCGATAAATAAAGAAGATAAAACGCAGAAGACTAAAGGAAAAATAAAGCTTTCATACCCCAACAAAAAACCTAAAGCAATTCCACCAAAAGATGCATGCGCTATACCAACACCTGCAAATGTCATTTTCCTCATAACTACAAAGTAAGATAAAAATGAAAGCGGAATGGCAACTAATATACCAATTAACGTGGCATTAATAAGTATTTCTGTCATTTTTAGCACCGAAAACGCAGCTATCGCATCTCTCTCCATGAATAACCATATTTACATTTTCACCGTAAACCTTTTTAAGCATATCAGAATAGTCTATCGTGGAAGGCGAGCTGTGGCAATGTAGTTTAATATTTAAGCACATAACTTTATCAACATACATGGTAACCGCTCCAATATCATGCGTAACCATAATAACGGTAATGTCTCTATTATCGCACAGCTTTCTTAAAGTTTCGTATATCTTAACATTGTAAACTGCATCAACTGCTGTGTTAGGTTCGTCTAATATTAAAATCTCTGGCTCATTAAACATGCATCTAGCCAAAGATACTCTCTGTTGCTCACCGCCAGATAAATCCTTTATATAGGTGTTCATCTTACCTTTAATGCCAAATACTTCAAGCCAATACTCTGCCCTTTCAACATCCTCTTTAGAATATTTCCTAAAAAAACTAAAAGGCGAAAGTTTCTCTATCAAAACCACATCCAACACTTTTAGGGGCATATTCCAATTAACAATGGCTTTTTGTGGCAAATAACCCACAGCTCCTCTTCTCTTACTTATAAAGTTATCAGGCTCAACACCACTAATTTTAATCTCGCCACGTGAAGGCTTTAATAAGCCAGTCATGATTTTTACTAAAGTAGTTTTTCCAGCACCGTTAGGTCCTATTATGGCAACAAACTCCCCTTTTCCAACGTCGAAGCTAACATCTTCTAACACTTTTTTATTATCTCTAATTAAAGTTATATTTTTAGCTTCAATAATATTCATTTAACAAATCTTTTTAGCAAGATAAAATTATGTCTCAAAAGATTTACAAACGTATTCTCATCTTGCTTCGTGGGATCTCCTAAAGGATTGAGTCTAACAAGTTCATATTTCAATACATCTGCTATACTCTTAGCCGTATATAGATTATCCAAATAAACAACTATACCTTCTTTACACCTACAATGTTCAATAACAAATTTTATATCACCTATTTTTGGCATCTCACTTCCTCTTTTAATCACAACCCCACACGTAGGTTTACTTATAGACCTAAAAAAATACTCAAAAGCGGGCTTCACATCCACTATACATAAATTTTTCATTTTTAGAGCCAAATTTTTGTACTTCATTTCTATATTTTTTAATTCTTTCAAAAGCTTTAACTCATTACTTTCAAAAAAAGGGCAATCGCTTTTATCTAAGCCACACATAGCCAAAGTGATTTGAGGAACCCCAGTTTTTATCATAAATCTAAGGTCAAGCCAAATGTGGGGATTGGCCAAAAACTCCTTTTCCATTTTAACTACATCAATAGGATTTTCATAAAATGAGCTCAAAAACAGATTCTTTTTCCCGTTTCTCAGATAAGCAATTCTTTTAAACCAAAACTCAAAACCATAACCAATACCGATAAAAATATCCGCATTCTTAAAGTTAGCCAAATCCTTAGGTCTTGGAGAAAACAGATGAGGATTGGCACTTGATGGTATCAGATAGCTTACATCAACTCTATCTCCACCAATTTGCTTAACTATAGTAGACAATATGAAGATAGACGTATTAATCTTTAATTTGGCAAAACTCACATTTACAAATAGCAATGTAAAAATCAGAGGTAGATATAATTTTCTCATTCCAGTTTCTCTAATATACTATTAATTGCCCCTTTGTAAGGAACGGCTATAAACGGGATAGTTTTATCAATATTGATGTCAACCTTAAAATCGCCATCCGTCATCCATCTGAACAAGCCACCACCAGCTTCTTCAACTATAATTTTCCCAGCTGCATAATCAACAATCCTAGCTTTATCTAAATGCAGAAAGGCATCATATGATTGAGTAGCCGTATAACACAAATCCAAAGCCGTAGAACCAGACTGCCTAACCCTATAAAAAGACTTAAAAATTTTAATTAAAACATCATGGTTTATTTCTTTCTTTAAACCTTCAACAGCAATAACTCCAAGATTTTCCTGCCTTTTGTTCAAAATTCTCTTCCCGTTGAAGCATGTTCCTTCACCCTTTACAGCCCAAAATTCATCCTTGTTAGAAAGGTTGATAACATATCCACACGTTATCGAATCCGTTGTATTATCAAAAGCTAGCCCAATAGACAAAGCGTAATAAGGTATACCCCTTTTGGCGTTTAAGCTTCCATCTATAGGATCTACAATCACAATGGGATATTTCCCCTTAACCTCTACCCAGCCCTTTTCCTCAGTCAGTATCGAACAAGCCATATTGGATTTACAAACCAAGTCAATAACAGTATCCTCAGCCAACTTATCAATATATACTGTATTATCTCCGAATTCTCCTTCTCCTACAACTTCCTTTGCCTTATCAGAACCTGCAACATCATTAATTTTTTCGTAAACTTTTGCACCAATAAACCTTAAAAGCTCTACCCACTGTTTCATTTTAATGCCTTTACAAACTCATAAATACGTCTTATTAAGTAAGAAGGTGTGGATGCACCTGCCGTTATGCCAACCTTCTCAACACCATTGAACCACTTTGAGTCAATTTCTTTCTCAGTTTCAATATAATAAGCACTTTTTGCCGTTTCTTTACAAATCTCGTAGAGTTTTCTTGTGTTTGCTGAGTTTTTGCCTCCAATAACAATCATCAAATCAGACCTTTCTGCCAATTCCCTTGCAGCCTTCTGTCTTTTATCAGTTGCATCACATATAGTATTAAAAACTTTAAGCTCTCTAATTTTTTTGGATAAAACCTCAATAACTCTGCCAAATCTCTCCACCGACTGTGTGGTTTGACAGACTACACCTACACGCGTAGCTTTAATTTTCACAGCTTCATTTTCTGAGTTTATAACAGAAGCTGTATATTTTGTATAACCAAGATGAGCCTTCACCTCTGGGTGATCTTTATCCCCAAAAATAACAACCCTATAACCCTCATCTACCAGCTGTTTGGCATATCTTTGTGCCTCCTTAACAAATGGACACGTGGCATCAATAATCTCTACTCCCTTTTTCTCCAATTTTTCGTAAATTTCAGGTGCAACACCGTGAGACCTAATTAAAACAGGGCCATTAACTTTATCTATATCCTCAACAACCTTTAAGCCTTTTTTCTCATACTCATCGACAACCTGAGGATTGTGTATTATTGGTCCAAAAGAATAAAGCTTATTATGTTTATCTAAAGCCCTATTGGCTATATCAATCGCCCTCATAACGCCGTAGCAAAAACCCGCATTCTCAGCGATTTCTATTATCATAAACCCTCCGAATTATACACTTAACCTCTTTATATACCTCTTCAATGCTTTTGCTAGTTGTATCCACTTCATAAGCTTCTTTTGGTTTAACAAGAGGGGCAATATCACGCTCACTATCTTCTTTATCCCTCTTTTTTATAATTCTTAAAACATCACCAAATTTTTCTCCAGTTTCAAGCGCCCTTCTTTTTGCTCTCTCGTTCAAATTAGCAACCAAAAAAATCTTGACGTTTGCATGGGGAAAAATCACCGTCCCACAGTCTCTACCATCTATAACAAACTTACCATTTTTAGCTAAATCCCTAACCTTTTTATTTACATAGTCCCTAACAAATCCTATTTGCGCTATTTTTGAAGCTACCCTACCTATCTCTTCACTTTGCAACCTATCTGTAATATCATCACCATCACAAAACACTCTAATTGATTTTTCTTTAAGTGACAATTCCAAATTTAAGTTAGAAAGCTTTTCTATACCAAGATTTTCACCTAGTACATAGGCCAATGCCCTATAGACAGCACCACTGTTAATATGCACAAAATCGTCCTTTTTTGCCAACAGCTTCGCTATCGTGCTTTTCCCACTGCCTGCTGGGCCGTCTATTGTAACAATAAACTTACCCATCCAAAATCCTCTTAAAAATTCTTGCTTGTTTAAGGTATTCGACCAATTGGTCTTTATTTTCACATTTAATCAAATCAGCAAATTCATTCAATTGATTTACATACTCAGAAATAGCCTTTAAGACATTATCCTTATTTTTCAAGAATATATCACTCCACATATTCTCGGATGATGCTGAAACGCGCGTATAATCCCTAAAACCGCCTCCTACAAACCTAAACTCTTCTGACTTATTTGAAACGAGATGAACGAGTGTATATGCGATAACATGCGGCAGGTGGCTAACATACCCAAATACCTCATCGTGTAAATCAGGACTCATTACTTTAACAGTCATTCCTAGTGATTCGGCAAACTTCCTACCAAAGCTCAAAAGACTTTCACTTATACCAGAATACGGAGTGACAATACAATACGCACCTTCAAAAAGGCTATTAAACGCAGCATCAGGACCAAAATTCTCAGTGCCTGCTATAGGATGCATAGGTATATAGTTCACACTCTCTCCAAAATAGCGTAAAACCTTGTCAACTATTGATTTTTTTACGCTTCCAACATCCACAACCACAGTTTTTCTATTTAAACTCAAAATATCAATCACATAATTAGAAATCACACTCACAGGCGTTGATACGACAACAAAATCGGCATTAGAAACCCCATTTAAGTTGGATTTTTCATCTATAATGCCTAAATTCATAGCCTTATCCAAATTAATTTCATTTTTATCATAACCCAATATATGTTTGGCTAAGTTTTTCTTTTTTAAGGAAAGAGCAATCGACCCGCCGATTAATCCAACACCAACAATTCCCACCTTATCAAACATTCAGAATTTCTTCCAAATTAGAAATGAATATTCTATTCTCCTCATCAGTTCCTACAGTTACTCTAAGCATAGTTTTATATCCATAACCGGCCATTGACCTTACAATAACGCCTCTCTTTAAAAGCTCCCTATAAATAAAGTCAGCGTCTCTGTTTACGTCAAATAAAACATAATTTGTATAAGACTTTACATACCTAAGCCCCATCCTATCAAATTCACTGTACAAATAGAATTTCCCTCTTCTTGATACTTCGACACTATTTCTTATGTGCTCTCTATCATCCAAAGCAGCTAAAGCAGTACTTTGTGCTACGATATTAACATTAAAAGGTGGTCTGACCCTATTTAGATAATCTATTATTTCAGCTCTGGCAATGCCGTAGCCAATTCTTAATCCCGCAAGCCCGTATGCTTTAGAGAACGTCCTTAAAATAATTACATTACCTTTTTTATAAAGCTCAAGCAACTCCTCATAATCATCCTCGCTTATTGCATATTCATAATAAGCCTCGTCTATCACAACAAGCTTATTATCAGGGGCATTATCGATAACCCTTTCTATATCAGCTTTTTTAATAATAGCTCCTGTTGGATTGTTTGGTGTATTCAAAAAAATAACCCTTGTCCTATCGTTAATATGCTCAATAAGCGCATCTATATCGTATGAAAAATTCTTTAAAGGAACTTCAACTAACTTTTTACCAAAAGACATACCAATGATTTTGTACTCAACAAACGTTGGATAACAATAAAGAATTTCATCATTCAAGCCTGTAGCAAATGTCCTATAAATCAGCTCGATTAGTTCATCTGAGCCATTACCAAAAATTATATTATTTCTTGAAACGGAGAGCTTCTCGGCCAATTTATTCTTCAAGTAAAAACAATCTCCATCAGGGTATAAGTTAACGCTGTCTGCAATACTTTTTATCGCTTCAATAGCCTTCTTTGAAGGTCCTAAGGGGTTTTCATTGGATGCAAGTTTAATAATCCTTCCATTTATGCCAAGTTCCCTTCTCAATTCCTCTATGGGTTTACCGCCTTCGTAAGGCTTTAACTTTTCTATATGTTTGTCAACTCTCATCAATTAGCACCTCATTCCAAAACTGTTATTTCACCTTTTGCATTTTCCTTTGTTTTATACAAAGCTTGGTCAACTCTATCTAAAATGCTTTCCATTGTATCTTCATCTTTTACCTGGGTAACACCTAAAGATAAGCTGCATTTAAACTCTATCTCACTCTTCTTAAACTTTATTGAGTTGATTTTATCTTTAATCTTTCTTGCAACAACAACAGCATCATCCAGTTTTGTCTCGGGCAATATAACTATAAACTCATCGCCACCGTACCTTATAGGTATATCTGATTTTCTAGTAGACGTTTTCAGTACTGAACCAATAACCTTAAGCACCTCATCCCCAGCCAAATGCCCATATGTGTCATTTATGCTTTTAAAATTATCAAGATCCATCATAATAACACTAAAAACTTTCTTATATCTACTGTAACTATAGATTAGATTCTCAAGAACATCATTCATATATCTCCTCAGATACAAACCTGTCAAATGGTCTTTCAAAGACATCTCTTTTATATTTTCTATGGACTTTTTCTGCTTTTCTAAAATCCTTCTTGCTGCCTCTAATTCAGACTTCAATGAATAGTTGATATATTTAATTTTTTCAAGCTCATCCGCTATTCCTTCGTCAACCATCTCTGCATAATTAGAGATATTCCTAATAGAATCATCGTATTGAATGGTAGACTTCTCCAATTTTACCTTAACATCATCCGTTATATCTTTTATGTTAGAAGCTATATCTAAAACCTTACGCTTTAGTTGCTCAAGCTCTTCAGAAGAAACATCACCTGTACCATACAAAAACTTATGAAGCTCAAACTCCTTTAACCCATATTCGAGCGCAACTTCAACAAAAATCTTGTAGTAATTAAAAGGAGTTAAAACGACATCTCTTTTTGTCGCCCTATACAAAGCTTCTTTTATAATTGCAATAAGTTTATCAGAATTATTTTTCATTCACAAACCTCACGCTATCGGCTGTCAAAACTTTTTTCACATCATTTCCTGTGTCGACAAGCAAAAAACCGTCTTTATCAATATCTTTCGCTAAACCAACAAGCACTTCTCCATCTGAATAGACCTCCACCTTTCTACCAAGAGTATTGTTGCTCTCCCTCCATAAATCAAGTATCTTCTCTCTACCTTCATTCGATAAAATATTCAAAAGATTCTCTAGATAAAATAGAGTATTACTCAAAAGTATCGCCCTATCTATCTTTTCCTTTGTTAGTATATACATGCTTGTTGCCGTAGTTTTTATTTCATCCGGCATTTCTTCCATATTAACATTTACACCAAAACCAATTATTGCATTAGTCAAAACACCAGCCTCGCTACGTGTTTCAAGCAACACACCGGCTATCTTTTTATTATCCACCATAACATCATTAGGCCATTTTATTTTAGCATCCTCTATTCCAAAATCGCTCAAAGCCTCTTTTATAGCAATGGATGTGGCAAACATTATGGCAATAGAGTCCGACACCTCCATGTTTTTTGGTGTGTATATTAAAGATACATATATATTTTCACCTTTTGGAGATAGCCACTTTCTCTTTTGCCTTCCACGACCAGATGTTTGCTCCTCAGCAATAACAAGTGTTCCATGAGAATCCGGGTCTTTTTCCAATATGTACTCTGCTTCATCCATAGTTGAGGAAGTCAACCTAAAGTACTCAATCCTTCTTCCGAAGATTTTAGTATTTAAATGGCGTTTAATCTCATAGGGTATTAAAATATCCTTTGCCTCTTCTTTAAGAATATATCCTACACTACGCTTTCCTTCAATCTTGTAACCCAATTTCTGTAAGTTTTTAATCCTATTCCACACTGCTATTCTACTAACACCTAGCTTCTCGCACATTTTCTCGCTTGTAACATATTTACCAATATTCTTATAAAGCTCGTCTAAAATTACATCATTCATTTTCTATTCCTCAACGCTTTATTCAATAGTTTTATCGCACAAAATTTTCCACACATTGTACATACATCGCTTTCTTCTGGAGGAGAAGAATCCCTTTCCTTCTCTACATACTCAGGGTCTATAGAAAGTTTTATCATGCTATTCCAATCTAAAGCTTTTCTTGCCTTACTCATTTCTAAATCCCATTCAAAAGCTCCAGGAACTCCCTTTGCAATATCTGCCGCATGAGCTGCAATACGAGCCACTATAACTCCCTCCCTAACATCCTCAGGCGTAGGCAAACGCACATGTTCGGCACGCGTTACATAGCAGAGAAAATCTGCGCCATATGCTGCCATAAGTGCACCACCTATAGCGCTTGTTATATGGTCATACCCAGGTGCAATATCTGTAACAACCGGCCCCAATACGTAAAAAGGAGCCCCTTCACAAAGGCTATTTTCAATTTGAGCGTTTGTAATTACCTGATTTATAGGAACATGCCCAGGCCCCTCTATCATCGATTGAACGCCAGCATCAAGTGCCCTTTTATGCAACTCACCAAGCAAAATCAACTCATGGATTTGAGCCCTGTCAGTAGCATCAGCTATAGCACCCGGCCTAAAACCATCGCCTAAAGACAGAGTAACATCGTATTCTTTGGCTATATCAAGCACTCTATCAAAATGTTCAAACAGAGGGTTTTCTTTTTCATTGTAAAGCATCCACACAGAAAGAAAAGTTCCCCCCCTTGAAACTAAGTCCTCTACCCTGCCCTGCTTAATTAACCTCTCAAGTGTTCCTTGCGTAACGCCACAATGCAAAGTCATATAGTCAATTCCATCCTTAGCCTGCTTTTCAATTGTAGAAAATATATCATCCTCAGTCATATATGCTATAGAGCCTTTCTTTGCCGCAACTTCAACTGCTGCTTGATAAATAGGCACATTTCCAACAACAATAGGAGATTCCGCTAGAATTTTCCTCCTGATAAAATCCAAATCACCTCCTGTCGACAAATCCATAACAGAGTCAGCTCCGGCTTTGCAAGCCGCTTCTAGCTTCTCAAGCTCCATCTCAAGCTGTGCTATATCAGAAGAAGTGCCTATATTGGCATTAACCTTAGTTTTCAACCCCTTGCCGATACCAACAGGCTTGATGTCATGATTTTTATTTTTAGGAATTACTATTGAGCCATTTTTCAAGCCTTCCATTACAAAGTCAACAGAGCGATTTTCATCCTTTGCAACTTGTTCTATTTCTTGTGTAACAACCCCCGATTTTGCAGCTTCAATCTGTGTCATAAGTTACTCCCCTAACATAAAATTACCCAGCTTTTATACTACACAAAACGAATTTTATCAAGCATTTGTTAATTTGTCGGTTACGGTATGTAGACTTTTTATCCTATAAATACAACAAAAATACTATCTATTTGATTCTATAAACTTCTTAAGAGACTTTATAGCTAGCTCTATTTTCTCAATGCCCTCTGCTTGATTCTTTCCAAAAGCTATAAATCTAACATTCATTAACTTATTATCAAATCCCGAAGGCAGTGATTTTATATAAACGTCATGGGATTTCATGACTTTATCTATAAAATTTCCCAAAACACTCTCATCGTTTATACCAAACGCAATCTCTTTAATAACGCTAACCTTGTTTGTTAAACTTTTTAATACAGGAACTACTTCATTTTCAAACATAGGCTTCATCTCTTTTGGGACACCAGGCAGGCAGAATATATGCTTTCCGTCCTTTTCAACATGAACTCCCCATGCAGCGCCAACACCATTCTTAAGAGGCTTGCTTCCTTCAATTAAATAAGCCATCTTCTTTCTTTTCTCATTTAATCCAGGGCTATCTATTTTTCCTTCATCGTAAAGTCTTGTATAAAAGTTATCTATAAAATCCAACGCTTCTTTATCTAAATACATTTTTCTATTTAAAGCTTTGGCTACCGACTCCAACGTTATATCATCGAATGTAGGGCCTAAACCACCTGTAGTAATAATAACATCAACCTTATCAAAAACAAAATTTATAGAACTAATAATATCTTCCTTTTTATCGTCAACAGACAAAATAAACCGGTTATCAAACCCCATATGGTATAAATAGGAAGAAACATACGTAGAGTTGGTATCTAAAACTATACCACTGACTATTTCTTTACCTATGGAAAAAACAGCTGATTTCATACAAACAAAAATGGCGGAGCCGACGAGACTTGAACTCGCGACCTCTGGCGTGACAGGCCAGCGTTCTAACCAACTGAACTACGGCTCCGCAATAACATAGATGGTGGGCGCAGCAGGACTTGAACCTACGACCCCCTGCTTGTAAGGCAGGTGCTCTTCCAGCTGAGCTATGCGCCCTATTCTTAAGCCGTTACTTGTTGACCTTTTCCTTAAAAATTCTACCGCATTTAAAGCTCGGCAAATTGAAAGCTTCGATTTTCAGTTTCTCACCAGTCCTTGGGTTTCTACCCATCCTTGCGGATCTCTTACTTACATAGAATGTCCCAAATCCTGCGAAACCAACCTTCTCACCCTCAGCTACAGCTTCCATAATTGTCTCAACCGTAGCATCAATGATTTTTTTTGTCTGAGTCTTGGTAGCACCAACCTTCTCAGCCACCTTTTCTATTAGCTCAGCCTTTGTCATAAAGCTACCTCCATTTTCTAAAATGGCGTCCCCAGCGGGATTTGAACCCACGTTACCGCCGTGAAAGGGCGGTGTCCTTGGCCTACTAGACGATGGGGACGAGTAATTTACAAAATGGTGGGCCGTGCAGGAATCGAACCTGCGGCCAATAGCTTAAAAGGCTACTGCTCTACCGACTGAGCTAACGGCCCACTTAATCTGCCCTCATAACAAGGGCGAAATGATAATACACATTCAGCACAACCTTGTCAATAGATTTTTTCACTTTAACAGCACTTTTTCTATAAATTTTTTAACTTCTTTTATAGAGTTGTCAAGAGAAGAAAACCTCTTCTTTTTACCTTCTAATGCTTTAATGGCTTCCGGCACATCTGGATATTTACCCACTGACTCATAGATAGCTTCTGGAAATTTAGCAGGATGCGCTGTGGCAAGACACACAACATCTTGATATCCAGTTTGCCAAGCGGCATAAACCCCACAAGCAGTATGTGGGTCTAAAATATAACCCGTTTTCTCATAAAACAGTTTAATCGTATCTTTCGTAAACTGTTC
>WFYS01000023.1 GCA_015490005.1 Desulfurellaceae bacterium | reverse complement strand
CTATTTTAAGCCTTTTTGTCCCAAAAAACTTTGATTTTCTCTTTCATATTTACTACTTTATATTAAAAGTAAAATGGTAAAAAAGAAAGGAGCATGTCAATGTTACCAAAGGCTTTAAACGGCAATTTGGTTTTTTCTGGCAATATCCCCAACTACTTAACAGATAGCCAGTTGAACAACCTCATAGCCACCTTTCAATCTTGGTATGACGATAAAATCATATCAAACACTAAAAGGCGCATAAGAGGACGCTATTGGCTTGTTTTTCTCACTCTCAGGTTTACGGGAGCAAGGATAAGTGAGGTAATAAATATCAAGCACGATGATATAGACTTCAGAAACGCAGAAATAAGGCTTATTACCTTAAAAAGGCACAATCCCAAAAAGAAAGGGCAGTATAGAATAGTCCCAGTCCCCTCTAACCTAACAAGTGAAATAGCAAACTACATAGTAGAGTTTCCACACATGAGGGATAAAGTCTTTAAAGTCGATAGGTCTAACTTTAACAAGGTATTCAAAGAGCTTTGCCTAAAAGCTGGCATACCGAAAGAATTAGCTCATCCGCACATTTTAAGACATACGAGAGCTATAGAACTCTTACGGGCTGGCGTGCCTGTAACAATTGTTCAGGACATATTAGGGCACTCGGCTTTGACAACGACAGCTATATATCTTAGAATTAGCGGACAAGAGGCAAAGGGAATATTGAGAGAGAAGGGATTGATATAGGTATAAGAGAAAACGTATAAGTGTTTATTAGAGTTCTAGATTATAGCAGTACTTGTATTTTTTGAAGTAAATAGAGGTAAACAAATAAATTTTAAGGATAAAGGGGGGTATTTATGGAGATTTTAGAAGAAATTTATTTGCCTTTTACTGAAGGTGATCTGTTGGAACATTGTGTAAAGGTAAAAAATAATAAAGGGAAATGTGAAAAAAACAAAAAATTTTTGGATTACTACAGAAAAAGTTTAAAGAAATATAAAGAATTTAAGCAGCAGAATTTACAACATATTGGACTTCCAATAAGCAAAGTAAGGCATCCTTGTCAAATCGAAAAGGACGAAAGATTCTGGACGGCAGCGACCTTTATGACAATTTTTCATAATCCTCATACAAATACTTTAGATGAACTATCCAAAATTCTAACAAAAGCTTACGGAAAGGTTCCACCAATCAATGCAGTACAATCCTGGGAAGAATGTTTAGAAGGAGAACTATATCTTTATTTTGAAGCGAATTTACCATCGTCTCAGAGTTACAAAAAATGGCTACAGGAACAATATTCATATTGCTATAATGTATCTCGTAGGTACGCAGATTGCCCTGTACATTTAATTCCGTACGTTATAAACAGCTCGGGTAAACTACATAAAAGAAATGGATTTGTCGTAAAGAAAACATTAGAAGGAGCTTCGGTAATAGACGCTTTAATTGTAAATCCTTCTAATGGTTTCTCTGTTTTGATTGAGGCTAAAGTTTTATCTGATATTTCTTGTGATGTAACTTACGATATAAGGCGCAATCAAATCGCCAGATTACTTGATGTAATGTTGGAAAGAAATGATTCTTTATGTTATCCCTTAAGTAAACGTGACCCAGAAAAAACCTTGTTTTTGCTTGTAACCCCAAAGATTTTTAGAGATAACCCTCATTACAGATTTTATGGATATAAATTCCTTGAGTATAAGAACGATCCTCAGTCAATAAATAGGGATTTACCTTACAGGAACTATGATTTTGTAAGTCTTTCGAGTAGAATGGGGTGGATTTCGTGGGAAGAGATAAAGAGTGTAAATCAAGAGTGCTGTAAATGGCTTGAAAGGCAAATAAACATTTGAATAAAGCTATTTTAAGTTAATTTTGCGTGATATATCAGTATGGCTACCTACACAGCTCAAATACTTATAGGCAGGTCACATATTTACCACGGCGGAATAACTCCAAACCATGTATTGTTTCTTTCTGAAAATAGTAGATCAGCATGGATTTTACATTCCTTCTCAAAACCAGGTTTTCAAAAGGTTTTTGTGTGTGATCCTAATACTTTAATAAAAGATGCTGTTCTTATTACAGCTATTTTCATTTTAAGGAGCGAAAAACTCCTTAAGCAACTACCCGATACAATTAAAAAAAAGCTTAAAAGTAACTATTTAGAGCTTTACAGGGTTATTGATCCTGAAGTATCAGATAACCTATATGGAATCCTTAAGGATATCTCTTTTAATCATCTTAAACTTTTAATCTCTATTTTTAACGAGTTGTCTCTTAAAAGTGTAAGCATACTTGAGAAATATAAAGATTTAGAGTTCGAAGTGTGTACTACATTTTACAGTAGAACTTATAATCCTTTTAATGATTTCTTTTTAACCAATGATAAAATATCTAACGAAACTTCGATTAAGCAGTACATAAATTACCTTAAATACATTAAAGATGGTATGTGCTGAAGCAATCTTGAGTAAATAGTGGTCAAAGCAGTTTTTATTATTACCCTATTCTTTTATTTAACGGCGGTAATCCACCGTGCATCGAACACCAAATATGGAGATATACCTCCACTAGAGATGCGAATTCCTTTGGCCAAATAACAACAGCAGCAATCAAAACTTGGCCATCTATAATCTGTTTGCGATAAACATCGTTTGGTGCCCATTTAGCAATAGGACTATTTACAAATTTGCCCTCCTTATTCGGTGCATGAAATTTACTCCATATCTCTGCTCCAAGATTGTCAGCTCCAGCTTTGCCAATATACAAAATATTTTCTTCTAAGTCCGCTATGAAGTATACTCCACTCTGTTTTGATGCTGTCTCTCCTGGAACCTCCATTTTATACCAATCCTTAAACGGAGTATTTCTTTTCTTGACTATTGCAAAATTAAAACTCATATCCGGTATATTGTTTTGTAAGGTTTCACTAAGATTTTTAATTATTTCAAATCCCTCGCTGATTTTTATCATGTTGCTTACCTCCAAATTAGATATCAAATTGGGTAACTTTTACAGAACGATAATCTACAATACTGGTTATTACATAGAATCATCAACCTTCATAGCCTTTCTAAATTCTTTTGGATAATGCGCCTTCAAATACGCCGTCTGATAGGCAATATAGGCATAGGCAGCAGAGTGGGATTTGTTGAAGCCGTACTCTGCAAACTTGGCCATGAGGTCAAAGATGTATTCAGCCTTATCTTTTGGAATGCCTCTCTTTGTTGCCCTCTCAATGAATATTACCCGTTGTTCATCCATGACCTCTTTTTTCTTTTTACCCATTGCCCTTCTTAGGATGTCTGCCTCACCCAAAGAATAGCCCGCAAGTTTGCTTGCGATCTGCATGACCTGCTCTTGGTATAGGATTATGCCGTATGTGTCTTTGAGGATTTCTTCAAGTTCTGGCAGTGGGTATTCAATAGGTTTTCTGCCGTGCTTTCTATCTATAAAGTCCTGCACCATGCCACTTTCCAAAGGACCGGGTCTATATAAAGCTATAAGAGCTATCAAATCTTCAAAGGTGGTGGGTTTAAGTTTCGTTATGAGTTTTTGTATACCGGACGATTCAAGCTGGAATACACCTAATGTATCACCTCTCTGGAGAAGTTTATAAGTTTCTTGATCATCAAAGGGAATATTAGATATATCAAAGCCATTTCCAATAAGTTTGACAGCTGTGTTGATAATGGTCAATGTTTTTAAAGATAAAAAATAGAATTTTGGCAAGCCTAAATCGTCGATAAATTTTTTGTCATATTGGATAGCCACTACCTCTTTATCAGGTACTTTATACAATGGACACCTTTCGTATAGAGGATTTATTGTTGAAATAGTTAAACCAGCAGAGTGTATAGCAGGGCTAAATTTTATTTTTTCCAATTTTTTCGAGATATCAAAAAGCATACTCATTTTATCGTCTTTTTCTATTTTTTCCTTTAGAGAGGGATTTTTTTCTATTGCTTTACTCAAGCTGCATTGCGCTGGCACCATTTCAAGTATTTCTTCTCTTTCTTTTTCAGAAAAATTTAGAACTTTGGATACACTACTTACAACATGCTTCGGATACATGCTATAAAATGATGCCAACCAAGCCACATTATGCTCCCCATACTTCTTTCTAACATAGTGTATGACCTCATCACGCCTTTCTGCACAGAAGTCAACATCTATGTCTGGCATTGTTACCCTCTCTGGGTTTAGGAAGCGCTCAAAGAGCAGGTTGTATTTGATGG
>WFYS01000022.1 GCA_015490005.1 Desulfurellaceae bacterium | reverse complement strand
GAGGGTGTTGAGATGGTTATGCCAGGTGACAACGTAGAACTAACAGTTGAACTCATAGCACCTGTTGCCCTTGAGAAAGAGACACGCTTTGCAATCAGAGAAGGTGGTAGAACAGTTGGTGCTGGTGTAATAACGGAGATATTGGAGTAAGCCAATGCGTGAAATGGTAACACTTGCTTGTTCTGAGTGTAAAAGAAAGAACTATACCAGCACGAGGGACAAAAAAAAGTCTAAAGAGAAACTAGAGCTGAGGAAATATTGTCCATATTGCAGGAAACATACAATACATAGAGAGGTAAAGTAGGCCAGTAGCTCCAATTGGTAGAGCGGCGGTCTCCAAAACCGTTGGTTGGGGGTTCGAGTCCTCCCTGGCCTGCCATTTATTGTTATGATGAAAAAAATTACGAGTTTTTTAGAGGAAGTAAAATTAGAGTTTAAGAAGGTAGTTTGGCCTGGCAAGAAAGAAGTGACTTCTGCCACTGTATCCGTTTTGATTTTTACGGTGGTGGTGGCTTTTATTCTTAGTATTCTTGACTACCTTATGTCTATAGGTTTGCAATCACTATTTAAATAAAGAAGGTTGACATAAATGAGTGACGTGAAGTGGTATGCTATCCATACGCAGGTTGGTTATGAAGAAAAAGTGAAGTCTATGCTTGAAAATGAGCTGAAAGAGATTGGTTTGCTTGATGATGTGGAAGAGATTTTTGTACCTTTTGAAGAACTAATTGTTATAAAGAAAAATAACAAAAAAGAAAAGGTAAAGAAGTGTCTTTATCCTAGTTATGTTTTTGTTAAAGCTAAAATGAGTGATAAACTTTATAATATAGTTAGGAAAATGTCTTTTGCGTCGGGTTTTGTTGGCTACAAAAATGAACCTGCCCCGGTAGATGAGTCTGAAATTAGGCAGATCAAAGATAGGGTTGAAAGTTCAAAAGAAGCTCCTAGGTTGTCTGTTTCCTTTGAGCCGGGAGAGTCTGTCAGAGTTCTAGATGGTCCTTTTGCCAACTTTACTGGAACTGTAGATGAGGTCGATGTTGAAAAGGGTAGATTGAGAATATTGGTTAGCATTTTTGGTAGGTCAACGCCGGTTGAATTGAATTATAATCAGGTAGAGAAAGTAGAATAAAGGGAGTTAAAAATGGCAAAGAAAGAGGTAGTTGCTCAGATTAAGTTGCAGATAGAAGCGGGTAAGGCATCACCTGCTCCTCCAGTAGGTCCTGCATTGGGTCAGCATGGTGTAAACATAATGGATTTTGTTAAAAAGTTTAATGATGTTACAAAAGATAGAATAGGGGATATAGTACCTGTTGTTATTACAGTTTATGCAGATAGGTCATTTGATTTTATAACAAAAACACCTCCGGCTAGTTCACTGATAAAGAAAGCTTTGGGACTTGAAAAAGGTTCAAGCGATCCAGCAAGGCAAAAAGTTGGCAAACTAACAAAAGAGCAAGTAGAAGAAATTGCAAAAATTAAGCTTCCCGACTTAAATACAAATGAAATTGAAAAGGCTATGAAAACGATTTCTGGTACCGCTATAAATATGGGAGTTGAAGTAGAGGAATTTTAAGTTAGTTTTACCACTATTAAGTGGGAGCTCTAAAGAAAGGAGAGCGTTATGGCAAAAAGAGGTAAAAAGTATGTTGAAGCCTTGAAAAAGTACAACCATCTTGATGAATATCAGTTGGATGAGGCTTTAAAGATTCTTAAAGAAATATCCTATGCTAACTATGACGAGACAGTTGAAGTGCATATGAAATTAGGTGTTGACCCTAGGCACTCAGATCAGATTGTCAGGGGTTCTGTTACGTTGCCTAATGGAACAGGAAAGAAAGTTAGGGTTTTAGTATTTGCTAAGGGAGAAAAGATTAAAGAAGCCGAGGAAGCTGGTGCCGATTATGTAGGTGGTCAGGAATATGCCGATAAGATATCCAAAGAAGGTTGGTTGGAGTTTGATAAGGTTATAGCAACGCCCGATATGATGGGTATTGTTGGCAGGTTGGGTAAGATTTTAGGTCCGAGAGGGCTTATGCCAAATCCTAAAATTGGAACAGTTACATTTGATGTAGCAGATGCAGTAAAAAGGGCAAAAGCTGGAGAAGTGGAATTTAGGGTTGATAAAACAGCGAATATACACGTCGGAGTGGGTAAAAAATCTTTTGATAACGAAAAGCTTAAAGAAAATATACTTACTTTGTATGAGGCAATTATGAAGGCTAAACCATCTGCAGCTAAGGGTAAATATATAAAATCATTTCATATAGCTACGACCCATTCTCCGAGTGTAAGAATTAATGCGCAATCATTGTAATATTAACATAGAATTAAGAGGTCAAAGACTGTGGGTAGCCAAAGGGCTTTAAAGTATGCCCGCAAGAGACAGGTTTTTGGCCCGTCCAAGAAAGGAGGGGGATATTGAAGAAAGAACGTAAGGTAGAGTTAGCCGAAAGGTTGAGAGAACGACTACAGGAAGCCAAAATGGTTATCGTGTCAGAATATGCCGGCTTGACTGTAAACCAAACGGAGTCCATAAGGAACTCTGTGAAGGAAAAGGGTTATACGTTTAACGTTATTAAAAACAACATAGTGAAAAAAGCTGTTGAGGGAACGGAGTGGGAAGTTTTAACAGAGAGATTGACCGGCCCTAATGCTTTTGCTCTATGTTTTGATGATCCAGCAGAACTGGCAAAACTGTTAGTGGAGAAGTCTAAAGAGTTTAAAAAATTAAAGGTTAAACTTGGTTGCTTGGATGGTAAGATTTTGGAAGAGAAAGATGTAGTGGCGTTGAGTAAATTACCTCCAAGAGAAGTACTATTAGCTCAACTTTTGGGAACAATGAAGGCTCCGGTATCAGGTTTTGTCAATGTTTTAGCGGCCAATATAAGACAGCTTTTGTATGCGCTTAAAGCGATAGAAGAAAAGAAAAAAGGAAATTAAGAGGAGGGGTTAAATGGCAGAAATTACAAAGGAAGATGTTATTAAATTCATTGAAAATATGACTGTTGTTGAACTTGCAGATTTTGTTAAGGAATTAGAAGATAAATTTGGGGTTAGTGCAGCTGCGCCTGTTGCCGCTGTTGCTGCTGCACCTGCTGCAGGCGGAGAGGCAGCCCAAGAACAAGAGAAGACAGAATTTGATGTAGTTCTCAATAAGCCTGGGGATAAGAAGATTCAGGTTATCAAGATTGTTAGAGAGATTACAGGGTTAGGTCTTAAAGAGGCCAAAGCTCTTGTTGATGCTGCACCAAAAGCGGTTAAAGAAAAGGTTAGCAAGGAAGAGGCTGAGCAATTAAAAGCCAAGCTTGAAGAAGCTGGTGCTGAAATCGAGATTAAGTAACTTTGATAATAGGTGGGCTTACTACTATATGGTCAGGAAAGGGGTATTTCCCCCTTTCCTTTTTTTTTCGAAAAATCTTTTTATAAAAGTATACGAGGTGCATAATGGCTAAACCTCTAAAATTAGATTACAGAATAAGGGTTAATTTTTCAAAAGCTGATGAAGTTTTGGAAATACCTGATCTTTTAAGACTTAATATAAATTCTTTCGAGGAGTTTGTAGACAAAAACAGTAAAAAAGAAAAGAATTTGGATAATGCATTAAAGTCCATTTTTCCTATAGATGACACGCATGGCAAGTTACGCTTGGAGTTGATAGATTGGTATATCACCCCTCCAAAATATTCTCCAGATGAGTGTAAGACCAAGGGGTTGTCGTATACAGGTAATTTAACCATAAAGGTAAGGCTTACACAGTGGAATATAAATGAACAAACTGGAGAGAAAATTAATATTGAAGACATAAAAGAGCAAGATATATATGTGGGGGAAATACCTATCATAACAGAGCCTGGCAGTTTCATTGTAAATGGTGTGGAACGAGTTATTGTAGGTCAACTTCATAGGTCCCCAGGTGTTATATTTAAGAAACTGTCTGAATTTGCTGGAAGAAGTCTTTACTATGCCCAGATAATCCCTGAAAGGGGTAGCTGGATAGAGTTTGAAACTGAAGCAAGAGAAATAATCACGACTAGGATTGACAGGAAGAAAAAGTTCCCGGCAACAATAATTTTGCAAGCGCTTGGGATGAGCGAAGAAGAAATGTTGGATAGGTTTTATAAAACTGTTGATGTGAAGATAGATGCCGGTAGGATTTATGCAAGTTTAGACGATTCAATTATAGGCTTCAGAGTGGATAGTAATATAAATGTAAATGGTGATGTATTGGTAAGCGAAGGAAAAAAGATTACTCATAGGGTTTTTAAGAAACTTAAAAGTGCTAATGTTGAATTAGTTCCTATAAGAGAGAGTGAGCTTTTTAACAAGTATTCAGCAAGCGTTGTAGAGGTGGAAGATGAGGGTGAAGAGCTTGTAGTCCTTGATATTGGTACTCGCCTAGATAAAGAAAAGCTAAGTTTTATAAAGAGGTTTGATAAAGAATTTAAAGTTATTTATTCTGAGTTTGACGACTATTTTATACTAAATACTATTCTTGCCTCTAGGGAGGTTTTGAGAAAGAGAAAGGTTGCTTTACCTGATGAACTTTCAACTGAAAATGTAGCAAGAATATTTATACATACGCTTTTAAGGCCAGGAGAGCATACATCTGTTGAAGATGCCAAAAAGTTTTTTGATAATTTATTCTTTGACCCTGAGAGATACGATGTTTCACAAGAGGGAAGGATAAGAATAAATGAGGTATTTGGTCTTGATATTCCTGAGGATGTTAGAACTTTAACAAAAGAAGATTTTCTAGGATTATTAAATCACCTAATATTGCTTGTAAACGATAAAGCTATTCCAGACGATGTTGATAGCTTAACAAATAGAAAGGTGAATTTGATTGGAGACCAGCTTTATAGAGAAGTAAGAAACGGCCTTTTGAGAATGCAACGTTTGATAAAGGATAAGCTTGTTATGAGGGATATCGACAATATAACCCCTTATGATGTTATAAATGCTAAACCTGTTGCTGTGGCGATTAAGGATTTCTTTTCTACGGGTCAGTTATCTCAGTTTTTGGATCAGACTAACATTTTATCCGAGATTTCCCACAAGAGAAGATTGTCTGCCTTAGGTAGTGGTGGCTTGACAAGAGAAAGAGCTGGGTTTGAAGTTAGAGACGTTCATCCAAGCCATTACGGTAGAATTTGCCCAATAGAAACACCTGAGGGTGCAAATATAGGTCTAATTTCGTCTTTGGCTATTTATGCTAGGGTAAACGAGTTCGGGTTTATAGAGACGCCTTATAGATTGGTGAAAAATAGTAGGGTTACAAATGAGGTTGTGTATTTAAGTGCATCAAAGGAAAAGGGTTATATAATAGCACAGGCAAACGCTCCTTTGAACGAAGATGGTACTTTTAAAAAT
Source organism: Desulfurellaceae bacterium (assembly GCA_015490005.1). GTDB lineage: Bacteria > Campylobacterota_A > Desulfurellia > Desulfurellales > Hippeaceae > Hippea. The sequence continues at coordinate 10,929 of WFYS01000022.1, read as the reverse complement.
GAGTATGTTGCTGCAAGGAAAGATGGTGAATTTGTTATAGTTCATAACAACGAAGTGGATTTAATGGATGTTTCCACAAATCAGATAGTATCAGTGGCAGCTGGATTAATTCCGTTCTTAGAACACGACGATGCAAATAGGGCTTTGATGGGCTCTAACATGCAAAGGCAGGCAGTGCCACTTTTAAGACCTGAAGCTCCACTTGTAGGGACAGGTTTAGAGCCTGTAGCTGCCAAGTATTCGAGGTATGCAGTGGTAGCCAGAAGAGACGGGAAGGTTGTCAGAGTAGATGACAAAATTTATATATCCTGCAAGACAGAGAGTGGGTACGAGTTGGATGTATACCCATTAAAGAAATTTTTAAGGTCAAACCAAGATACATGTTTTTCTCAAACACCGGTTGTGGAAGTAGGCGATTATATCAAGGGAGGACAAATTATAGCAGATGGCCCTTCTATGGATAAAGGTGAACTTGCGCTTGGAAAAAACCTTGTAGTGGCTTTTGTTTCTTGGAGAGGTTACAATTATGAAGACGGTATAACAATATCTAGAAGGGTAGTCGAAGAGGATTTATACACATCTATCCACATAAAAGAGTTTAGTGTCTATGTCAGGGATACAAAATTTGGTGTTGAAGAGATTACAACAGACGTTCCAAACGCATCCAGTGAGATGCTTAAGAATTTGGATAAAAATGGTATTGTACGTGTAGGGGCGTATGTTAAGCCTGGAGATATTTTAGTCGGTAAAGTTACACCGAAAGCCGAAACCCATTATTCTCCAGAGGAAAAACTTCTCCGTTCAATATTTGGAGAGAAAGCAGCAAACGTTTCTGACTCATCGTTGAAGGTTCCATCAGATACAAACGGTATAGTTGTTGATGTCCAAATTTTGCATAGAAGAGGCACACAGATAAATCCAAGGGAAAAAGAGATAGTTCAAGAAGAGAAGGAGAAAATAAATAGGGAGCTAAAGCATAAACTCAAGCTTTTGGAAGAGCTCAGGCTAGACAGTATGAGGGAGGCCATCGCTGATAGGCCTTTAGAATACGATATTAACTTAAATGATAAGACTCTCAAGAAAGGAACCAAGGTAAGCGTAGAGGATTTGAAAGAATTGGGCGAGAGAGAATTGCTTAAGCTATTGCCTAAAGATTTTGATTTGAAAGTCCTAAATAAACACTATAAAGATATGGAGAAATCTATAAAAGACCACCATGCCAGAATGATTAAGGGGTTGGAAAAAGAGAGTGACTTACCGCCAGGCGTTATATCAGCAGTAAATGTTTATATTGCAACAAAGAGGAAGCTGTCTGTCGGTGATAAGATGAGTGGTAGACATGGGAATAAGGGTGTCGTTTCTAAGATTTTACCAGCACAGGATTTGCCATTTTTGGAAGATGGAACACCCGTTGATATAGTTCTCAATCCGTTGGGTGTACCATCGCGTATGAATATAGGGCAAATCATGGAAACGCATTTAGGGTGGCTATCAAAGGGTTTAGGCAAAAAAATAGATAATCTTATCAAAGAAGGCAAAAAAGATACCTTAAGAAGATTTATAAAGCAGATTTTCAATTCAAAGAAAGCGGACGATTTTATCGATTCGTTAAACAATGAAGAATTAGAAAAATATGCTAAAGAATGGATTAATGGTGTTCATTTTGCAAATCCTGTTTTCGAAGGAGCTAAAGAGCCAGACTTAAAATATTTGCAAGATATTGTCGGATTTAAACGATTAAAAAGTGAAGTTTATGATGGAATTACGGGTGAGAAATTTAAAGAGCCTGTAACAGTTGGGGTTATGTATGTGCTTAAATTACACCATCTAGTTGACGATAAGGTGCATGCAAGAAGCATAGGGCCTTACTCTCTTGTTACTCAACAACCATTGGGAGGAAAAGCTCAGTTTGGAGGCCAAAGATTTGGCGAAATGGAAGTTTGGGCTTTGGAAGGATATGGTGCGGCTTATGCACTTCATGAAATGCTAACTGTAAAATCTGACGATGTTGCAGGTAGGAATAAAACATACGAATCTATTGTTAAAGGAAGACCTATTCCTTTGGGCGGTGTTCCTGAGTCGTTCAATGTTTTGGTTAAGGAAATGCAAGCTTTATGCTTGGATGTTGAGCTGCTTAAGGATATAAGAAGAAAATAGGGGGACGGTAGATGTTTACAGTATTGAAAAGCAAACCAAAGTCTTCAAAAGACTTTGATGCTATAAGGATAAAATTGGCTTCTCCTGATAAAATAAGACAGTGGAGCTATGGAGAAGTAAAAAAGGCGGAAACAATAAATTATAGGACATTTAAGCCTGAGAGAGATGGATTGTTTTGCGCCAAGATTTTTGGACCTATAAAGGATTATGAATGTTTATGTGGGAAGTATAAAAGGATTAAATATAAAGGTATAGTGTGTGAAAAGTGCGGTGTCGAGGTTACGGAATCGAAGGTTAGACGTGAAAGAATGGGTCATATTGAATTAGCTGCACCTGTAGTTCATATTTGGTATTTAAGATCCGTCCCAAGTATTATGGCTCTTTTGTTGGATATGAAATTGAAAGAGCTTGAAAGGGTAATATACTATGAATCGTATGTAGTTATAGAAAGCGAAGTGGAGGAACTCCCCGTTAAGACAGTTTTGAATGAGGCGTCTTACAGAGCATATCTTGAGAAATATGGCGTGAGATTTACTGCTGAAATGGGTGCTTCTGCTATTCAGAAGCTGTTAAAAAGGATAGATTTAGACCTTTTAATCTATGAACTTAAAGATGAGATAGATGCAACAAAATCCGAGGCGAAGAAGAAAAAGCTGATAAAGCGTTTGAGACTTGCTGAACAGTTTAAAAGGAGTGGCAATAAACCTGAATGGATGGTGCTTGAGGCACTACCCGTTTTGCCGCCAGAGTTAAGACCTCTTGTGTCTTTAGAGGGTGGACGTTTTGCATCCAGTGATTTAAACGATTTATATAGGCGCGTTATAAATAGAAATAATAGACTTAAGAGATTGATAGAGCTTAGTGCTCCTTCCATAATTATCAGAAATGAGAAAAGAATGTTGCAAGAGGCTGTTGATGCCTTAATAGACAACGGTAGGAGGAAGCAGGTTGTAAGGGCTTCAAACAATAGACCTTTAAAATCACTAAGTGAATCTATAAAGGGCAAAGAAGGTAGATTTAGAAGGAATTTGTTGGGTAAAAGGGTTGACTATTCCGGTCGTTCAGTTATTGTCTCTGGCCCTGAACTGAGAATGGACCAATGCGGTTTGCCAAGAATTATGGCTTTGGAACTATTTAAACCATTTATATTCCATAGGTTGATAAGTGATGGATTTGCTCCCACTGTTAAAGCAGCAAAAAAGATGGTGGAAAGAAAAGAGCCGGAGGTGTGGAATATACTTGAAGAGGTTGTTAAAGAGCACCCTGTGTTGCTTAATAGGGCACCAACATTGCATAGGTTGTCCATACAGGCTTTTCATGCAACTTTAACAGATGAAAAAGCAATAAGGCTCCATCCACTCGTATGTCCTGCATTTAATGCGGATTTTGACGGTGATCAGATGGCGATACACGTTCCTTTGAGCAACGAGGCTATGCTTGAAAGCGAAATTTTGATGCTTGCAACCGAGAATATTATTTCACCTGCTCACGGTAATCCTATAGCTATGCCAAGTCAGGATATGATTTTGGGTGTATATTACATAACTAAACCTAAGGATGGTCAAAAAGGTGAGGGTATGGTTTTTTCTTCCCCAGATGAAGCTCGCATTGCTTATGAAAATGGTGTTTGTGATATAAATGCCAGAGTTAAAGTTAGAATTGATGGTGAATTATACGACACAACAGTAGGAAGGGTTTTATTTTACGAGATAATTCCAAAGGATGTACCTTTTAAACAAATAAATAGGTTGTTTACCAAAAAGGAATTAAATAAATTTATTTCATTTTTGCATAAGACTCATGAGCTTCCCGTAGTTGTTAAATTTTTGGATGATGTTAAAAATATGGGATTTGAGATGTCAACAAGGGCGGGAGTTTCGATATCTGTTGAAGACATGCTCGTTCCAAAGAAAAAGGCCGAGATTATTGAGAAAGCAGAGGAAGAAGTTAGAAAGATTCAGGAAGATTATGGTCAAGGCTTGTTGACCGATAAGGAAAGATATAACAAATCTGTGGACATATGGAGCTCAGCAACTGATAGAATTGCTGAGGCTATGATGAGAGGATTAGGCGGTGAGTACGAAGAGAGTTTTAACTCTATTTTTATTATGGCTCACTCCGGAGCGAGAGGTTCTCAGCAACAGATGAGACAGCTCGCTGGCATTAGAGGCCTCATGGCTAAGCCTTCTGGAGATATTATAGAAACGCCTATAAAATCCAATTTTAAAGAGGGTTTAACTGTTCTTGAATATTTTACATCTACACATGGCGCAAGAAAAGGACTTGCAGACACGGCGTTGAAGACAGCCAATGCTGGTTATTTAACGAGGAAGCTTGTAGATGTTTCTCAAGATGTAACTGTCACTATGGATGATTGCGGAACTACAGAGGGTATAGAGATTTCAGCAATAATGGTTAACGGTGAAGAAATCGAATCTTTGCAGGATAGGATTTTGGGTAGAGTTGCAGCCGAAGATATTATAAATCCATTTACCGATGAGGTTATCGTTGAAGAGGGCAGTGAAATAGATGAAGATGCTGTTGAGAAAATTACGGAAGCTGGAATTAGGTCTGTAAAAATATACTCTGTTCTAACTTGCAAGGCGGAGAGAGGAGTTTGTGCAAAATGCTATGGTAGAGACCTCGCTAGGGGCGGTAAGGTAAAGGTTGGGGAAGCAGTGGGAATAGTTGCCGCTCAATCAATAGGAGAACCTGGTACCCAGTTAACACTGAGGACATTCCATGTTGGTGGTACTGCTTCAAGGTTATCTAAAGAGAGTAAGTCTGCTGAAACTGTAAGGGCAGGTATAGTAAGATATTATAATTTCTTTACTGCTGAGAACTCAGAAGGAGATAGGGTTTTACTTTCAAGGAGGGATGCAGCGCTTTTAATAACGGAACCCCAAATAGTTTCTAAATATGGTGGTAAAGTAAAAATAGATGAGGATAAAACTTATTATTACTTAAAAATTGGAGATAATGAGGAATATAAACTTAAGAAAGTAAGCTTTGTTAGTGATAAGGATATAATTTCAGGCGGTAGCGAGGCTATAGGTAAATATCTAATTTCTGTTAAAGATGGGGATGTGATAGACAAACTTTCCCTTCTTGTGGAGAGGGTCCTTGAGGTTTTTGACGTCCCAAAAAAAGTTCCATATGCATCTAAAATATACGTAGAAGAAAATCAAACCATAAAAAGGTTTGTAAAAACAGAAAAAAGTGGAAAAATTAAACTCATTGCTTTAGAAGGGGATGAATTTGTAGAGATACCTACACCTAAAGATGGAATAGTAAACAGACATGGAACTCATATAGTTATAACCAATGACAAAAATGATGAGACAAGATACTACGTTCCAAAAGGGTCTAAATTGTATGTAAAGTCAGGGGATAGAGTAGAATCTGGCGATATAATTGTGGGTTACGACGATGAGAGGCAAAAAAGAATTTTTGAAAGTGACCCCACCGCTTATACAAGCAGTACTACGATAGCTGAATGGGATGCGTATTCTGATTATTTGCTCGCAGGTGCAAATGGATACGTAAAATGGGTTGATTTGGTTCCATTTGTTACCATTAAAGAAGAGATTGATAAGATAACGTCCATGAAAAGTAATATAGTCATAGAAAGCAAGGACTTATCCAAAAAACCCAGAATTGTTATTGTTGATGAAAACGGTAATATAAATAAATTTTCGAACATAAACGAAGATGCAATGTATTATTTGCAGCCTGGAATTATATTGCAAAAGGATAACGGAGAGGCTGTTAAAGCTGGAGATGTAATAGGAAAGATTCCTAAAGAGTTGGATAAGACAACCGATATTACAGGCGGTCTACCAAGGGTTTCCGAGCTGTTTGAAGCAAAGAAGCCTGTTAATGCTGCCATAGTTAGCGAGATTAGCGGTGTAGTTTCTTATGGGAAGGAGAGTAAGGGTAAAAGAAAGGTTATAATAACTTCCACAGTAGGAAAGGGTGAAGTAAAAAAGGAATATTTGATACCAAGAAACAAGAGGCTTTTAGTTTTTCCTGGTGATAGAGTAGATATGGGGGAACCAATCACTGATGGTTCGATAAATCCCCATGATATTCTTGCTATTTTAGGAGAAAAAGAACTTCAAAAGATGCTTGTTGGTGAAATACAACAGGTTTATAAACTTCAAGGAGCTGGAATTAATGATAAGCATATAGAAATTATAGTTAGACAAATGCTTTCCAAGGTTGTAATCGAAGATGCAGGGGATAGTGATTTTATAGAAGGAGAGGTAGTTAATAGGTTTATATTTAGAAGAAAGAACGATGTACTAGTAAGGAGAGGTAAAAAACCTGCTATCGGAAGAATCGTGCTTTTGGGTATAACAAGAGCTGCTTTAAATACGGACAGTTTTATATCTGCCGCAAGTTTCCAGGAGACTACAAGGGTTTTAACAGAGGCTTCGATTAGTGGCCAGATAGACTATTTAAGAGGGTTGAAAGAGAACGTAATTGTGGGTAGACTGATACCAGTGGGGACTGGACAGAAGAAATATGATGATTTGATATTAAAACCTGCTCATAGTGATTAAAAATCTTGACAAAATGAACTTTTATTGTTAGTTTACCCAAGCCAATTTTAGAGGGAGGTAAGAAGTGCCTACAATTAACCAACTTGTAAGAAAAGGTAGAAAAGAAGTTAAAGCTAAAAAGAAAACATTGGCTCTACAAGGATGTCCACAAAGAAGGGGAGTTTGTACAAGGGTTTATACAACAACACCTAAAAAGCCTAACTCGGCTTTGAGAAAGGTTGCGAGGGTGAAGCTTACAACAGGATATGAGGTAACAGCATATATTCCAGGCGAGGGTCACAATTTACAAGAGCACTCTATTGTTCTTGTTAGAGGTGGAAGGGTAAAAGACTTGCCTGGTGTTAGATATCATATAATTAGAGGTTCTTTGGATACAGCTGGTGTTGAGGGTAGAAAGCAAGGGCGCTCTAAGTATGGAACAAAGAAGCCTAAAGAGTAAGGAGAGGTAGATGAGAAGGAGAAGAGCTGAAAAGAGGGATATTTCACCAGATTTGGTATATGGAAGCGTTTTGGTTTCGAAAATTATTAATAAAATAATGTGGGACGGAAAAAAGTCTATAGCAAGAAAGATTTTCTACGACGCCATGAATCTTGTAAAGAAAAAAACTGGCGATGATCCTATGGAAGTTCTACAGAAAGCTATGGAAAACATAACACCAAAAATAGAAGTTAGGCCAAGAAGGGTTGGTGGTGCTACATATCAAGTTCCTGTTGAGGTTAGACCTGAAAGGCAGAGCAGCCTTTCTGTAAGATGGCTTGTTGATTATGCTAGACAAAGAAGTGAAAAGAGAATGTTTGAAAGACTTGCAGGTGAGATTATCGATGCTGCCAACAATAGAGGCGGGGCTGTTAAGAAAAGAGAGGATACACATAAGATGGCTGAGGCAAATAGGGCATTTGCACATTACAGATGGTAAATAAAGGAGTAATAAGAAGTGGCGCGTAAGTATCAACTAGAGAAATTAAGGAATATAGGAATTATAGCACATATAGATGCGGGGAAAACCACAACCACTGAGAGGGTTCTCTACTATACCGGCGTTTCACACAAGATTGGTGAAGTGCATGACGGCACAGCAACTATGGATTGGATGGAACAGGAAAAAGAAAGAGGTATAACAATTACATCTGCATCCACAACGTGCTTTTGGCGAAACCATATGATAAACATCATAGATACACCAGGGCATGTGGATTTTACCGTAGAGGTAGAAAGGGCTTTGCGCGTTTTAGATGGTGCTGTTGGTGTATTTTGTGCTGTTGGCGGCGTTGAGCCGCAGAGCGAGACTGTTTGGAGACAGGCAGATAAATATCACGTTCCGAGGATTGCTTTTGTAAATAAGATGGATAGAACGGGCGCTGATTTCTTTAGTGTTGTTGAGGAGATAGATGAAAAATTGAACGGTAACCCACTTGTTTTGCAGATTCCTATAGGTTCAGAAAGCGATTTTGTTGGGGTTGTAGATCTTGTGAAGATGAAGGCTATTGTATGGGATTCCGATGTTCTGGGAGCTAAGTTTTTAGAGAAAGAAATACCAAGTGAATTGGCTGATCAGGCTTTAGAATATAGAAATATGATGATTGAAAAACTCTCTGACTTTGATGATGCAATAATGGAAAAATATTTAGAGGGCGGAGATATCTCGGAAGAAGAAATTAAAAAAGCCGTTAGAAAAGCTACTATTGAGACCAAATTGACGCCTGTGCTGTGTGGGAGTGCTTTTAAAAATAAGGGAGTTCAGCCTTTATTGGATGCTGTTGTCGATTTTCTACCATCTCCTGTTGAGGTTCCCTCTATTAAAGGTGTAGATCCGAAAACAGGTGAAGAAATAGAAAGAGGGGCTTCTGAATCTGAGCCTTTAGCGCTTTTGGCGTTTAAAATAATGAGCGACCCTTATGTAGGTAAACTTACGTATTTCAGGGTTTACTCGGGCACATTAAAGGCCGGTTCTTATGCTTATAATTCAACCAAGGAGAAAACAGAAAGGATTGGTAGACTTCTTAGAATGCATGCAAATAAAAGAGAAGACGTTGATGTTGTGTATGCGGGAGATATAGCAGCTGCCATTGGTTTGAAGTATACTGCTACTGGTGATACGCTATGCGACGAAAAACATCCTGTTCTACTGGAATCTATGGAGTTTCCAGAGCCTGTTATATCTATCGCTGTTGAACCTAAGACCAAGGCTGATAGAGATAAACTGTCAAGTGCTTTGCAAAAACTTGCAGAAGAAGACCCTACCTTTAGGGTGAAATATGACGAGGAAACCAATCAAACGATTATATCTGGAATGGGTGAGCTACACCTTGAGATAATAGTTGATAGATTGAAGAGAGAATTTAAAGTTGGTGTAAACGTTGGCAAACCTCAGGTTGCGTACAAAGAGAGCATAAAGAGCTCTATTAAACAGGAAGGTAAGTTTGTAAGGCAAACAGGTGGTCATGGACAGTATGGACATGTTTGGATAGAAATTGAGCCTTTAGAGAGAGGTAAGGGATTTGAATTTGTGGATAAGATCGTTGGTGGCGTGATACCTAAAGAGTATATTCCTGCAGTTGAGGCTGGAATAAAAGATGCTGCAGAAAGCGGGGTATTAACTGGATATCCAATGGTAGATTTTAAAGTTACTCTGTATGATGGTTCATATCATGAAGTTGATTCATCGGATATGGCGTTTAAGATAGCCGCATCTATGGCGTTTAAAGAGGGAGCTAAAAAGGCTAAGCCATACATTCTTGAACCCATAATGGATGTTGAAGTTACCACTCCAGAGCAGTATTTAGGCGATGTTATGGGAGATGTAAACTCAAGAAGAGGTAAGATTAAAAATATGTCAGAAAAAGGTAAATTGAAGATAATTAAGGCATATATACCATTAAGTGAGATGTTTGGATATGCGACAGTTTTAAGGTCTATTACTCAGGGTAGAGGGACATATACCATGCAATTTTCACACTACGATGAGGTTCCAAAGAGCATCTCTGATAAAATAATTAAAAAAGAAGCTTAAGGAGGCTTTTATGGCAAAGGAAAAATACGTAAGAACCAAACCCCATGTTAACATCGGTACAATCGGTCACATAGACCACGGTAAAACAACCCTTACAGCTGCCATCACAAAGGTATTAGCAGAAAGAGGTAAGGCAGAGTTTAAAGACTACAACGAAATAGACAACGCACCAGAGGAAAAGGAAAGAGGAATCACAATCAATACTGCACACGTAGAGTACGAGACAGAGAAACGCCACTATGCACACGTTGACTGCCCAGGGCATGCTGACTACATCAAGAACATGATCACCGGTGCAGCCCAGATGGACGGTTCTATACTTGTTGTATCTGCAGCAGACGGTCCAATGCCACAGACACGTGAGCACATACTCCTTTCAAGGCAGGTTAACGTTCCATACATAGTAGTGTTCCTAAATAAAACAGACATGGTTGATGACCCAGAACTCATCGACCTTGTTGAAATGGAAGTAAGGGACCTGCTCTCAAAGTACGACTACCCAGGCGATGATGTACCAATAGTCAAAGGCTCAGCTCTAAAGGCACTTGAGGGTGACCCTGAGGCAATAAAGGCAATAGAAGAGCTAATGGATGTAGTTGATGAATATATACCAACACCTCAAAGAGAAGCGGATAAACCATTCCTTATGCCAATTGAGGATATCTTCTCAATTTCAGGTAGAGGAACAGTTGTTACAGGTAGAGTAGAAAGAGGAGTCTTGAAGCCAGGCGAAGAGGTAGAAATCGTAGGCTTTAAAGAGACAATGAAAACAGTTGCCACATCCCTTGAAATGTTTAGAAAAATCTTGGATGAGGCAATAGCAGGTGACAACGTAGGTGTTCTCTTGAGGGGTATCAAGAAAGAAGAGGTTGAAAGGGGAATGGTCTTAGCCAAGCCTGGTTCCATAACACCACACAAGAAGTTTAAAGCCCAGGTCTACGTTCTCAATAAAGATGAGGGTGGAAGACACACACCATTCTTTGATGGCTATAGACCTCAGTTCTACATAAGAACAACAGACGTCACAGGAACAGTCCATCTCCCAGAGGGTGTTGAGATGGTTATGCCAGGTGACAACGTAGAACTAACAGTTGAACTCATAGCACCTGTTGCCCTTGAGAAAGAGACACGCTTTGCAATCAGAGAAGGTGGTAGAACAGTTGGTGCTGGTGTAATAACGGAGATATTGGAGTAAG
>WFYS01000021.1 GCA_015490005.1 Desulfurellaceae bacterium | reverse complement strand
GATAGTTTATACACATAAACACTGGATAGTGCAGCAGAAATTATGGCTGGCAGTCTTGCCGCATATTCAATCAAGCCAAAATAGTCGTGGCCTATCCTGATAAGGTGATCCACAAAAAATAACTTAAAAAATAAAACCAATTCCCAATAAAAGAGTATGGGCTTGTCAAATCTCACATGACAGTTAAAAAATGGAATGATGTAATTTCCCTTCTCTATCATCTTTAGTGCAGCATCCACGTATTTCGGTTCATCCGGCGGAAAAAACGAAATATAAAAAGACCCTATTGAAAAAAGAATAAATGAAAATAAAAAAATAGAGGTTTTATTCTTAAAAAAATTCTCGTACAAAAAATTCATTTATTTTGTCTGTTTTAAATTAACCTTTTTTTAAATAGGAGCTTATTTTTTTTGCTTCCATTTCCTTCTTTTTAAACTCTATTTTCATATTTATTTTTTTATTCTCCATGAGCTCTATGAGAGTGTTGTTGTCTTCAATTACATTTTTGACTAAATTAAGCTCATCTTCATTCATATTTTTGTTCGATATTATTGCTTTAAACTGTTCAAATAGATTATTTCTTTCTCTAAATAAATTATCAGCCTCTGCTAAGTTTATTTCATCTAATGTCAATATTTCTTTTAGTTTATCAGCATTTTTTAATAAACTTTTATAGATAGAGTTTTTCTCAATATTCTTTACCACATAACTCATCTACTAAAATTCCTTCCCTTAAACTGCCGTTTGTTGTTATTATATAGTCTTTATTAAAATAAGTCATTAATTCTTTAACCAAATATGCACCAACGACTATAACGTCCTCTCTCCCCTTTTCTAATATTTTAAACTCCTTTAGTCTTTGGTTTGCATTTAATTTTGTCATTTTCTTTAATATTTTATCAATACTTTTAAGTGTCAACCTATAACCTTCAGTTTTGTGATAGGAGTAATTTTCAAGTTTTAGGTCTATTGCTGCTAAGCTTGTTACTGTGCCTGCATTTGCAACCAGGATATCGATATTTTTTTCTGGATTGTAAACATTTAGATTATTTATAAAAAATGAAGCTGCATTCTTTAATTCTCCTTCGTTTGGTGGGTCATGCTTTACGAATTTCTCAAGCAGTTTAACAACCCCTAAAGGTATACTGAATGTTCTCGTTAATTTTATGTCTTTTGAAAATATGAATTCTGTGCTCCCTCCACCCAAATCAAAAGCAGCCCACTCTAAATTGTTTAGAGTGTTTTTTAAAAAGTAAGTTATTCCTTTGTGTGTAAGGTATGCTTCTTTGTCTGGATTTATAACCGATATGTTTATTCCAGTTTTTTTAGCTTCATTTAAGAATTCATCTCTGTTTTTGGCTTCTCTAACAGCACTTGTTGCGCAGGCAAAAATTCTATCTGCTTTGTATTTTTTTGATAGTTCTACATAACTTTTTAGTATATCTATCGCTCTTTTTATGGATTCTTCACTTAAATAACCGTTTTTAAGCAGACCCTGACCTAATCGTGCTATCCTGCTTTCTTTATAAAGGAACTCAAACGAGCAATCATCTATTTTTTTGGCTATTTGTATTCTTATAGTGTTCGTTCCTATATCAATTGAGGAAAATATCATTTTAACCTAGAAATAGTCCTTCTAAAGCAAAGAAAATTGCAGCTGATAGTACTGCTGCTATTGGCAGAGTTAATAGCCAAGATACAACAATATCTTTCAAAACCTTTAAGTTTAAAGCATCAATTCCTCGTGCTAGCCCTACTCCAATGACAGAACCAACAAGGGTGTGAGTTGTTGATATGGGAAGGCCCATTTTTGAACATACCAGAACCGTTGTAGCAGCTCCAAACTCAGCCGCAAAACCCCTCGAAGGTGTCATATCAGTTATTTTTCTACCAACTACCAAGATTACTTTGTATCCATACATTGAAAGGCCAGTAACTATACCCACTGCTCCTACGCTTAGTACCCAGATTGGCATAGAAAGGTGTTGATGAGCGGTAAGTTTAATTGCATAAACTGCACCCATCAATGGCCCTACAGCGTTTGCAACATCGTTAGCTCCGTGCGAAAAGGCCATATAGGACGCCGTGATAACTTGCAGTATTGCAAAAACCCTTTCAACTTGAGGAAATCTTCTTTTGTATGGCAGAGTGGTGTCTACAGGTATGTTTGCTACAATCTTGTATATAACAAGGTAGAAAATAACGCTTACGACAAAAGCAATGATTAAAGAATGAGAGAAGCTAAAATTCAAATGTAGATTTTTCAAACCTTTGTACAGCATGGAAAAAACTAAGATTATTGACACCAGAAATGCCAAGAAAGGTGCGTATTTTTTCGCAGCTACTACAGGTTTGTTATGACCCAGAATTTTTTTAGATATAAACATGAAAATCACAAATGATATTATGCCGCCGCTGATAGGTGATACAATCCAACTTAGAACTATAGTAACAACTTTTCCCCATTCTATTGAACCCAGTCCGTGGGTGGCAATGCCAAATCCAATAACGCCACCTACTATAGAGTGGGTTGTAGAAACTGGCATTCCCAATTTTGTTGCCATGTTGACCCAAAGAGCCGCAGAAAGTAGTGTGGCAAGCATTCCATAGGCGAATATCATTGCCTGTTTGGAATAAGCTGATGGATTTACAATTCCCTTTGCTACAGTTAAACTAACATGATTACCAACGAGCATTGCTCCAGAAAATTCAAATATAGCAGCAACTATAATAGCTTGGCGAAAAGAGAGGCTGCGAGCCCCAACACTTGTCCCCATCGCATTGGCGACATCATTGGCTCCTATGTTCCATGCCATATAAAAACCAAATGCCGCCGACAGCAGTACTACTATTAAAGGGCTCATTGTGATATTATCAACCTAATTCTGTTGCACATTTTTTCTGAAGAGTTAGCTATATCTCCTGTAGCCTCTATAATTTTCAACCATAGGATTAATGATGCACAATCCATTTCTTTCGATTTAGCAATCACGATTTTTGTTAAATCATATTGCATAACATCTGTTTTGTGTTCTGATTCGTTAACTTTATCCAGTAACGATATTACCTCTTCTGCCTCTGGTCCAGAGAAACTGGATTCGCGCAGGGCTTCAAGTTCTTCCACGACCTGCTTTGATAGGTCAACAACTTCCAAAACAACTTTGATAAACTCTTTAATTTTACCTTTAATTTCATCAGGGACATGGATTTTCTTAAATGTCATTAAGACACCTACGTCTTCAGATTTATCTGCGATTGCATCCATGGATGTTATAATTTGAAGTATATCTCCACGTGCAACAGGCATAAATATGCTGTGCGGCAAGCTTTGCCTAATACTGTCCTTTATCTTGTCTGTTTTGTATTCATGGTCTGATATTTCTTTAGCTATCCTTATTACTTCTTCTTGGTTTCCATCAATAAAAGCGTCGTAAATCTCTGGTATTCTGTTTGTGCACTCAACGACTTCTTTCATCATTTCGTTAATAGCTATAAAAGGAGACTTTCTGAACAAATCAAAAATACTCATACATCCCTCCTATCCGAGGGTTTTAATTTTTTCAACTATATTACGTGCCACATCCTCAAACGCCTGAGCAACTGGAGATGTTGGGTTAGATACAACTATAGGCTTTCCTTTATCTCCTCCTTCTCTAACCTCAACATCTATAGGCACTTCTCCTAAGAAACCCAATCCGTTCTCTTCAGCAAACTTTTTAGCACCGCCGTGGTCAAAGATGTCTGTTCTTGCTCCGCAGTTAGGACATACAAAATAACTCATGTTTTCTATAACGCCTAAAACAGGTATTTTAAGCTTTTTAAAGAAGTCGTTTGCCTTGGCTGCATCGCTCATTGCAACGTTCTGTGGTGTTATTACTATTATTCCGCCACTTACATTTATTTCTTGTGCCAATGTCAACTGAGCATCCCCAGTTCCAGGCGGTAAATCTACAACTAGGAAATCAATTTCCCCCCAGCTAACGTCTTCTAAAAACTGTTTTATAGCTTGATTTATTAATGGCCCTCTCCAAATTATAGCGGAATCTTTAGGTACAAGGTTGCCAATGGACAGCACTTTTACACCATATTTTACAATAGGCAAAATTTTGTCTTTATTGTTTGGATCTAGAGTTACTGGAACTCCTTCTATGCCCATCATTGTTGGAATATTTGGGCCATAAATATCTGCATCTATTAGACCGACTTTATATCCGAATTTGGCTAAAGCCAATGCAGTATTTATACTTACTGTGGATTTACCAACTCCACCTTTTCCCGAGGTAGTGGCAATCACATATTTTATATCAGCGACTTTTTCCTTTTTCTCTGCAACCTTTTCAATCTCCAACTCCACATCTTCAATACCATCAAGTTTTTTAAGGCTCAAAGGAATGCTTTTTTTGAGCATATCTATCACTGCTTGGTTTTTTTCTTTTGTTTTTATTTTAACCAAGACCTTACTGCCCTCTATTACAACGTCATCAATTATTCCTTCCTGCACGACGCTATGTGTTTTTCCTGGGTAAAATACTTTCTTCAGCTCCTCCAAGATCTTTTCTTTCATTTACTAACTCCTTTCACGTTCCAATTGTCCAGCTTTCTAAATATTTCCTTTGTTCTCCTGTTAATTCATCATGTTCAATACCCATAGCCTTGAGTTTTAAAGCAGCAATTCTGTAATCTATTTCATCCGGGATTTTGTAAACCCTTTTATCTAAACTTCTGCCATTTTCGACCAGATATTTAGCACTTAAAGCCTGATTTGCAAAGCTCATGTCCATAACTGCAGATGGATGCCCCTCTGCCGCTGATAAGTTTACAAGCCTTCCTTCTGCAAGTAGATACACCCTATTGCCACTTTTTAGCTTATACTCCCTGACAAAAGGTCTTATATCTCGTTCAGATGCAGCTATTTCTTTCAAGCCCCTTACATCTATTTCTATATCAAAGTGACCTGAATTTGCTACAATTGCACCGTCTTTCATGAGTTCAAAATGTTCTTTTCTTATTACGTGCATGTCTCCTGTAACCGTACAGAAGAAATCCCCAATCTTGGCAGCTTCTTCTATAGGCATGACCCTAAAACCGTCCATTACAGCTTCTAATGCTTTGAGGGGGTCTACTTCTGTTACAACAACATTTGCTCCCATTCCTTTAGCACGCGATGCCAACCCCTTACCACACCAACCATAACCGCATACAACAAAAACGCTGCCGGCAATAAGCCTGTTGGTTGCCCTGATTATTCCGTCAATTGTCGATTGACCCGTGCCGTATCTATTGTCAAACATGTGTTTTGTATAAGCATCGTTAACAGCTATAACCGGAAAAGCCAAAACATTGTTTTTTTCCATACTCTTTAATCTTATAACACCTGTTGTTGTCTCTTCTGTGGAGCCAATGATGTTTCCTGTAAGTTCTTTCCTTTCAGAGTGCAAAAGAGATACAAGGTCAGCGCCGTCGTCCATCGTAATATTGGGTTTTTTGTCTAAAACGGCATTTAGATGTTTGTAATATGTATCCCTGTCTTCACCTTTAACGGCGAACACAGGAATGCCATAATGTTTAACTAAAGCTGCTGCTACGTCATCTTGTGTTGATAGGGGATTTGATGCGCAAAGATATACATCAGCGCCGCCTTTTTTTAGTGTAACCATTAAGTTTGCCGTTTCTGTTGTAACGTGAAGGCATGCCCCTACCGTTTTGCCTTCAAGTGGTTTCTCCTTCTCGAATTCGTCTTGTATAGTTTTCAAAACATCCATAGACTGAAAAGCCCACTCAATTCTGTTTAATCCAGAATCTGCCAAATTTATGTCTTTTATGTCGTAATACATTTATAACCCCGCTTTCTTCCTTAATTCTTCGGCTTTATCTGTTTTTTCCCATGTGAAGTCTTTATCGTTTCTTCCAAAATGTCCGTAAACTGCTGTTTTTCTATAGATTGGTCTCAAAAGGTCAAGTGTTTCTATCATGCCTTTTGGTGTTAAATCAAATGTTTCAACTATGAGTTTTTTAATCTCTTCCTTTGGTAATTTTCCCGTGCCGTAGGTGTGAAGCATAATGCTTACAGGTTCTTCAACCCCGATAGCATAAGCTAATTGAACTTCGCATCTTTTTGATATGCCAGCAGCAACAATATTTTTAGCAATATATCTTGCCATATAAGCTCCTGATCTATCCACCTTTGTTGGGTCTTTTCCAGAGAAGGATCCACCGCCGTGCGCAGCAACACCACCGTATGTATCAACTATTATTTTTCTTCCTGTTAAACCTGTATCAGCATGTGGCCCACCCAACACAAATCTCCCTGTTGGGTTTATGTAAAGTTTTATATCTGGGTCCCAAAGTTCCTGAGGCACCACGTACCTTATAACATACTGCACAATGTCTTTTCTCAACTGCTCGAGCTCTATGTTTGAATCGTGTTGAGCAGAAACAACAACGGCTGTTACCTTGTCAGGGTCAAAACCTTTATATCTAATTGTTACCTGGGTTTTGCCATCAGGCCTTAAATAAGGCAAAAGCCCCTGTTTTCTAACATCGGCCAATCTTTTTGCTAATTTATGTGCCATAACTATTGTTAATGGCAAATACTCTTCCGTTTCATCCGTAGCGTAGCCAAACATCATTCCCTGGTCACCAGCTCCCAAGGATTCTTCTCTGTTGACACCTATTGCTATATCTGGTGATTGTTTATCAATTGATGTAATAACGGCGCATGATTTATAGTCAAGTCCATAATCGGCGTTTGTGTATCCAATTTCTTTAATAGTTTGCCTCACAACCTCAGGAATATCTGCATATGTTGAAGTTGTAATTTCCCCTGACACAAAAACAATGCCAGTAGTCAAAAGTGTTTCACAAGCAACGCGACAATTTTTATCTTTTTTAATTATGGCATCCAGAATAGCATCTGAAACTTGGTCTGCAACTTTGTCTGGGTGTCCCTCAGTAACAGATTCTGATGTAAAGAGAAAAACCTCGTCTTTTCTCATAATGAACCCCTTTCTTAATAAAAATTGGTGCCGAAGAGGGGGGTTGAACCCCTACGGGCTTAAAGCCCACTAGACCCTGAATCTAGCGCGTCTGCCAATTCCGCCACTTCGGCACGTTCAATCAGTGATTATAGTCAAAATCCCTTAGGTGTCAATTATATAAGCTCGCTAAAAATAGTATTTGAAACCACAAAAGCCCTACAACCATTCAGAAAAATTCTATTGTTCTCTATCCTTATAAACCCTAAATCCAGAAATTTTTTGATTTTTTTATCAAAATGCTCAATCAAATCAATGCCAAACAACTTTTTAAACTCTCTTATGTCAACACCTTTCCTAAGCCTTAGGCCTAAAATAAACATTTCTTTTATTAGTTCGTTTTTGTTTAAAGTTTCTTCAATAAAGACCGAAGTTGTTGGATTTTTGATATAACTTTCTAGATCTTCAGTGACTTTTAACCTTTTCCTATCAATAAACGATGCTGCAGACACGCCAAACCCCATATACTCTTTATTTGTCCAATAGGCCATATTGTGTTTTGAATAAAAACCTTTTTTTGCAAAGTTTGATATTTCGTACTGCTCGAAGCTTCCTTTGTTGAGTTTTTCACAAAGCATCAAGTAAAGGTCTGATATAAGCTCATCATTTAGTAAATTCAACTTTCCGCTTTTTAAAAAATCAAAGAAATGAGTTCCTTCTTCAATTGTTAGCATATAGGTAGAGATATGTTTTATAGGCAAACTCATTGCAAGTTCCAGTTCATTACCAAAGGTGTCCAAGTTATCCTCAATGCCGTAAATCAAATCTATGCTAATGTTGTCTAAACCATATTTAAACGCTGTTTTAACGGCTTGAATCGAATCCCTTGAATTATGAATTCTTCCTAAAGCTTTAAGTTTCATATCACGAAAGGATTGAATTCCAATGCTTAACCTGTTAAAACCTAAAAGTTTGAGTGTCCTTACATAATCAGGTTTTACATTGTTGGGTATCGTTTCAATAGTTAATTCTTCCACATCTAAGTCGAATCTGTTTTCTAAAGCCTTAAGTATTTTTTCAATATGTTTCACTTTTAAAACTGTGGGTGTACCACCACCGAAGTATATGGTTTTTACTGTGTAATTTTTACCATCAAGACTGCTTATCTGTTTAACTAAAGCTTCAACGTAATTATCCAGTAGGTTTAGGCGCTTTTCAAATGATACAAACGCACAATATGGACACTTTTTATAGCAAAAAGGGGTGTGAATATATACGTAAAGTTCCTTTTTCATACCTTTAGTATTGCAAATGAAATATAAAACATGCAATAATTTTGTGCCATGAAATTGAAGATTACGGATTTTGCAAACGGCGGATACGGAACTGGTTCTATAAACGGTAAAATTGTGTTTGTGGAAAATGCTTTGCCAAACGAGGTTGTCGAGATAGAGATAGTTCAAGAAAAGAAGGGCTTTATTAGAGCCTTTGCGACAGATATTTTAAAGCCGTCAGTATATAGAGTTAAGCCAAAATGCCCGTACTATTTGACATGTGGCGGATGTGACTTACAACATGCATGCTACGATTATCAATTAAAACTAAAGCAAAGTGTTTTTGTATCAACACTAAAAAGAATCGGTAAAATAGAGTTAAACAAAATGCCTAAAATTGTGCCTTCTGAAAGACAATGGCACTACAGAAGAAGGTTGAATTTTAAGTGTAAAAATGGTAAATGGGGTTTTTACAAAAGGAGTACAAATCAATTTACACAGATTGATGAGTGCAAAATCGCTGATAAAGGCATTAATAAGTTTATCAACAACAACAGATGTTTTAGGAATATGCGCGTTCAGGTAGACGATTATGGCAACGTCAATATAGATGAAATGGTTATGGATTTAGGCTTTGAGCAACCGCTATTTTACAAAAAAAGTGCTTTTACACAGGTAAATAGAGATGTGAACCTTAAAATCATACAAGACCTATTAAGTGAAGTACATTCTATAAATCCTGCTAGTATATTAGAACTGTTTTGTGGCATTGGTAACTTTACCATACCTTTGGCTAAAAATGGATACAAAATTTATGCTGTGGAGCTAGACTTATCGGCTATTTCCTCATTGAAAAGAAACATCAATAATTTTGGCTTAAAAAATGTTAATGTGGTAAAGAGGAACCTCTTTGAATCGTTTAAAATTAAGGACGGCTGTGACCTTGTTATTTTAGATCCTCCGAGAGAAGGAGCAAAGGAGGTTGCGCAGTGGCTTTTGAAAAGGAACATAAAACACGTTATTTACATATCCTGCGATGTTGTAACGTTATCGAGGGATTTAAACATTATAAATAGCAAGTACACGATAGAAAAAGTTAAGCTTTACGATATGTTTCCTCAAACACATCACGTAGAAAGCATGGTTGTGTTAAAACTCAATAAAGACTGATTGTCTGCGCAAAGCCTTAAACAAGGAAGATACAAGTTTATTTTTATCTTTTGAGTAAAATAAGTGGCTTTTACACTTTGAGTCGCTGCTGCCAAATCCATCTAGATAATCGAATTTCTTTTTGAGTTTGCACCCAATCTTATCCTCAATATTTTTCTTTGATTGCCAGACAAAAACTCCTTCTATGGCTGCATGCTCAAGTAGGTAATCTATGTGCCATCTTCTATTTTTGTCTTTACTCAGATGTCTTTTTAATCGTTGTTTTAATCCACTCAAAGCGGAACCGACGTAAACGTAATAACCTTCTTTGAATTCAATGTTACCCAATTTGCCTATTTCTATCTTTTTGGTTTCATTTAAGCTAATGACTAATGCATATGCGCCTTTTGCTGAAAATAGATTTTCTAATCTTTGATTAATGGTTTCCCTAATGGTATTATCTCCTTACCATACACTCCGTTTAATACCGTTCCAAAAACAATCCATAGAATAGTGAGGATTATTAGTGGCAAAACTATTCCTACAATATTCCATAGGGCAGGGCTGTGCGTTAAAAAGAAAGCTCCGGCACTTAGAAAGAATATGTCTGTAAAAATCATAAAAAGTAGAGTTATTTTTGGAGCTTTAAGATGCCCAACGGTGAAACCTGTCATCAATATTCCCATAACTATGAAAACATAACCATCGACGACAGATGTGTTTTCTGTAATGAAGCCCAACGATTTTCCTAAGAATTCCCAAAAGCCTAGCCACATAAATGCACTAAATGCGAGCATTATATTTCCAGTCATTATTTCTCCATTTCTTAGATCTATAATACCCGCAGTGAATTGAACTAAACCACCTGCAAACCCTAAAGCAATCAAAACGCTAATCATCTCATGAGGCGCTTTGTGTGTAGCCACAGGCCAAAGTGCAGCCAAATAAAATGCCAAGACCATTAATCCAGCAGGTCCTGGATTGGCAAAAGGTTTTTTATCCATACAACACCTTCTAAAATAAATTTTACTGTAACTTTATACACAAAATTAACCTTGCAATCAAGTAGCTCGTAATTTATACTAAATAAGGTGTATAAGATGGATGAAAATTTTAAACGTCGTTTAATAAAATACCAAAAGGATGAAGCTTTCGGGTACGAAATATACTCAAGGCTATCCACTCTTAAATCCGTCAAAGGTAAAAATAGTAAGATTTTGATGAAGATAGCAGAAGATGAACTAAAACATTGCAATATATTAAAAAAATATACGCATGTAGATTTAAAAGCAAACCCTTTAATTGTTTTTCTATTTGTTGTTTTAGCAAAAATATTTGGTGTTGTTTTCTGCGTAAAAGTTATGGAAACAGCTGAAGTAGATGCCCAAGAAAGTTACGAATCCATATCCAACGTTATTCCAGAAGCAAAGAAAATTTTAGAAGATGAAACAAGGCATGAAAAATTGCTTATAGATATGCTGCACGAGGAGCGCATAGAATACATTAGCTCAATGGTTTTAGGTATAAGCGATGCGATAGTAGAACTTACGGGGGCTTTGGCTGGAGTGTCTTTGGCTTTGCAAAACGCAAAGCTTATAGGTGTGGTTGGTGTTGTGACAGGTATATCGGCGTCTTTAAGTATGGGCTCAAGCGAATATTTATCTCAAAAAGCGGAAAAAGGTGAGCATCCCCTAAAGGCTGCGTTTTACACTACGTTTGCATACTTTATTACTGTTTTAGCATTGGTAGTTCCATTTTTCTTATTCACAAACTTTTATTACTCGTTAGCTTTGATGTTTTTAGATGCAACAGTTGTCATTCTAATCTTCAGTTTCTTCGTTTCTGTGGTTAAGGAAACATCGTTTAAAAAGAGCTTTATAGAGATGTTTGCTATAAGTTTTTCTGTGAGCATCATATCATTTGTTATTGGCTATTTGGCAAGAAAGACTTTAAACGTAAATATATAAAAAAAGGGAGAGAGTATGGAAGAACTATCCAAAAGATTATCTAAAATGGTAGAGTTCTCACTTGGCTGCACAGAACCAGCGGCCATTGCCTACAATACCGCCCATATTGCAAAGTATTTGAAAAATGCAAAGAAAATACGGCTTGAGATAGACAGGATGACCTTTAAAAATGCTTTTGCTGCTGGCATTCCAAACTCAAATGGCCTAACTGGAACAGAAAATGCAGCCCTGTTGGGATACTTGATAGGGGATACGAGTAGGGCTTTGGAAGTATTCACAATGATTGATGACAGTGTGCTTACAAGAATGTCTGAGAATAGGATAAAGGTAGAAGTAAATCTGTCTGAAAAGAAAGAACTTTACATTCATTCTCATGCGCTTGATGAGAATGGCAATGAGATAGAAATAGTTACAAGAAAAACTCATACGGGCATTGTTGAAATAAAAGAGAATGGAAAATACATTTTCAAGAAAAAAGCCAAAAAGGCAGAGGAAGAGATTGAGTTTGAGGATGATTATTTCGACTTTAGGATATGGAAAAAAACTGTTGATGAGTTATATAAAGATGAGGATTTAAAAAACAAGGTTAAAAAAGCTATTGAGATAAATCTTAAAGCTATTGAATACTCGAAGAAATATTTAGAACCGGAAGTGAATCCTGCCTACGGGGCAATTTATGCGCGAATGGGTGGAGATAGTGTTGAGATTGCAAGTTGCGCAGGTAGTGGTAATAAGGGAATAGTAGCCATTGGGAGTTTGTCTTATATTGCAAAGGAAAAAGGTTTTAAAGGAGAAGAGGTAGAAAAAGCTGTAATTCTGTCGTGTCTCATAACATCGCTAATAACATCAAAGTTTGGGTTTGTGTCATCGGAATGTGGTGTCGTTCATGCAGCGGGTGTTGGCGTTATGGCAGGTCTGCTTTACTTAGAGAATAAACTTGAACTCTTTTACGATGCTTTTAAAAATTATATAGAAGGAACGGGTGGAGTGTTTTGTGATGGTGCAAAGAAAGGTTGTGCCATGAAGGGTTATGTAGCTACAGATATGGCATTGAGGGCACTAAACCTTACCAAACAATCAATGACTGTTCCAAATACGGATGGTTTTTTGGGCAGCAGTTTTAAAGAAACAATTTTCAACCTCATGCAATACGACCCGTATTTTAAATTGTTTGATAGAGAAACGATAGATATTTTAAAAAGAAAAAGTTGATGGAGGTGAGTTTTATGTCTTTTAAATCCAAAATTCTATTTTACGGCATTGGCTCTGTTTTTGTCTTTCTTTTGATTTTTGGTGCATATGCTATTTGGTGGAACACAAACCAGGTGAAGACAAGATCAAAGGATATTTATTCTGTTTTGCTAAAGTCTCAAGAAAACAAAGTTAAAACGGTTGTAGAGCTTGTAGCAAGCAAATACAGTGCTATGGCCAACGAAGGAGTGCCAATAGATAAAATCAAGGAGGACATTCTTTCTGACTTAAACAGATTTAGATACGATAACGGTAACTATATTTTTGCTCTTAATAGACAAGGAGTACTTATAATAGATCCACCAGAGCCTAAATTGAATGGTAAGAATGTTTATAATTTGAAAGATAAAAAAGGAAATTATTTATTTCAAAACATGATAAGAGTTTCAAAGGAAAAAGGCTCAGGTTTTGTTAATTACTGGTGGGTAAAGCCCGGCGGAGGAATTGCTCCTAAAGTTAGTTATATATACACAATACCCAAGCTAAATTGGATAATAGGTTCGGGTGTGTATTTAGATAGTGTTCAACATATGGCTCAGGCTTATGCTAGTAGGATTAAAAAAGACATAGTAAAATCTGTTGAGGTTTCAATTGTAGTTGTGATTATAGCACTTTTTATTGTTGTTTTAGTGGGCTTTGCTCTATCTAATAGATTGATTAAGCCTATCAACTTGATGGCTCAAGGACTTGATGATTTGGCAACGGGTGAGGGGGATTTAACCAAGAGAGTTCATGTTGACACTCACGATGAGTTTGAGAATTTGGCGAATAAACTCAATAATTTCTTAGATACACTGCAACAGATGGTTAGAGATATTAGAGTTTCTGCAGATGAGGTTATGTCTAAATCTGGTACAACAGCCAATTCTGCTACTCAAATGGCAGCTACGGTAGAGGAGACAACGAGAAATTTGGAAGAAATGACGCAGGCAATTGATGATATGAGTGAAGCAGTGCACAATGTGGCACAATCTACAGAAGGCATAAATATGCAGGCTGAAACTGTCAGTGAGATAAATCAGCATATGCTTAAGGATATTGAAGACAGAGTTAATAGGATGAATGAGAATGCTCAGCTTGCAAGAAAGGCAATGGAACAAATAAATACTGTGGGAGAATCTTCAAAGCAAATTGGACAGATTGTTAACGTTATTAACGAGATTGCTGACCAAACAAACCTGCTTGCATTGAACGCTGCAATTGAAGCCGCACGTGCAGGAGAGGCTGGACGTGGATTTGCTGTTGTTGCCGACGAAGTTAGGAAATTGGCTGAGAAAACACAAAAGGCAACTGAAGAAATCAGAGAAATGATACTGAAGATGCAAAAGGATGCTCAAAAGTCTATAGAGATGACCAAGAAAGCAGAAGAGGGCATTTTAAAAGAAAGGGAAAAAGCACTAGAGGATGAGAATAACATAAGTGCAATGGTTGAACAGATAAGCAAGACTGTTGAAGAGATAAATGCCACAAGCGCTGCTACGGAAGAATTGTCTTCAACTGTAGCTGAGATTAACGTTCAAGCCGCGGAGATTAGGGAGGCTGCAAGGGATAACACTAGGATAGTTACAGAAATAACAAAACTTTCAGAAGAACTTAAAGGTAGTTCCAATAGATTAACGTCTATTGTTGGAAGGTTTAAGATTTAATTTAAACGGGCCTGCCTATTTGGTGGGCTCTATTTTTTTGTTTACCCATTTGATTAATTTTCTATCCATAGATTGAGTTAAGGTAGACAAGCAAGATGCAAAAGATGTTACATTGTGCATCTTTCTTTTTTTGTCAAAATCGATTACGAACGACTTGTTGAGGCTATTTAATTCGAAATGCACTTCGATTTCACAGAAAAGTTTGTTTCCTGTTGATATCAATTGAAATTTTTTTATCTCAAATGTTAATCTATTTTTTGCTTGTGGGTTAGTATTACATCCATAACTCTTAAATGCATTTTTTATTGAGTTTTTGACCATGTTACATGGCGTGTCTATCCACTCATAATTACTTAACGGTTCAAACATATATTCCCCAGTTTGAGCGTAAACCGTGTAACTATCAAAAGCATTACTGCAGTTTGAATACTCTACGTCTATTTTGCAATGGTTGTTGTGCTTGCTTAAAATCCCGGTGCTTTCATTTATAAAGGCTATTTTTTTATAAGGTAGTGGGTGAAGGCTGCATGACGCAACTAAAAGTAAGACCGATAAAGACAAAGCACTTTTTTTCATTTTTTACTATCCTTAATCGGGTTAAATTCTTTTCTACCCCTAATAATTATAGACGGATTTCTTCTAATGTCTATAATCAATTGCTTTAGTTCAAGTAATGCCCTCTTTGTTTCCTTAAGTGTGCTAGTTCCCTCTTTTATTAGTGTTTCTTTGGTGTAAGTGGTGGTGCCATTTAGGTTTTTCGTTAAATTATCAATGTCTATAATGGTTTTTTTAACTAAATTTGTTACTGTGTCTATATTGTTTGAATCTTTTTGTAGCGAATAGATGAATTTATCGCTCTCTTCTAGTAGTTTCTGCGCTTTTAAGTTTGTTTTTCTCAACTCTTTTGTAAGTTTATTTATATTTGTGGCGGTTTCTTGGATTGAATTTATGGTGTGTTGATTAAAGGCGGCATTAATTTTATTAAAGGTATTATTGATGGAGTTAATTATTCTGGGCAGTTTATCTAGAACCTCTTCAAGTTGATTTGGCTTTGTGTAAATAACTGGATATTCGGTTTTTATTTTAAGCAGAGGCTTGTATGGATGTTTTGAATAAGATAGATTTATGTATGATATACCTGTTAAACCGCTGGATGATATTGTAGCTATTGTATTTTTCTCAATAGGTATGCTTTTTTCGACCTCTATGTAGATTTTTATGAAGTTTGGGTGTTTTTTGTCTATTTCTATTTTTGAAACTTTGCCTATATCAAGACCCTTGTATCTCACCGTAGAATCCGTATGTAGACCTGATATGTTTTCACTAGTATAAACAATATAGTTTTTATAATTAGACCTCATACTTCCAGAGCCTATGAGCCAAACAACTATTATTGCACCAAGCATCCCAAAGAATATGACAAACAGCCCAACAACTGCATAATTTACCTTTGATTCCATTGAGTAAACTTCCTTCCTCTGTTACCGAAAAATAAATTTTTTAGCCACTTATCATCTTGATGCATAATATCATATGGTGTACCTTCAGCCAAAACCTTTTTGTCTCTTATAACGCAAGCTCTGTTTGAGATACCAAAAAAACTGTCTAAATCGTGTGTTATCATAACAACTGTGATACCCAAAAGTTTATTTAATTCAGATATAGTTTTATCAAAATCATCTGCACTTACAGGATCCAAACCACTAGTTGGCTCATCTAAGAAAATAATTTTTGGATCTAAGACCAAAGCCCTTGCTAAAGCAGCCTTTTTTCTCATGCCTCCTGATAATTCATAAGGGTAAAGATTAAATACATTTTCGTCTAATCCAACTAAAGATAGTTTGAATCTAACTATATCGAAAATAATATTATTGTCTATGTTTGCGCCCTCTTTTAAAGGCACAGCTACATTCTCACCAACAGTTAAAGATGTAAATAGGCTTGCTGCTTGAAACATAACACCGTAGGATTTTTTTATGAGATCCTTATCATCATTGTTTGCCTTATTTAAATCAACACCCATAACCTCAATAATGCCTGTTGACTTTTCGAGCATTAAAATTGAGCGCATTAGGGTTGTTTTTCCACTGCCACTTTTTCCTAAAATTGTGTAAATTTCCCCATCTTTTACGCTTATATTAACACTATCCAAGACAGTTCTGTCTCCGTATGAAACCTTCAAATTTCTAACTTTAATTATATTCCTAACCATCTGAATAAAATTGAAAAAATAGCATCTGCAATTATTACAGCAAATATACTATTTACAACGCTATCTGTGACACTTTCTCCTATACTCTCAACGTTTTTTTGAGTCATAAAACCTTCAAAAGAGCCTATTGTTGCAATTAAAAATGCGAAGGCAGGTGCTTTTAATATACCAGCCAAAAACGTTTTTATATCTATTGCGTGATGCAATCTTAAGATAAAATCCCTTAAAGTTACACCTAGGGATAACTTTGCAACAATTATTCCCCCAAGCACACCTGATATATCGGCTAAGATTATGAGCAAAGGGACACTAATCAACATGGAAACTATTTTAGGAAAAACCAAAACGTCAAAAGGCTCAATACCCATGGTTTTTATAACGTCGATTTCTTCTGTGATCTTCATTATTCCAATTTGAGTTGTGTATGAACTTGAGCTTCTGCCAGCTAATAGAATGGCCACTATTAAAGGTCCGAGCTCCCTCAAAACAGAAACGCTTACGAGGTCAACAACAAAGATGTTAGCGCCAAATTGTTTTAATCTTATAGCTCCATGATAGGCTATAACAGCACCAATTAAAAATGATATGGTTGCAAGTATAGGTATGGCATTAAATCCCATCAGTTCGATATCTTTAGCAATCATTTTAAACCTTAATCTTTTGGGTTTTAGAATTAGATCTAATCCTTTAATGAATACTTCACCCAAGAATACTAAAAAGTGATAAAGATGTTTTAACTTACTAATCGTCAAGAATCCTATATCATAAAAAAATCCAGTCTTTTTAATTTTTATTGGCCTGTCTTTTAGATTTTTTTTTACTATATCGATAAGCTGTTTTTGCTTCTCTGAAACTGCAAGTTTTTTGTTTGTTTTGAGCAAATAAATAATAAAAGACGTATCTAATAATTCTGCTCCACTCAAGTCTATTTCATTGAAGGTTTCTTTTTTGGCGTATCTATCAAATTCTTTTATTACTTTGTATGTTAAATTGCCAAAAAGCCTAACTTTTTTACCCTTTGATTCTAACCGCATCCGCTTTTCTGTTTGTTAGTATTACTCCTAGAATGACAAAGATGCCACCTATGATTTCATAGAGTTTAATAGACTCTTTTAATAGGACAACTGAGGTTAATACACCAAAAACTGGCACTAGGTTAACAAAAATACTCGAACGAGATGCGCCTATTTGCTCTATCCCCTTATACCATGCACTGAATGCGAATATTGTCGAAAAAAAGACCATGTAAAGAACGCTTAACCATCCAGCTATTGTATAACTGCCTAGATTTTGAAGATGACCAAAAGTCAAAGCCAGCGGCAAGAACATAAGTGAGCCGATAAAAGACGTTAGGCAAACAGCCTCGAATATGTCTAGTTTTAAAAGTGCTTTTTTCGTTATAACCGAGTAGAATGCCCACATAGTTGTTGCAGCAAGCATCAAAAGGCTTCCCGTATTAAAACTGAAATTTAAAACAGCATTAATCTTTCCATTTGATACGATAAAGGTTACACCTAAAAAAGAGATTAAAATACCAAAAATACCCAATGTTCCTGTTTTTTCCTTTAAAAACACATAAGCTACGATGGATGTAATTATTGGATTTGCACCAGAGATTAATGAAACATCTGAAGCTTTTGCGAATTTCAAAGCAAAAAGGAAAAACACCCCATAGAGAAGTATGCCTGTTAAGGCCATAAAAAATAATATGTAAAAATTTTCCTTGAGTTTCAAAACAAGATTGAATGGAGATAGCTTGAAGAACAGTATAAAAAATATGCTAACAAGAAAAAAGCGAATAAATGCAAAGCTAAAAGGGTGGATCTGCTCCACCCCTATTTTTGCTATAGGGAAGCCAACTCCCCAAAAAACACAGGCTAAAATGAGAAGTATGTATGTAGTTATATGTTTCATTCATTATAGAGCTTGTTTAATCTTTTCTGCTGCTGTTTTAATCTCCATGTAAAGTAATCCAAGTTTTACCTTTACATCAGCCATTGCCATTAAAACTGCTTCTTCTCCAGCGGAAGTAATAACTATATATCCGTTGTCGCCTTTGATCGTAACCTGTTGAGGCATGCCTTTTTCTAATTCTTCTACTGCCCTTTCGGATAAAGATAGAAGAGCAGCAGACATTGCTGATACTCTGTCTTCATCCATGTCAGATGGTAGATAGCTACTTATCATTAAGCCGTCTGACGTCACCAATGCAGCACCTTCCATATTTTGACTTGAGCCAACAAATTCTTTTAACACCTTGTTTATAACATCCTCTTTCATTTTTAAAACCTCCTTTTAAATCATATAAATAAAATACATAAAAAAGGCAAATTTATCAAGACAAATAACTAAAATTTAAACCCAACACTGAACGCACCCCAACGCTTGCCTTTTACTTTTACTTCGGACAAAATTCCAAACATTAAAATTCCTATATCCCTTGGATAAGATATAAGCAAATATTTTCTATTATTTATTACATTGGAAACACCCATCGAATCGTTGAAGATTCTCATGGATCTATTGCCGGCCAAGTCTTTTTTATAATCACCTGTTAACGGTTTGTCGTAAATTGAATTATGTATAGGAACATAGCCATTTTCATCTAATAACGCTGCAAAGCTAATTTTTTTGTGTTTTGATAACACATTATCCTCTATTGGCTGAATATATTTTTTAGCAAAGTCTGTAAAATTTGTTTTGTATTTCTGAGGATTTGTGTTAGGTATAGGTATGTAATTTCTGTCCCACAGGTCATCTTCTGTTATGATTCCATTGTCTAACGATTTTTCAATTGTTTTCTCAATTCTCTTTACACCTTCCAATAGAACGTCAGCTATAAATTTAAAATCCTCATCGTCCGCTATTTTAAATCCAATGATATCATAATCACCCACTCTTTTCATGTAGCCATTAGGTTGCTTTATTATCTCTACTTTTTTGTAGTAATATCCATTTTTGATAACCATATCAAGGTAAACACTGAAGAGCTGTGGGTATGGGCATTTTGCAGTTCCAAGCAATGCTCCGCCCACACCTGTGGGGCAATACATACACCTATCTTTGTGAATTTTTACCGTTATGTATTTTTCGTCACCTTCAACTTGGTAGTCTGTGGCAAAAAATATAAATTCATTTAAATTACCCCTCATTCCGCACCTCTTCCTCCATTTATACCATAAAACCCCAAATAAACTCTACCCAATAGCTCCAATATCAATCTATGTTTGTCTTCCAATCCAACAATTTGCTCCTGTCCATCTAAAATAAGCAGATGTATGGCAAAGAAGTTCTCAAACACCTATCTTGCTGTTGGGTTCTGAACGGGTTTGCCAAGCTGATTGGGAAAGGTCTTGTTTTTATTTTTAAGCTCACCTCTTATTCTGTATTCTAAGGCAGCATATACAAGCAGGGAAAGTGTCATTGTCATAAGCATTGCTTCTATGCGTCTTGGATTTTTTAAAAACATGGCATCGCTTAAAAACTCCGGTGATTTTAGAAACCTAAAGCCCCTTTCAACCCTCTGTTGTGATTTATACTCATCAAGCAGTTCTTTTTCTGATAGTGTCATATCATTGGTTGCAAGGATAAAAAGACCACTCTTTTGGTTCTGTTTCTGTTCTATATACTCCTCATTTGGCTTGGTTTCTATAACCCAGCAGTATTCATAGTAATCAGGCTTGGCATCTGATTTTGGCCGTCCTTTTGTTTTGTATTTGGGTTTTGATATAAGCTTGGCATTTGTTATTGTCATCCGCCGTGCTAAAATACACCACCAACGCCTACTAAAAGTGCACCACTTTTAGTAATTAGTTATACTCTCCTTGGGTAATCTTTTTTTGCAAGGAGAGTATCAATGATTAGCAAGGAGGAGTTTGTAGTTATTCACACACTTTATTCTCAAGGATTCTCAATCAGGCAGATATCAAAGATTCTTGGTCTAAACAGAAGAACGGTATCAAGAAGACTAAAAGAAGAGGATTTAAAACCGTATCCCAGAAGGAACTATCCCTCAAAGCTTGATGATTACAAGGACTACATAGAAGAGAGGATTTATCAAGCTTATCCAGACAGGATCCCTTCTACTGTCATATTAAGGGAGACACAAGATTGTGGGTATGTCTCTCAACATCCCTTCCAAATAGCATCTTTAGTGGCTTATCCTTAAAAAAGAGTGGTGTTAGGTATAGTTGTTTGTTGACATAGCCGAGACCGTTAAGGATCATTGCCTTTGTTGCTTCACCGTAGCTTAGGTTTTTTGATTTACTTGATGATGGTATTGCCTCATCTATGCTTTCTTTAATCTTTAGTTCATCTCCCATACCGG
>WFYS01000020.1 GCA_015490005.1 Desulfurellaceae bacterium | reverse complement strand
AGAAAATTATGACGATATTTTGGAGATAGCGCAATTGTATGGTGAGATTGTTTATAATTCGTATTTATTGGATACGGATGTAAATAATGAGCTTATAGAAGAGTTGGATAGGGTGACTTTTGACATAATATTAAAAAACATAAGTCTCTATAAAAATGCTTTTTACTCGAGCATACTTAATTTTAAGACTGTTAACAAAGCAGTTTCATATATAAAATCTGTTAATCTGGGTAAATTTGCACTTGTATGCTTTGATGGAATGGGTATCCCTGAATGGTATTTTTTAAAGCGGTATATTCAGAATCTGGGCGCAAACATTAAAGAAAGATACATTTTTGCTTTAATTCCGACCATAACAAAAATATCAAGGTCATCACTGTTTAGCGGAAAATTAGAGGAATGTTATAAAACAAGAATCAACGAATCGCTGGAGTTTAGAAACAATTTTGAAGACTTATATTGTAAAAGTTTCTCTGAGGGCGAAATAAATGAAAATAATCTTATCGGCGTGGATGCGGTTCAAATAGTTTATAATTTGTTTGATGACAATGCCCATAGTTTCATCGTTCCGCCTAATAAAATTAATAAAAACGGCTATTTTGAAGCTGTAAAAAACTACCTTGAAGATTCAACGATTATAAAAGAAATAAAGATTTTACTAAACAGTGGATATAAAATATTTTTATCTTCGGATCATGGATGCATAGTTGCAAAGGGTATGGGCTCAAGAGTAGATAAATATCTTATCGAATCCGGTTCAAAGCGGGCTGCAATTGTGGGGAATAACTCTCTATTGGAACAATACGAGGGTAAGTATTTCATTTTTGAGCCGCCATTTAGTAATTCAAAAGTTGTGATACCCAAAGATAGATTATCCTTTCATTCTAAAGACAAATTTATAATAACCCACGGCGGAATAACATTGGAGGAGTTGGTAGTGCCATTTGTGGAGATAGATTTATGATTGGATTTGATAGACCGATAAGGCCGGAATGGATATATGAAATATTGAAAATTATGAAAATAGGAGATAACCCTTCCAACTATAACGAGGCGTTTGCAGATATTGCTAAACAGCTTATAGGAAAAGAGGGCAAAAGAAAAGCAAGAACGGTTATTTACAGGAGCTTTATATACAGCTTTCAAGAAAATAGGTCAAAAATAGAAAACAATCTTTTTTTTGAGTGGATTAAATCCTGCTCGCTTGAAGAAATGGAGCCATTATTTTTAGTGAAGATTATTATGGATTATAAGATAGTTAGCTCCATTATTGAGAAAATCAAAATCAGTGTTGACTCAAACAACTATATCTCAACAAAAATAATTACAAAAAAGATGACCGAAGAATACGGAGATAAAGAGATAGTTAAAAGATCCGTAAGGGCTTTTTTAAAAACATTGTGCAGTTTTAAAATTTTAGAGCAAAAAGGAGTGAATAAGTTTTCATTTTTAAATTTTTATAGTGTGTCACACGAACAGACAAGAAAATTTATAATACTTTACTCAAAAGCTTATCTAAAAAGCAACTATGTAGATTTAAACGATATCCACCCAAGCCTGCTGTATTTTTTCAAAGAAATCCCCCTGCACAGCACGGCTAAGAAATTTAACGGAAGAGACTGGGAATATATAAGAGAAAGGCAGCGAGATATTGTTATATTAAAGTGAAAAAGAGCCCATTTTCAAGCTCAAACTATCAACCCCAAAGAAAACTTACTCAGGATAATGCTTTATATTTCTTGTTGTGATTTTTAGGTTATTTTACTTTGCTGTGGCCATTATATTATAATGCTTCCATGAACTTTATCAGATTTTTTGAACATTTTACTAAAATTGGTGCACTTTTAGTAGGCTTTGGCGGTGTATTTTAGTACGGCGGATGACAGTAATTATAGATACAACCAAATAGATCCCAACATATCTACTATCTAAAACCAAATTAAGTCAACACTTATATCTCTGAAAGACAGACAGTAGGCAGTTAAAATAACGTAAGCAAAAATTACATAAATCTTACGAGTCAATCTTAAAAATACCGTTCTCCAGAATATTGATGCTTCCCTATTTTTTGCTTTTTTCTATCTTCACCAAGGTGACTCACCCATTTTCCAGAGTGACTCACTCTATTGTTATTCCACTATCTTTGTATTTCCCGTTACAACGCCATTTCCTAAAACCATAAAACTTAATTTTCCCAGGGTGACTCACCCTCAAAAGTAGGGTGACTCCTTTGAAGAAAGCCATTTTTCGCTTTAAACTGAACGCAACAACTTTGGATGAGCTCCACGATTTATCCTGGCCAGGGAGTTGAAAAGGGAGAAAGGCTTTTATGTTTCACATTTTTAAATGACAAAGGAAGGGGGTGATAATTAGGTGGTAAGTGTTTTCAAGGGGTTTGGGTAAAATGTTAAAAATATTAAAAAATTGAAGGAGGAAAAAGAAGATGGACTGGATAGAAAAATTATCGCAAATGCTTGAAAGAATGGAAACAAGAAAGAAAAACACTGATAAAGCACGGGAGGAACTTGAAAAAATCATGGATCTTTTATCTGAGAAAATTGAACCATCGGTGCGGATTTTTTCAAAAAAAGATTTTCGGGCAAAAGCTATATGGTACGAATCAGGTTTGCATTTTAGAAAAGCAAAAGGACGGTTTTGTTTTATGGCAGATGGAGGACTTGTTAAAATAGCGACATTTGAAGATGTTTTTGACGAAGATGGGTTTAAGATTAGAAGAGACTTTATGTCACATGACTACGGTCCAACGGCAACATTTCATTCAGGAAATCTTGGTTGTTTTAAATACATAGATTTTGAAGCTCTTGTACCATCGCTGATCGAATTTATTGATAAGCTGTCAAATGTTACAACTTTAGATGAAGAAGTTAAAACCTTCAAGTTAATTAAAGAAGCGTTGGATAAAAAAGCCAGTTAACACTGTCCATGCCCCGTTTCTACGGGGCTTGGTTTTTTAGAGTAACAAAATTAGGAAATAATCTTGTACATTGATATTTTAGTGACAGATGACACTTATTGTGAGACTGAGCAAAATATTGCAGCAGGCTTGGTTTATCTAAGCCTTTTTCATATTTCTCAAGTTTGCCTACCAGAACTAAACCGCTTTTTGTCCTGATTTTATAGGCTTTATGGTTTCCAGTATCTTACTTTCTTTATTCTTTGCATTGTAGAGATTCCATCTAAGCTGAAGGTTGAGCCAGAAATCCTCAGATGTTCCAAAAAATCTTGCCAATCTTAAAGCCGTGCTTGGTGTTATGCCTCTCTTTTTGTTTATTATTTCGTTAACCCTCTGGTAAGGAACATGTATTGCATTAGCCAAATCCTTTTGAGTTATTTCCATAGGCTTTAAAAACTCCTCAAGCAGCATCTCGCCCGGATGCGTTGGCTCTCTATCTGTCGGAACTCTAATCATTTTATTCATAGACGGACATCAATATATAGACACTCTTATTTCGCAACCTAAAGCTTTGGCATATTTGATTAAGGTATTTAAATTCGGCGTATATGTATTATTAAGACTTTCCAATCTTGAAATATTTGATTTTGAAGTCTTTATTCTTCTGGCTAATTCTTCCTGGGTTACGCCTTTCTTAATTCTTGCTGCCAGCAGCTCTTTCTTTATCTGGAAAATAGGAGTAAACTCATCGTACTCTTTTTTTATTTCCGGGTTATTTAAAGCCTTTTTCTTAAAATCTTCAAATGTAGGTCTATTCACTATCCACCTCCTTCTTTCTTGCAAGTGCAATTTAATCATTTCAAAATATGAATCAACTTTGCCAAGATTTTTGGTGGAAAAGACAAAGTTTCTTTTTCAATCTTCTCATTAAAAAATTCTATTTTCCATTTCACACTGTGATGTTATCATAAATGATAACTTATATCAAACTATTTTTATTTTTCCTCTCTTTACACCTCGCAGATGATGGACTGATGGAAGTAATGTGTAAGTGTGCATTTTGCATAAATATTTTCTCTTGTTTCATCTAATGCCCTTTAATTCTTTCTAAACCTCTATCTCCACAACAGGTATGCCAACCCTCTGCGTATGCTCATTTTTTGATACTGCCAAAGAGTCAACGGCAAGGTGTATTTTGTTGTTTCCGTATCTTTTGTTTATTTTATCAACAGCTTTATACAGATGCACAATCTTTTCTATCTTTGCTCTGTCTTCAAACAGCCTGTATTGGGATTTTGTTACAAGTTCTGTTAGAACAACACCGGTCTGTCTGTATTTCAGGTTTTTGCTGTATATCATATCAAATGCTCTTTTTAGCGTATCCATAAGAAGCATAGGAGTGTTGGCGGGGCTTTGCAGTTTGAGTTTTACTGAGGATGTCTGAAAGTCTGAGGTTTTTAAAAAGACAATGAGCTTTTTGGCTGCAAGCTTGTACATCCTTGCCTTTGTGCAGGCATTTT
Organism: Desulfurellaceae bacterium; assembly: GCA_015490005.1. Classification (GTDB taxonomy): domain Bacteria; phylum Campylobacterota_A; class Desulfurellia; order Desulfurellales; family Hippeaceae; genus Hippea. The sequence continues at coordinate 834 of WFYS01000020.1, read as the reverse complement.
CAAGGTTTTTCGTAAGCTCTGCAAAGAGTATCTGCTTATCGTCTGTCGGTTTATGAAAGCTCTTTGCCTTGCTTATGGATTTATAGGCGGATTTTTTATTTGCCTCAACCCTCATTACGGATTCACCCCTTAACTCGTGATATATCTGAATGTAGGGTTTTGATAAAAACCGCTTTAAGTATAACTCATCCTTTCTTACAAAATCCTCTGCTGTATATATGTTCAGTTTATTCAAAAGGGCTGCTGTATTTTTTCCTATACCCCAGATATCTTCTATCTTTATGTCTTTTATATAGTTTTGAATCCGGTTTGCCTTTATGGCAAAAACTCCGTGCGGTTTGTTTATTTTTGATGCAATCTTTGCAAGCACCTTTGTCGGTGCCACACCGACAGATACGCTGATATTGAGTTTTTCTTGAATTTCATGCTGTATCATTTTTGCAATAGTTAGATAATCTGCATTGTAGAGCCTTCTAAGTCCGCTTAAATCTATAAACGCCTCATCAATGGAATATTCTTCAACAGCAGGAGAAAAGTTTCTTAAAATATCAAACATCCTTATTGAAAACATACTGTATCGTTCATAATCCGATTCTATGACGACAAGGCTTGGGCATATTCTTTTTGCTTCACTGATTAGCATACCCCGTTTTATGCCTATGTCTTTGGCTGAATAGCTTAGGGCTGTGACAATACCCCTTTCTTTTCCTACAACAACGCACTTATCAGATAGAGAGGGATTTGCTGCCTGCTCACATGCAACGAAGAAAGCATCGGCATCCATATGGGCTATGGCATTTGGCCAGGATGAGACATTAAAGATATGGTTTTTAT
>WFYS01000019.1 GCA_015490005.1 Desulfurellaceae bacterium | reverse complement strand
TTATGTCTCTCTGTGGCTCTATATTGTTGCCTAATCTCCAAATTACCTCACCTATATCTTGTACGTTAACATTTTTATCAAAGACAGCGATAATTTTTGTTAAGCTCATCATGCCTAAGCCCCAGAGAGCGTTTATGACTTTGAAAGCATGTCCGGGGTATTGCTTGTCTATGGACACAAAGGCAAAGTTGTGAAAAATGCCTTCTATAGGAAGGTTTATATCAACAATCTCAGGTAGTATTTTTTTAATAATGGGCAGGAATAACCTCTCTGTGGCTTTTCCTAAAAAGCAATCTTCCATTGGAGGTTTTCCCACTATTGTTGCCGGATATATAGCGTTTTTTCTCATTGTTATACGTTTTATGTGGAAAACAGGGTAGTAATCCTCAAGTGAATAATACCCTGTGTGGTCTCCAAAAGGCCCTTCCAAATGCAGTGGTTCGTTTGGGTCAACATAACCCTCTAAAATAATTTCAGCCTCTGCAGGAACCAAAATATCCGAAAGCGTTGCCTTGACAAGCTTTATCGGTTTTCTCCTTAAAAATGAAGCGAATAGCATTTCGTCTATGTCTTCAGGCAGTGGTGCTGTCGCAGTATAAATCGTTATGGGGTCTGCACCAATTGCCACGCAGACCGGCATAACCTCACCTTTTTCCTTATACCACCTAAAATGGTGAGCTCCATCTTTGTGTATGTGCCAATGCATTCCGGTTGTGTCTTTGTCAAACACCTGCATTCTATACATGCCACAGTTTTGTTTGCCCGTTGTTGGGTTTTTTGTAAAAACAAGTGGTAGGGTTATAAACTTGCCGCCGTCTTTTGGCCAAGTTTTTAAGATAGGTAGCCTAGAGAGGTCAACATCATCTATTATTACCTCTTGACACGGTGCGTCTTTTACAATTTTTGGTATGTACTTACTGAACTCTTTTAGCTTTACTATGTTTTTCAGCTTATCCCAAAAGTTATACGGTATTTCAGAGTTAACTAGCTCTTCCACCCTTTTTCCAAGATCGTCCAAGCTTTCTACATTCAACGCGAATTCTGTGCGCTCTTTGGTGCCGAACATGTTCATTGCCACGGGTATGTCACTTCCCTTTGGTTTTTTAAATAGTACCGCAGGGCCTTTTCCTTTAATCAATCTGTCTGCTATCTGTCCCATTTCATAAACTGGGTCAATTTCTTCCTTTATTACGATAAGCTCATTTTTCTTTTTTAGGGCGTCTAAGTATTCGTGCAAATTTTCAAAAACCATCTCATCACCTATAGCATTTTTTCTATCTTTTTTATGTCTGAGTTGATTTGCCTAATAAGTTCGTCTATTTTTTTAAAAGCCTTCTCTCCTCTTATAAAATCTACAAACTCTATTTTTATCTTTTTTCTATATATGTTTCCTTTAAATCCTATCAAATGCGCCTCTATGTGTTTTAGCGTTCCTCTAAATGTTGGATTTACGCCCACGTTTACGGCCGCTTTGTATTTTTTTGAGTCGATATAGGCATAAGCTGCATAAACACCATTTAAGAGCAGAATTTCGTTCTTCGGATATATATTTGCCGTTGGAAATCCTAACGATTTACCGCGCCTATCACCCTCTTTTACTATGCCCGATATTGTATAATTTCTCCCTAAAAACTCGTTTGCGTTAGCTATAAACCCGTTTCTTAAGAACTCCCTTATCTTTGTTGAGCTGACGACTATCCCTTCTATTTTTACAGGCGGTATAACAATGGCATCAAAGGAGTATTTTAAAGCATACTCTTTCAAGGTTTTTGTCGTTCCTACACCTTTTTTACCGAAGGTATAGTTGTGACCCACACACACCGCTTCAACACCCAAATTCTCTACAAGTATTTTTTTGATAAAGTTCTCTGGATCTAATTGCGCAAACTCCTTTGTAAACCTTGCGCAAATTATCTTTTCTATACCAAAGCTCTCAACAATCTTCGCCTTTTCTTTAAACGTTTGAATTAAAAATGGCTCGTTGATGTTTTTTATGACCTTTATTGGATGCGGATAAAAGGTAAAAAGAACAGGCGTTCCGCCATTTTTATTTGCACGCCTTACTGTCTCTTTTATTAGTGCTTGATGCCCCAAGTGTATTCCATCAAAATTGCCCAAAGCTATAACCGGTTTTTTCATATAACACGGTTTATATATATCCCTAATTACTTTCATACGTTGAACCTAAAATATACTACATCGCCATCTTGCATTATGTAATCCTTGCCTTCCAAATGCATTAGCCCCTTTTCCTTAGCCTCTTTCTCGTCGCCGCAAGCTATGTAATCATCGTACTTTATTATTTCAGCCCTGATGAACCCTCTCTCTATGTCGCTGTGTATTACACCGGCTGCCTCTTTTGCCGTTGTGCCTTTCTTTATTGTCCAACCTCTGACTTCCTTTGGTCCAGCTGTAAAAAACGTGATTAAGCCAAGCATTTTATATCCGACTTTAGCAAGTTTTTCCAATCCGGACTCTTCTATTCCAAGCATTTCCATAAATTCCCTTTTTTCCTCTTCGTCTAACCTGCTTATTTGTTCTTCTACTTTGCTTGACAATACGATAACAGGCGCGCTTTCTTTGTTGGCTATTTCTTTGACCTCGTTTGAATATTTATTGCCTGCTACATCGTCCTCTGATACATTTGCCACATAGATAACCGGCTTGGCGCTTAACAGTTTAAGTTCTTTTATTATGCTTAGCTCCTTTTCGTTAAAGACCTGTGCTCTTAAAGGCTTTCCACTTTCCAAAAGTTCCTTGAATTTTCCCAAAATCTCAAGTTCTTCTTTTGCTTTTTTGTCCCCAGTTTTTACCTGTTTTGAAAGTTTATTACTTCTGTTTTCAATGGTTTGAAGATCTGCAAGTATCAGCTCTAAGTCTATAACCTCTATGTCCCTTTTTGGATTAACATCTCCCATTGTGTGCACTATGTCTTCATCCTCGAAGCATCTAACCACATGCACTATAACTTGAACGTCTCTAATGTGTGATAGAAATTTATTGCCCAAGCCTGCCCCTTGACTTGCACCCTTTACTAAACCAGCAATATCGACAAACTCTACCGTTGGAGGCGTTATTTTTTTAGGATTAACCAGTTCTGCCAGTTTATACAAACGCTTGTCTTTTACTGTTGCTATGCCAACGTTTGGGTCTATTGTGCAAAAAGGAAAGTTAGAACTCTCAGCATTTGCCTTACTTAGGGCATTGAATGTTGTTGACTTTCCTACATTTGGCAGACCGACTATACCGCATTTAAAACCCATTTTATCTCCTTATAATCCGCTTTCTTTTAGTTTTCTTGCTTGGTCATCCACAGTCAAAGCCTCAATTACCTCGTCGAGTTCACCTTCCATAATGCTGTCAAGTTTATACAAAGTCAAGTTTATTCTGTGGTCTGTAATTCTACCTTGAGGGAAGTTGTATGTTCTTATACGTTCAGATCTATCACCTGAGCCAATTTGTGACCTCCTCTCTTCAGCTCTCTCTTGTTCTTTTTGTCTTCTATAGAGATCATAAAGCCTAGATTTTAGGAT
>WFYS01000018.1 GCA_015490005.1 Desulfurellaceae bacterium | reverse complement strand
TCAGGGCAGGTTACCCACGTGTTACTCACCCGTGCGCCGGTTTACTCGTCTCCCGAAGGAGACTTTCTCCCACGACTTGCATGTGTTAAGCACGCCGCCAGCGTTCGTTCTGAGCCAGGATCAAACTCTCATGTTAAACATGAAAGAATGACCTAAATCATTCTGTTTGCTTCGTTTAGGCTAAAACTTATATATCAACCAGGGCTATCTTTCCATCCTGGCTTGTAAAAGAACATCTCGCATTCTTGCGAGGCGAAAGAGAATATAATACACTTTGAGGGAAAAGTCAAGGGGGAAAATCAAGAAAAGTGTTTTTTTCACAAACCACCAACAAAACTACAAATTCTATCAATAGCTTCTACTGTATCAGTACAATACTTACGCAAAAAATTTTCATCGATAGCATACTTTTTCGCTGCCTCCAAGGCAGCATCACCATCAAAATTTACATAAGCTATCCTTGCTGTAAGTTCCCTTGATGGCCTTCCAAAATCATCACCGGGTAAAAAGCAATCGATTTTTCATCCAAAATCACATTGCAAAGCTGCTTGCTTGTATAAACTCCTTTTTTACTTAACTTGTCACTCAAATTTGAAAAATCGGGTAGATAGTAAAAGTCCCGTCGGCAAGGGGTGTTTCTATACAGACATTCTTGAAGTTATCGTAGATATAAGATGACAAAGTTTTTAATATTTTCCTGCTACGTCTTAGATAATCCATGATCTCATCATCAAACTCAAACGCCCTTATAGATGCATACTGTATGGGCGCACTGACCGATGTAAATGTCTCACTGGCAACGGAAGCCATCTTATCGGCAAGCCATGAGCACTCTTTTGGTATGGCAAATGTTCCAAGTCTCCAACCGCCGGCGCCACACCATTTACTCAATCCACTGCTGATTATCGTACCTTCCGGGTAAAATTTAGCTATAGACACATGCTCTCCCTCATGATGCAACTCACCATATATCTCATCGGGAATAACTATTACACCGTATTTCTTTGCAACCTCAGCAATCTCCTTAAGTTGCTCTTCGTTATATGTTTTACCCGTTGGGTTGTTGAGATAGTTTAAAATCATAACCTTTGATGTGTTTGGATTGCTTTTACAGTAATGTTCCAATACTTCGCTTCCTAGAAGCCAATCGTACTCTTTTTTTGTCTCAAGCCATGATACCTTTCTACCCAAAATCTTAGCCTGAGGAGCGTAGGAAACCCAACTAGGTGAAGGTAGAGGTAGTTCAGAATACATAACAAGCTGAGATATGAACATTAACTCTTTGGAGCCTGGACCGATGATAATGTTTTCGACTTCAAACTCAACACCCTGGGACTTTTGATAATATTTTTTGACGGCTTCTCTCAACTCATATAGCCCTTTAACTGGCAGGTAATCTTTGATGTGGGCGTATTTTTTTAGCGCTTCAGCAACGGGCGTTGGTACAGGAAAAGGCGACTGCCCAAGACCAAGCTTGTAAACCTTTTTTCCTTGAGCAATCATTAAATTACTCTTCTCGTTTATCTAAAGAGTAGCAGACAAAGGCAAATCCACAACATTCATATTAACGCAAATCATACCTTGCCTCTTCTAAGCAGCCATTACTGGATTTGATTTTATTCTCACTTTTTGCTCAAGATACAAAAGACCTATGACGGCAAGCCCGATGAAATACATATAATACTTCATGTCGCTTGGCAGATGAAGCCAGTGCAAAATGCCTGCTGGATTGAACAATACCCACGATGCAAATAGGAAAAATGGTATCTCGTACCACTTATTTTTTGTCAAAAACCACCCCTGCAGAGCACTGGCGAAGGCAAAAGATCCTGCTATAGCCATTACAAATATCATGATTATTTTAGGCCAACTCGTTATGTGATAAAGTATAATATCCGGATTAAATACAAACATGAAAGGCAAAATTGCTGTTCTCATATCGTAAATAAATCCCTGAACAGCTGTAGGTATAGGGCCAGCATCAGCCAGTGCCGCAGCAGCGTATGCAGCTAATCCCACAGGCGGCGTGTCGTCTGCAATAATTCCAAAATAGAAACAGAATAGATGAGCGGCCGTCAATGGAACAAAAAAGCCATAATTATGAGCAATTGTCACAATAACAGGAGCCGTTAAAGATGCCATAACGATGTAGTTAGCCGTCGTAGGGAGCCCCATTCCCAAAAGAAGGCTTGCCATAGCTGTGATAATCAACAATAGGTAGATGTTACCATGAGATAGTGTATCAACGAATTCCGTTATCATACTGCCAATACCCGTAGCCACAAGACCCACAACTATACCGGCTGAGGCACAGGCTAAAGCAACTATAACCATGTTTCTTGAACCAGAAACAAATGCCTATGCTGTCAACTTAACCGAGTTCTTTATTGCCTGTAGCACTGATATCCCTTCTTTTTTAACCTTCACAAATTCTTGGTAAAGGATAACAAAAATAAGAATTATTATCGTTCTAAACGCAGACATGGCTGGAGAATGTCTCAATACAACAAGCTCAACCACAAGCCACGTTATCGGTATTAGGTAATGGAAACCGTTTTTAATAACTTCCTTTGCATTAGGTAATTCTTCCTTTGGTAATCCTTTTAAACCTAGCTTACTTGCTTCAAGATGGGAAACATAGAAAAGTGTTATATAGGCAACCAAAGCCGGTATGAACGCCGCCTTAACAACGGCTAAATAGGGAACATTAACATACTCAGCTATAATAAATGCAGCAGCACCCATAATTGGTGGCATTAACTGACCATTAATGCTCGCCGCCACCTCTGTAGCTCCTGCTTTAGTTGCAGGATAACCTGTTTTTTTCATCAAAGGAATTGTAAATGTTCCTGTTGTAACAACATTAGCAACAGACGACCCTGAAACGAGACCAGTTAAACCGCTTGCCACAACAGCCGATTTTGCAGGTCCTCCCTTATACCTTCCAAGACCGGCGAATGCCAAATCGATAAAAAACTTACCTGCTCCGGCCTTATCTAGCATAGCTCCAAGCAAAACAAACAGATAAACAATATTTGTAGAAACTCTTAAAGGAATACCAAAAATACCCTCAGTAGAAAGAGAAATCTGACTTACATATTTATCTATAGTCACACCTTTGTATGCAAGAATCTCAGGTAAATACGGACCAAAAAAGGCATAAAAGGAAAATAGTATACCAACCATGGGTAGAGCCGGTCCTATTGCCCTTCTTGTAGCTTCAAGAACCATAACCACCAAGAGAAAACCAAAAATTCTATCAGTTAAATTAGGAGCACCCATTCTCATTGTTATACCATTCCACGCTATAGTGATGTACAAAGCAGAAATCACACCCAAAATAGCAAGCAAATAATCTATCCACGGAATACCCTCTCTTTGTGACAAAAAAGGCAAAAATTTTATTTTTTTCTTTTTAAAAAACGGAATAGAGAGAAATATCATGGCCATAGCAAAAGCAAGATGAATAGACCTTGAAAAGGTAGAATCTATAGTCAAAACACTTGCAATAAGCAGCTGGAAAATTGCCCATCCAACGCCTATTATCATTATTATTGCGCGTTCATATTTGTTTAGTATTCTAACATCGCCCGTATCTTCTTTTATTAGCTCTTCTACCTTCTTTTTTTTCTCCTCAGATAAAAGAACGTCCTTTTTGCTCATACAACCCCCTACAAGCTCAAACTAAAAAAGGGGCACAGCGCCCCTTTCATAATAGATCGTCAGCTAAAAAACTACTGCTGTATAAGTTTTTTAGGAATGTATTTAATCAAGCCACTTTCTTTGTAATATTTAAGTGCCCCCGGATGTATTGGAGCTGTCATACCCTCAAGCATGTTCTTCTTTGTCAATGTAGCAAAAGCTGGATGTAGTTTTTTAAACTGGTCTAGATGGTCAAAAACCTCTTTTGTAATTGCATACACTACTTTATCCGGTTCATTCTTGCTTGTTACTACTAAAGCCTTAACGCCAATTGTCCAGACAACATCTTTCTTGTTAGCAGCCATTGGATAGAATTTTTTAACAGGAATTTCAGATTTTGCGTAGTATAGATGAGTTTTCAACAATTCCTCGACAGGTTTACCTGTAATAGGAATGATTTTAACTTTAATTCTTCCGCTTGTAGCTTCTTTTATAGCTCCATTTGGGTGACCAACCGTGTAAAAGAATGCATCAATTCTTCCGTCCTGAAGTAATCCTGGAGTTTCTACAGCCTTTACATACTCGGGATGTATATCGCTTAAAGAAATACCAAAGGCCTTTAAAATATCCTTTGCATTTTGCAACTGCCCTGATCCTGGATTACCCAAGTTAACCCTTTTACCTTTAAGGTCATAAACACTATTAATTCCTGCATCAGCCCTTGCAACAAGTGTTATTGATTCATTATACAAGCCAAAAACACTTCTCAAATTTTTCTGCGGCCCTCTGTTTTTCCACTCAGCGAGTCCATTCCATGCCTCATATTCCCTATCCGATTGGCAAATACCAAAATCCAAATCTCCACTCAACACTGCATTAATGTTGTAAACAGAGCCCCCTGTGGACTCAACGGTCATCTTGATGTGGTACTGTTTAAATTTGGCGTTAACCATTTTGGAGATAGCACCACCAGTAGGATAGTAAACACCTGTTACACCACCAGTTCCTATGGTTACAAAAGTAACCTTAGCGTTGGCAGCAAAACCAAGTGTTAACATGAACATGAACACCAACAATCCGTAAACAAGCTTCCTCATAAACACCTCCAACAATAAATTTTAAAAATAAACCTTAACTACGAAACATTATTGTATAGTTAGTTTATCATATAAAAATTAACCTGCCAATTAACAAATCATAAAGTACACTTAAACCTTATAAAATTGGCGGTACCAATTTATAAAGTTTTTTATTCCTAACTCAGGGAGTGTGTGGGGTTTATAGTCTAAATTATCTATTAGTGCGGTAACATCCGCATAGGTGGATTCTACGTCCCCAGGTTGGATGGGAAGATAATTTTTTTTAGCCTTCTTTCCAAGTTCTTTCTCAATAATATCAATAAAACGTTCTAGACTGATTGGTGCGTTATTACCAATGTTGTAGATTTTGTAAGCAACTTTAGAAGATGATGGATCGGGGTTTAAAGCGTCCCATTTTTCATTGGGTTTAGCTGGATTCTTTATAACTCTAGCCACACCTTCAATAATATCATCGATATACGTAAAATCTCTCTGCATTTTACCAAAGTTGTACACATCAATGGGTTTATCCTCTAAAATATTCTTTACAAACTTAAATAAGGCCATATCGGGCCTTCCCCAAGGACCGTAAACTGTAAAAAAGCGCAAACCCGTTACTTTCAGGCCATATAGATAACTATATGTGTGAGCCATAAGTTCATTAGACTTTTTTGTGGCAGCGTATAAGCTTATTGGATGGTCAACGTTGTGTTTTTCTGAAAATGGTTGTTTCTTGTTTATGCCATAGACACTTGAAGATGAAGCAAAACTCAAATTCTCTACATTAAAGTTCCTACACGCCTCGAGTATATTTAAAAAACCGTAAACGTTGCTATCAATATAGGAATATGGGTCTTTTAGTGAATACCTAACACCGGCTTGAGCCGCCAAATGACAGACAGCATCAAACTTTTCTTTACTGAACAGTTCGTCTATCGAGTTTTTGTCTTTTAAATCTAGTTTTATAAAAGCATAGTTAGGATATTTTTTAGAAAAAACCAACTTTCCATAATCTAATGCCGATTCTACACCTGATTCTTTTAACCGACCATATTTCAGATTTACATCGTAGTAATCATTTATATTATCCAGCCCAACAACATCGTATCCTTCTTCGGAAAGTTTAGCGGCAAGGTGAAAACCTATAAAACCCGCAGCTCCCGTTACCAAAATTTTCATCGCATTTCCTCCTTAGAAATAGAAAACCTCACAAAAACATTATATTTTTTTAGAGCCTCTACTAAAATTGAGGTCACCCCAACTTTACAAAGGGTCTGTATAGTGTAAATTTTATTCCCGTTTCTATCAATATATTTAACAAAAACAGGTTTATCACCATTATTTCTATCTAAAATTGTCTTTATTTTGTCCATTGACGAGAAAGAATCATCGTTTAGAATCAGCTCTATGGTCTTTACATACCCTAAAAATTTATCTCCATCAATAATATCTTTAACAATCACATTGGCCTTCTCAGTAGTTGGGTCTGCATTACCGATAACTATAAGCAATTTATTACCATCTAAAAGCTCTGCCTTTTGTTCGTACAATTTTGGAAACACTGTGGCTTCAAATGTTCCTTTGATATCCATAAACTTGACAAATGCCATTGTTTCTTTCTTTTTTGTTTTTGTTTTTCTAACGGCAACAGGCACTCCAGCCAGAATAATCTCACTATCGTTACCCAAAGATATATCTTCACTTGTTGCATTTATTATTGCCTTAACAAAATCTTGGTACCTAGACATGGGATTAGAGCTAATAAAAAAGCCAAGAAGTTCTTTTTCATATCGAAGTATCTCATCTTCGTTTAACTTTTCGGCTTCAATAAGCTCCGGATAGTTACCCTGCCCCTCTTTTGCTCCAAACAGAGCCACCCTCTTTATTTGTGCTCCTTTAGACTTTTTAGCGCTCCAATCCATTAATATATCCAAAGAGTTCAAAAGTGTTGCCCGGTTATTATGCAAGGAATCAAAGCATCCGCTCTTTATTAGGCTCTCTAAAACCTTTTTATTTACTTTTCTTGAGTCAACTCTCTCCAGGAAATCAAAAATGTTCCTAAATCTATCATTTTTTCTTACATCTATAATATTCTCTATAGCTGCATCCCCAACATTCTTGATGGCAGAAAAGCCAAATCTAATAACCTTCTTACCATCTTTTTCCGCAACGGCAAAATCATGAAAACTGTCGTTTATATCAGGTGGCAATACAGTAATGTTAATGCGATTACACTCTTCTATATACTTAGCTATATTATCAGTGTTATTTTTTTCGCTCGTGAGCAATGCACTCATAAAATATTCAGGATAGTGCGCTTTCAAATATGCAGTTTGATAGGCAATGTAGGCATAGGCAGCAGAATGGGATTTGTTGAAGCCGTACTCTGCAAACTTGGCCATGAGGTCGAATATGTATTCTGCTTTGTCTTTTGGTATTCCTCTCTTTGTTGCTCTATCTATGAATATTCCCCTCTGCTCGTCCATGACCTCTTTTTTCTTTTTGCCCATTGCCCTTCTTAGGATATCTGCTTCACCTAAAGAATAGCCTGCAAGTTTGCTTGCGATCTGCATGACCTGTTCTTGGTATAGGATTATACCGTATGTGTCTTTGAGGATCTCTTCAAGCTCTGGCAATGGATATTCAATGGGTTTTTTACCATGCTTTCTGTCTATAAAGTCCTGAACCATGCCACTACCCAAAGGGCCGGGTCTATAAAGGGCAACAAGGGCTATTAAATCTTCAAACACAGTGGGTTTTAGGTCCATTATAAGCCTCTGCATACCGGATGACTCAAGCTGGAATACACCCAGTGTATCACCCCTTTGCAGAAGTTTATAAGCCTCTTCATCATCAAGGGGAATTTTGGATATATCAAAGCCAGTGCCAATGAGTTTGACGGTTGTGTCAATAACGGTGAGGTTTTTAAGCCCTAAAAAGTCAAACTTAATCAAGCCAATATCTTCTAAGTAGTCTTTAGAGAACTGAACGGCTATTGTTTCCTCACCTGGAGCCTTGTAAAGTGGGCAGCTTTTATATATAGGCTCCGTTGATATAACCACACCTGCTGCATGTATAGAGGCATGGCGTTTCACACCTTCAAGAGTACCTGATATTTCAAAGAGTTTTTTCACTCTATCATCTTTTTCAATCTCTTGTTTAAGTTGAGAGTTGGATTTTATTGCGCCACTCAAGTTCTCGTCGTTTGGAATCATTTTAGCAATTCTGTCTGCCTCTTTATAAGGAAAACCCATAACACGGGCAACATCTCTAACAACTGCTTTTGCCTTCATCGTTCCAAAGGTTATAACCTGGGCCACATTATACTCCCCATACTTCTTTCTAACATAGTGTATGACCTCATCACGCCTTTCTGCACAGAAGTCAACATCTATGTCTGGCATTGTTACCCTCTCTGGGTTTAGGAAGCGCTCAAAGAGCAGGTTGTATTTGATGGGGTCTATATCTGTTATGCCAATGGAGTATGAGACAAGGCTGCCTGCAGCTGAGCCTCTGCCAGGACCAACAGGAATGCCGTTTCTCTTCGCATAGTTGACAAAGTCCCAAACGATGAGGAAGTAGCCAGAGAAACCCATCTGCTCTATTATGGCAAGCTCATGCTCAAGCCTTTTCTTGTAAAGTTCCTTTTTGTCTTTATCAAAACCCTGTGTTCTTCTCTCTAATCCCTCATAGGCAAGTTTTCTTAAAAATTCTTTTTCATCTGAGCCATC
>WFYS01000017.1 GCA_015490005.1 Desulfurellaceae bacterium | reverse complement strand
TTTAAAAGGGATTGCCGTACATAATTTAAAGAAAAGTGGCGCCAAATCTATTGCCGTTGTTGGTTCTATGGGCAAGACTACAACAAAGGAACTCTTAGCTGATTTGCTTTCCTGTAGATTTAGTGTGTGCAGAAGCTACGCCAATGAAAATAACGTTATTGGTGTTTGCAAAACACTTTTGAGGCTGAATAATGAAGAGTTTTGTGTTGTTGAGGTGGGCATTAATAAGCCTCGTGAGATGGAAGAGATAGCAAGCTTTTTCATGCCCGATGGTGTTTTGTTTCTCAATGTTTCACGTGTTCACCTTGAGTTTTTTGACTCCGTTGAGGATATTCTTGAAGAAAAAAGAAAAATTGTGCACGAGGGAGCTTTGCTAGTTCATAACGGCGATGATAAACTTTTGACAAGTTGTTTTAAAGGTAGAGACAATAGTTTTTGTTTTTCTTTTAACAAAGGGTGTGATTTTAAGGCCACAAAACTGGATAATTCTTTGCTCGTGGATTTTAAGGGAAAGGAGACAAGCTTGCCACTTAAGGATGAGATTAATCCATTGTCTTTACTTGCTTCCTTTTCTGCTGCCACTGTCTTTGGAGGAGAGATTAAAAAGAGTTATGCTAAAAGTGTATGTGAGGATTTTGAGCCTGTTGGCTACCGTATGAAAAAAACTACACTTGACTCAACACTTGTTATTCTTGACTGTTACAACGCCAATGTTGATTCTATGAAATACGCTATTGATGTTATGTTGAAGTATAATGGTAAAAAGCTTGCTGTTTTGGGAGATATGCTTGAGCTTTGGGTTTATAGTGAACGGTTGCACAGAGAGGTTGGAGAATACTTGAGAAATAAAGAAATAGATGTTGTTACCTTTGGCAAGGATGCAAAATTTATTGGAGTGGAGATGGAAAGTAACTTTTTGGGACATTTTAGCAACAAGTCTGATATAATTAATCTCTTAAAGAATGAAATCAGAAAATACGATGTGGTTTTATTTAAAGCCTCAAGGGGGATTAGGTTGGAAGAAATTTACGAGGCGGTAAAAGGGTAATGCTCTACTACATTTTCTATGAAAAACTGATTCATTTTTTCTCGCCATTTAACGTTTTTCATTACATAACATTTAGGCTTATCATGGCATCTTTAACATCTCTGTTTATTTCTCTTTGGCTTGGTAAGGCACTTATTCCTGTTTTGAAAAACTTACAAATAAGAGACCAATTCAAAGGATTTGAGCCAGATAGTCACAAAAAAAAGAGCGGAACGCCTACGATCGGCGGTTTAATTATATGGGGTGGTTTTTTTAGTTCTTCTTTGCTGTGGATGAGATTTGATGTAGATATAAATTGGATTGTTTCTTTGGGTGTGTTTCTCTTTGTTTTGATTGGTTTTTTAGACGATTTTTTGAAGATTAAAAGAGGTAACAATAATGGCTTAAAAGCAAAAACCAAGTTTTTAATGCAGATTTTGGCTTCTTTTTTTGTGGCTTACATGATTTTTGAGTACGACAAGAGTGTTGGCTTGTGTATGGGCTGTATTTATGTTCCTTTTGTAAAAAATGGAGTTTTGAATTTGGGCTTGTTTTATGTTGTTTTTGCCATGTTTGTTATTGTTGGAACATCCAATGCAGTTAACTTAACCGATGGTTTGGATGGCCTAGCAACAGGCCCTTCACTTACAACAATTATGCCTTTGATTGTGTTTTCTTATATCTCGGGAAACGTTATTTTTTCACGTTATTTGCACCTTCCATACATTGTTGGTGTCGGCGAATTGAGTGTGTTGCTGTCTGCTTTGGCTGGCTCTTTACTTGGCTTTTTGTGGTACAATTGCTATCCGGCTGAGATTTTTATGGGAGACACGGGCTCCTTGGCAATTGGTGCTATGCTTGGCATTGTGGCAGTTGCCATAAAAGAGGAAGTGGTTTTGGCTATAGCTGGCGGTATCTTTGTAATGGAGACGCTTTCTGTGATTATTCAGGTTACAAGTTATAAGACAAGAGGAGAGCGTGTCTTTAGGATGGCACCCATTCACCACCATTTTGAACTAAAAGGATGGCCAGAATCGAAGGTTATAGTAAGGTTTTGGATTATTTCTCTTGTTTTGGCTTTGTTATCTTTGACGGCTTTAAAGTTGAGGTGAGGATGTCGGTTGCTGTTTTAGGTTTTGGAAAGAGTGGACAGGCAGCTTATAAGCTCCTCAAAAGAAAAAGTTACGATGTGTTGGTTTTTGACGATAGAGCAATAGAGACTGAACAGGAGGGGTTATTCTTTGGTAAGAAAGCTGAAGTCTTTTTTGATAATGTTTATGATTTTGTCGTTACAAGCCCTGGCATAAAGCCGTCTCATAGGTTTATCCAATCGGCGCTTCAAAGGAAAATAGGAGTTATGAGCGAGCTTGAGCTTGCAGGTAGATTTGCAAAAAAGCCCATTATAGCCATAACAGGCACAAACGGAAAGACGACAACGGTTAAACTTATTGAAAACATTTTGAACGCCGCTGGTTTTAGGGCTTTGGCATGCGGAAACTATGGTGTGGCATTTAGTGATGTTGTAGATGAGGATGTAGATTTCTTTGTGGTTGAAGCAAGTAGTTTTCAACTTGAATTTACAAAAAATTTTAAGCCTCATATTGCAGCGATTTTAAATATTGATTTTGACCATTTGTACTGGCATGGAGAGATGGAAAATTACATAAAGGCAAAGATGAAGATCTTTAAAAATCAAGATAAAAAGGATTACTTTTTAGGGAACGACAGTGATACCTATGTGTTTAACGGCAAATCAGAGCCTTTGTTTGTATCGAGAAAGAATGGCAATGCCGATGCGTTTGTAAAGTCTAACAGTGTAGTTGTAAACTTTAAAAAACAGTTTATAATAGACAAAACTCGGTTGTTTGGGTTGGGAAATTGGGAAAATATTGCCTTTGCTGCTTTGACCTGTTTGGCTGTAGGTGTTGATGAGAAAACAATCAAGGAGGTGGTGGGTGAAATGAGCAATTTGGAACATAGAATTGAGTATGTTACAGAGATTGACGGTGTTAAGTTTTACAATGATTCTAAGGCTACGAACTTGAACGCCGTAGAGAATGCTTTAAAGTCATTCGAAAAAAAGAAGAATATTGTACTGATTCTTGGAGGAAAACATAAAGGTGAGTCTTATGCGAGACTTTTACCTATTTTAGAGGAGTATGTTAGAGCTGTTGTGGTGTACGGAAAGGATAGAAAACAGATTCTTCAAGAGATAAGTGAATTTAAACCTACGCCATTACCGGCTATAAATATATGGGGTGTTGTAAGGGGAGCTTTTGAGATTGCATATAATGGTGATATAGTTTTATTTAGCCCTGGCGGCTCGAGTTGTGAGCCGTATAACAATTTTGAAGAGAGAGGAGAGGATTTTAAAAAGGAGGTTTTTAGGTTCAAGGAAGAGTATGACTCAGCGCCACTTGTTTAGACCTTCATTTGTGCTTATACCTTTTTTCTTTCTATTGGGTATCGGAATTGTTGAAGTATGGTCATCATCTTATTATTTTGCCTACAGCAGGTTTGGAGACCCAAATTTTTTTTTGAAAAGGGAAGTTGTTTTTGTTTTACTCTCCTTGTTATCGGTTTTAATGTTTTCCCGTTTTGATTATAGAATTTTGAAGAAGTTTTCTATACATTTTGTTGTGATTTCGATTATCCTGCTTGTTTTTCTTCGTATAGACGGCGTGAATGTTAGGGGCGCGGTAAGGTGGCTAAAAATTGGTGGGCTTATGTTTGAACCTTCTGGGTTTGCTAAGCTTGCGATTTTGATTTATATGGCCGACTTTATCTCACGTAAACACAATTACAGAACAGATATGGCACGGGGAATTATGCCTATAGCTTTGGTTTCTGGTGTGATTTTTATGTTAATTGCGTTGGAGCCTGATGTTGGAACAGCTATTCTTGTTGGTTTAACATTTTTGGGAACAATTTATGTTTTTGGTTATAAACTTAAGCATATTTTGCTTCTTGTTTTTCCCATAATTTTGGTTTCTGCGTTGATAATTTACGCTTATCCAGAAAAACTTCAAAGGGTTATTAATTTTTTTGTTACGGATAAAGTTAACTACCAAGTTGAACATGCACTTGTAGCTTTAGGTAGTGGAGGACTATTTGGAGCAGGACCTGCGAAGGGTATTTATAAAAGCCTGTTTGTGCCTGATTCATACAACGATTTTATAATGGCAGGGATTGGTGAAGATTTTGGTTTTTTTGGGGTGCTCTTGGTAATTGTTCTTATGGTCTCTGTTTTGCACTCTATTTTTACACTCTCAAGGTATTGTAAGGATAGTTTTGGGAAAGCTTTTAGCTTTGGAGTCGGCTTCATGCTTTCTTTAGAGGCTTTGATGAATTTGTTTAGCGTCTTTCATTTGATGCCCCCTAAGGGTATAACTATGCCTTTTTTGAGTTATGGAGGAACGAGTTTATTAGTTCAGGGTGTCATGATTGGAATAGTACTTAGCATTTATAGATACTGTGAGTTTGGGTGATGGAGAGAAAGCTCAATTATCTGTTTTGTAAGAATGTATATAATATATACATTTTGAGGCATCCAGAGGTTGAAAATTATGAAAAAAACGTGTTCAATGGAACCATAGACGTTGGTTTATCTTTAAGCGGATATAAACAGGCAAATGAGTTGTTTGAGTTTTTTAAAAGTAAAGGTGTAAAGCGTGTGTATACATCTCCACTTAAGCGGTGTATGGTGGTTGCTGAAAAATTTGAGAGTATATGCGATATTGTAGTTGATAATCGTTTAAGGGAAAGGGGCTTTGGCATTTTTGAGTCTATGAGTTGGGAGGAAATTGAGAAGGCTTACCCTGAAGAAGCCGAAGCCTTTTTAAAAAGCCCGTTTTACTATAGGCCTAAAGGCGGCGAGAGTTTTTATGATGTGGAGCAGAGAGTTAAGGATTTTATGGATGCCGAGCTAAAGAGTTTAAGTGTGGATGTGTTGATAGTTGCGCATGGTGGTGTAAATAGGGTCTTTATTGCAAATCTTTTGGGTATAGATAGGAACTTTGTTTTAAGAATTTCTCAAGACTATGCATGTATCAACCACTTTTTGACAGACGGAGATTTTGTGCTTGTGAAATTATTGAACGGTAAAGTGTGCTTGAGCGGGAGTGATAATGGTTAAAATTGCTGTGATTGATTACGACAGTGGAAATGTCAGGAGCGTTTGCAAAGCTATAGATTATTTGGGACATGAATCAGTTTTGACGAATAATGCATCTGAGATTTTATCTTTAGATGGTGTCATTCTGCCAGGTGTAGGTGCATTCGGTGATTGTGTTGAAAAGCTAAAAAAATACGATGTTTGGGATGTAATTTATAAAGTTGTGGAGGATAAAAAACCCTTTTTAGGTATATGTGTTGGACATCAACTGTTGTTTGAGAGAAGTTTTGAGTTTGGAGAGCGTGAGGGTTTTGGTTTTATTAAGGGCGAGGTGAAGAAATTTCCCAAAGAAAATGGGTTTAAAGTTCCACATATGGGCTGGAATAACGTGATTTTGGATAAAAATAATAAATTGTTCAATGATATTGACAGCGGTAGTTTTTTTTACTTTGTACATTCTTATTATGGAGTTGCTTTGGATAGCTCTCAGATTGCACATGCAGACTACATTGTAGATTTTACTGCGGCAGTGAATAAAGAGAATATATGGGGAGTTCAATTTCATCCTGAGAAGAGTCAGAAGGTTGGATTAAAAGTTTTAGAGAACTTTTGTGAGATTTGTGAGGGAAAATTATGATTGTTATACCCGCTATAGATTTAATGGACGGCAAAGCTGTTCGTCTAATTAAGGGAAGGAAGGATAATGTAACGGTTTATAGTGAAAATCCACTTGAGCTAGTAGATTGGTTTAACTCTTTAGGAGTAAGGCGTCTTCATATTGTAGATTTAGATGCGGCGTTTAGTGGTGGTGAAAAAAATAATAGAAAACTTATAGGTGAGTTGGCTGATAAAAGTAAATCTTTAATAGAACTAGGAGGCGGCATTAGGAGCTTTTATGACGTTAAAGAGGTTTTAAAGTGTGGAGCTGATAAGGTTATAGTAGGCACTATGCCAATAAAAAACGATAGTGAGTTTGAAAAGGTGGTTGAGAAATTTGAAGATTCTATAATAGTTGGTGTTGATGTTGAAAATGGTTTTGTTAAGGTATCTGGGTGGCAGGAAGATTCAAAGTTAGAGCATGTTGAATTTTTACTGAAAATAAAAGATATGGGTGTCAAAGAGACTATAGTTACGGATATTTCTCGTGATGGAACATTAGCCGGTGTAAATTTGGATTTTTATAAAAATATATCCGTAAAAACAGGTATGGATATTATAGTTTCTGGAGGTATTAGGGATTTATACGATATTAAGGCTGTTAGAAATTTAGAGAATTATGGCGTTTCAGGGGTAATTGTGGGCAAGGCAATTTATGAAAAAACACTTGATTTGAAAGAGGCTTTGAAATTGCAAGATGATTAAGATAACAGTTTTAGTAGAGAACACGGCTGTTAGAGCAAAACAAAGAGCTGAGCATGGACTTTCTATGCTTATTGAAAGGGATGGTGAGTTTATTTTATTTGATACGGGTCAAACCGATGCTATCGTTCATAATGCAGAGCTGATAGGTGTGGATTTAACAAAGGTTAACAAAGTCATACTTTCTCATGGGCATTATGACCATGTTGGCGGTTTGAAGTTCGTTTTGGACTATACTAAACCTAAGGTTTACGCCCGTCCTGAGATATTTAGAAAGCGCTATTCAAAACTATCTGACGATGGGAACTTGAGGTATATTGGTATTGAGGATAGAGGGTTTTTTGAGAGTAAGGGTGCGGAGTTTGTTTTAAGTGAGGAACCAATAGAGGTGGCTAAGGGTGTTTTCACAACTGGGTTTGAGAGTATGACGACCGGTTTTGAAGAGGTGGATAAGAACTTTGTGTGTGAGAAGAATGGGAAGTTTGTTAAGGACAACGTTGAAGATGATATGAGTGTTGTTTTGGACACAAAGGATGGGCTGTTTGTCCTGTTTGGTTGTGCACATAGGGGTATAATAAACATTATTCTGGATGTTGAAAAGAAATTTGGGAAAAAGGTTGTAGGCTTTGCTGGCGGAACGCACTTGGGCTCGGCATCTGAAAAACAAAGGGATGAGACTATTAAAGCACTAAAAAGAATTAATCTAAAGATGATGGGGCCATCGCACTGCACGGGCGTTGAAATGACAGCGAGACTACACTGTGAATTTGGAAATAGGGTGTTTTTCAATAATGTTGGCAATGTAATTGAGCTTGAGTGAGGTGAGGTATGAATCATGTTATTTTTGATGGCGTTGAGGTATATCCATCAAAGGTTGTTTGTATAGCGAGAAATTATGTGGAGCATATTGAAGAGTTGAATAATGAGCCTCCGGGAGAAGTAACCCTGTTTATAAAACCGAATAGTTCTATAAGTGAGGATTTGAAACTGCCAAATTTGGGTCAGTGTCATTATGAGGGCGAGATTACGTTTATTGTTAAAAGCGATAGGTCGGTTGGTGTGGGTTTTGGTCTCGATCTGACGTTGAGAGATGTGCAAAGCAAGTTAAAAGAGAAGGGTTTACCGTGGGAGAAGGCCAAGGCGTTTGACGGTGCGGCTGTTTTTAGTGAATTTGTAAGTTTTGATGGTAATATAGACGATTTGGGTATAGAGCTTTACATTAATAGTGAGCTTAAGCAAAAGGGAGACGTGTCGCTGATGATACACAAGCCTTTGGAGATTTTTGAAGAGGCTAAAAAGTATTTTAGTTTCTACGACTATGACCTGTTGATGACTGGTACGCCCAAAGGTGTTGGTGGATTTAGTGTCAGTGATGAGTTTATTGGGAGGATACTGTATAAAGGTGTTGTTTTGGTTGAGAAAAAGTGGGTGGTAAAATGAAAAAAGCGGTTTATATGGGTTTGCCCACAGTATTGGTCTTGGCTGTTTTGCTTTACTTTGCTTCGTTTTACTTTAGATACCATCAATTTCAGGTGTGGAAGGCGCATCCAAAGGTATACTTTGTTGACAACTACCCTGCCATGACGACGCTTGATGCCTACTTTTGGTTAAGGTATGCAAAGGAGTATAAAAACGGCACATACTATAAATCGGATAACGACACGTTGAGGGCTTATCCTACAAGTACCGTGAAACC
>WFYS01000016.1 GCA_015490005.1 Desulfurellaceae bacterium | reverse complement strand
TAAACATAACCACCGTTTGCTGATTTTTTACCCAATTTTCTTTCCATTTCCATCCGTCTCAAAACAACCCTTTTTATCTTTCCACTTATGGTTTTTGGCAATTCTTTAACAAACTCTATCTCTCTCGGATATTTATAAGGTGCTGTTTTCTTCTTAACAAAATCTTGTATATCCTTTATCAGTTCCTTAGAAGGCTCGTATCCACTAGCCAATATAATAAAGGCTTTAACTATTGTTCCCCTTATTGGATCTGGGCTTCCAACAACAGCACTTTCAACAACAGCTGGATGCTCCTGTAGCGCACTTTCTACCTCAAACGGACCAATCCTATATCCCGACGATTTGATGACATCATCAGCCCTTCCATAAAACCAAAAATATCCGTCGTTATCCATATAAGCCCTATCACCCGTATAGTAGAAGTTACCCCTAAATGCCTCCTCTGTTGCTTGCTGGTCTTTATGATAATTTTTTACGAGACCCACAGGATGGTTAGGCTTAATCCTCACAGCGATATGTCCAGGTTCACCAACAGGCACGTCGTCTCCTTCATCATTAACAATTCTAACGTCAAAGCCCGGTACAGGTCTACCCATGGAACCGTATTTTATAGGCATACATGGGTAATTTGCTACAAGCAAAACACTTTCAGTTTGTCCATATCCATCATAAATCAATGTACCTGTTGCACTTTTCCAAGCTTTAATAACCTCCGGATTAATAGGCTCCCCGGCAGACGTGCAATGCCTTAGAGAAGAAAAGTCATACTGACTCAAATCTTCCTGGACAAGCATTCTGTAAACCGTTGGTGGTGCGCAAAATGACGTTATTCCCTGTGTCGTAAGAAGTTTGAGCGTAATTTTAGGATCAAAATGAGAGCCTGCATTATGCATAAAAACAGCTGCGCCAATTTGCCATTGACCATATAATTTTCCCCACACTGCCTTAGCCCAACCGGTATCTGAAATCGCCCAATGTAAATCTGTAGG
This sequence comes from Desulfurellaceae bacterium, assembly GCA_015490005.1. Taxonomy (GTDB): domain Bacteria; phylum Campylobacterota_A; class Desulfurellia; order Desulfurellales; family Hippeaceae; genus Hippea. The sequence continues at coordinate 40,579 of WFYS01000016.1, read as the reverse complement.
TTGCAAATCATGCCAATATTTAGTTGTTATAATATGAGCCAAAGCATATGACTGTTCATGCATAACCATTTTAGGATACTTGGTTGTCCCACTCGTAAAATAAATCAAAAGTGGATCATTAGACTTCGTTGGTTCAACCTCGTCCCTTAAAAGTTTAGAAGATGCTTTATCCATTTCCTCTTCATAAGACAACCAACCCTCAAGGTCACCATCTATAACCATTTTGTATTTTAACGTCTTGCATTCACCATCGCCACAGGCCTCCTCTACCTTTGGAGCATTAGAGGCATTCGTTACTGCCATAACAGCCTCACCCTTGTTGATTCTGTAGTATATATCATCGGGGGTCAGAATATTTGGCGCTGGCAAGGCAACTGCACCAATCTTATTTAAACCAAGCATAACTGCGTACCATTCAACAATTCTTGGAACCATTACAAAAACATTGTCGCCTTTTTTTATACCAAGATTCCTTAAAACATTGGCAAACTTATTTGACATGATAGATATATCCCAAAATGTAAACTTTTTTATCACCCTGCCTGTTCTATCAGACCAAACCAAAGCCAATTTGGTCCTATCTTTTGCCCATTCATCCACAACATCAAAGGCAAAATTATAATACTCTGGCACTTCCAATTTAAAATTTTTAACCTCTTCTTCATAGTTAACCATATTATGTTTCATTTACACACCTCCGCTAAAAACTATCCTACTCCTTCTACAGAAACATTACAAAAATGTCAATAGGCTATAATATTTAGAATTTATATTTTGAGCTGTATGTATAATTAAAATTACTTAGTTATCTATTACCAAGATAGTCATTAAGTAATTTCTCAAACAACTCAGGCACCAGCTTCATCTTCTCCTCTGGTTCAACACAAGCTATCCTAACCTGTGTATTGCCAGGATTTTTGCCTTCTAGCACGTTGTAGAATCCCCACATAGGGCTAACAAGTAGGGTATAACGTTTTCCGTTTATATTAACTTCCCCTTCTTTCGCACAGTACATTACAAAATCCTCGGCATTAAAATCTTTATCCACCATATTCCTCAAATCAACAACAAAATAAATTGACGCTTCTGGCTTAGAAACAATGGCGTCAGGGAGCCTCTTTTTTAAATTTTCATACATATACTCAAGCAGTTTTTTATAATAGATCCTCAAATCTCCGATCCATTTTCTTATTTCTTCATAGCTCTCATCGTAAAGCGCTTCTGCAATATGCATATCTATTATGGAAGGACAAAGTAAGGTCATATTGGCAGCAGAAGCTTTCTTTATAAAATCCCCATTATCCGTAACAAGTGCCCCCATCCTTAAGCCGCAAGCGTTAAAGGTCTTAGATAAGCTCTCTATACTTATCCTAATCTTCGCCTCCTCTATTCCAGGAACGTCTTTATTGGTAACTCGCCAAATGCTCGGTGGCTCTCCGTCTATATAGTATAGTCCCCTATACGCCTCATCACTAATAATAAACATATCATTTTCAAGGCAAATACGCGCGTATTCGTTTATCGTTTTTTGCCTCATTAATTTACCTGATGGGTTATCGTAAGGGATAATTAACAATGCCCCAGGCCTAAATTTTTTAACAGCTTTCTCTATTTCCTCAATGGCCACGTCGTTAAAGTTGCCCTCTCTATCCAAAGCCCTTTCAACTGACACTATTTTTCTTGCAAGTTCATCAGTGACAGCCTTGTAATTCGTGTACGTAGGATTCATAACAAGCAATGGTTTTTCATCTTTACCTGCATCTCCACATAACCCTAAAACAGCAGTCTTCATAGCCCCCGAACCACCATCTTGTATTATTGAGTAAAGCTTAGGGTTAACATCTTCAGGTAAAAACGCTTTAATAATTTTTATAAAGACAGCATTGGCTTTGTCTGTACCTGGAGTTTCTGCATACCTCCAAATGCCGCTCTTTAACTCTTTATTTAAAGGGTTTAGATATCTCTCCAATAGTCTTGGGTGGGTTTTTAAAGAAACACTGCCTATAGCAACATTTATCGCCTCAATAGGCTCTCTATTATTTTTCAAATCATCTCTAGCTCTCTTATCAAATATGGTTTGCGCCAATCTAAGTCCGGATGGTTTTAAGTTGTTAAAAAAGTTTGAGAACTTTCTGTCTGGATTGCCGAACATTCCAAGCTCCCCCCCTTATAAATTTAAGTAGAGTGATTTTATACAAATAGAAATAGCTGTCAAGAATTATGTTTGCTCAAGGAGCCTATACTTATAGGTCAAATTAAACTATAAGCTTAGTTTGAATAAAGTTCTTGACTAATCTATTGTAATTTTGTACAAACTGGAAAATAATCAGGGGGATTAAGAAATGAAAGACATAAAGAAATGGTACCTTTCTAAAAGTATTAAGTTTAAAATAATAAGCGCCTATATTCTATCCTTACTAATAATAGGCATCGTTGGCTACGGTTATTACGTGTACACGAACATAAAATCAACTAACAAGGAAATAAACTTTTATAAGCAAAAACTTATAGAAACTCAAAAAACCTCCGTTAAAAGTGTTGTCAATATAGCAATGGCAGGAATAAAAAACTACTACGAAGAATACAAAGATGGTAAATTAACAGAAAAAGAGGCAAAAGCAGAAGCCATAAAATTTATCAAATCAATACGATACAACACCTTTGGCAACATAAACTCACTTGATTATATATGGTTGGCAACATCAAAAGGGGTCATGATTTTAGATCCAGCTAGACCAGACCTCGAAAACAAAAACGTATTGAACATGAAAGACAAAAACGGAGTGTATCTCTTTAAGGAGATGGTACGTACCATAAAAAGTGAGGGTAGTGGATTTATAAGCTACTGCTGGGTCAAATTTAATGGAGATAAAAACAAATGTTATCCAAAAATATCTTATATAGAGTATTTTTATCCATGGGATTGGGTTGTTGGAAGTGGGTTTTACCTAAGTGACATAGATAAAACAATAGATTCTTTCGCATCAAAAACTAGGTTTAGAATAGCTATGACAACATTGTCCAGCGTAATCCTTGGAGGATTAATATCTTTAATAGCAGCTTTGGTTTTCTATAACCTAATTTCTTTTGTAACAAAATTTTTAAAAAGAGTTGGTAAAATTTCGGAAAGATTAGTTCGAGAAGAGATCTCCCCAAAATTAAAGATACCCGTTATAAGCCATGATGAGATTGGAGCATTAGTATCCCATTTTAACAAATTTGTGGATGAAAGCTATAAAGTTGTAATTTTCAAAAAAACAATAGAAGAAGATGCAGACATAAATACAGTATACAAAAGGCTTTTTGACCTAATAAAAGATGAATTCAACATAAAGTTATTTAATATATTTGAGGTAGACAATAGCAAACACTACCTAAAACATATAACAGTATACGGCGATGAAAAACTAATGTGTAAGCAGGAGATATTAATAAATTGCTCAATGTGCAGAGCCGTTAGAACAGCTAAGGACGTAGACTCCTTCTTAGAAAAAGAGGTTTGCTTGAGCTTTAATGCAACAGGCATAAAAAACCACGTATGCATACCTATGCTTGTGAGCGGTAGCGTGGGAACCGTTGTTCAATTAATCTTCGACGAAAAAGAAAAAACAAAGGAAATCAAAGGAAAGATAAAAAGGTTAAAAATATTTTTAAAGGAAGCAGCACCTGTAATAGAAGCAAAAAGGTTACTGGAAAGGCTGCGAGAATCAACATTGAGAGATCCATTAACAGGTATATACAATAGGCGCTTTTTGGATGAATTCTCACCAACATTCATCGCTACGGTAAAACGCAGAAACACAGAAGCAGGTATATTGATGATTGACATAGACTTTTTTAAACAGGTGAACGATATATATGGCCACAACGTAGGGGATGAAGTGCTAAAAACTGTTGTTAGGTCTATCTCAAGAAGCGTTAGGGAAGCTGATATTGTAGTAAGATTTGGAGGGGAAGAATTTATTGTGTTACTGCAAGATGTAAATGAGAAGTTGGCATTAGAAATTGCAGAACGCATTAGGTCAGATGTGGAAAAAACAGATATTAATATACAAGGCAATATAATCAGAAAAACCGTGAGTATAGGCGTTTCTATATTCCCAAAAGATTCCAAAAACCTCTGGCAATGTATCAAATTCAGCGATGTAGCCATGTATAGCGCAAAAGAGTCAGGTAGAAATAAAGTTGTAAGGTTTGAACCATCTATGTGGACAGAGGAAAACTATTAAGCTATTTTAAGTTTTCTTTTGAATCTAGATAGATAGTCACGGGGCCATCATTCATATAACAAACATCCATGTGGGCTCCGAAGACACCCCTTTCTACATGAATCTTGTATTGGCTACCAACAATTTCTACAAACTTTTCATAAAATTCTTTGGCCTTTTCAGGGTCTGCAGCATAGAAATATGATGGTCTGTTACCCTTCTTGGTATCAGCAGCAAGAGTAAACTGACTCACAACGAGGCATGAACCTTCTATGTCCACTAAAGATAAATTAAACTTACCACTATCGTCAGAGAATATTCTCATATTAACGATTTTTTTAGATAAATATTCTAAATCTTTATCTTTATCATCTCTACAAACACACAAATAAACAAGCAAACCTCTTTTTATTTCCCCGACTATCTTGCCATTTACAAAAACTTTAGCATCCTTAACTCTTTGAACGACTGCCCTCATCAGCTAAGCCTCAACAATTTTAATGCATTCAAAGGATGATTAACATAAGCAACAGTATCTTTCAACAATTTATTCTTCAAAATCAAAAGCACATTTTTATCATACTTATAAACAGGCTTATCTTTCTCTCTCAGAAGCATTTGAACAACATCCAGCTCTTTTGCGTTAAACTTTCCTATATCCAAAACTCCATTCTCATCCAAAAATTTATACAAAAAATAAACAATAGAAGAGTGTGTATCCCAATTTTTAAGCTTAGCTAAACCGTCTAGCAATACACCTAAACCACTGTTTGAGCGGTACGCAATTTCAAGAAATAGCATAGCAACCGATAGCTTGGAAAAGGAACCTCTAATTTGGTCAAATCTATCGAGTATGTCAACTGCATCTACAATTAGATAACCTTTATGTTCATTCTTAATTCTTCCCTTAACCTCCATCAGCGTTAAAGTGTCTAAATCTGTGTGCTTACCATAAACAACCAAATCTACGTTGCCATCCTCCTTTATCGCTTTAACAAACATCCTATTTTCCATATCCACACAATAGGTGCTAATACACTTGAACTTGAACATACTTATTTTATATACTTTTTGTGGTTTTATGGCAAAATTTTGGAGGCGTTTATGATAGTAGTTACAGGCGGTGCTGGCTTTATAGGCAGCAATATAGTTAGAGGCTTGAATAAAATAGGAATTACAGATATATTGGTCGTGGACAACCTAAAAAACTCAAAAAAACACCTTAACTTGAATGCGCTTGAATTTAGCGATTTTATAGATAAAAACGATTTTTTAGAAAACATTGGCAAAATTGGCAATATAGAGCTAATTTTTCATGAAGGGGCATGTTCAAACACATTAGAAACCGACGGTAAATACATGTTGAAAAATAACTACGAGTACTCAAAAACGTTGTTACACTATTCACTGAGCAACAATATCCGCTTTATCTACGCTTCAAGTGCGTCTGTTTACGGATTAGGACAAAATGGGTTCGAGGAAAACAGAAAAAACGAGTTTCCATTAAACATATACGCATACTCTAAATTCCTGTTTGACCAATATGTGAGAAGAAATGCACTTGATAAAAACACCCAGATAGTTGGTTTGCGGTATTTCAACGTTTATGGACCGAACGAGCACCACAAAGGCAAAATGGCGTCTGTTATTTACCATTTTCACAACCAAATCCAAGATGACGGAACAATGAAATTGTTCGAGGGCAGCGATAAGTTTAAAAGAGATTTTGTATATGTTGACGATGTTGTGGATGTAAATCTATTTTTTATGGAAAACAGATCCGTTAAAGGAATTTTTAATGTAGGAACAGGTAAAGCAGAAAGTTTTCTAAAACTCGCCCAAATTATGCAATCGCTATACCAAAACGTACGCATAGAGTTTATAAAATTCCCAGAAGAGCTTAAAAACAAATATCAAGCGTTCACGCAAGCTAACTTAGAAAATCTAAGAAAAGCTGGCTACAAAAAAGAATTTATAGCATTAGAAATTGGTGTAAGAAAATACGTGGAAACACTGAAATCAAGTAACGGGTATTATTTGACAAACGGGTAGTTTTTTAATATACAACCCTTGAACTTTAAATAATATGGGGCTGTAGCTCAGCTGGGAGAGCGCCACGCTGGCAGCGTGGAGGTCGGGGGTTCGAGCCCCCTCAGCTCCACCATTAAGGAGTTTGTTATGAAGGCTTCTATTGAAAAGGTTTTTTCGGTATTCGATAGTATTAGAAACATAGATTTAGAGGGTTTTTTGGATGATGCAAAGAGAAAAATAGATGAATTAAAAGAAAATCCTACTCATTTTACATTATCAGCAATTCTACAGCTAAAATTGGCATACGAGATGTTTGATTGCTATTTAAAAAAGGAATGTTCCCTACCCTGGAAAACGGTTGCTGCAATATTTAGCGTTCTTCTATACCTAATAAACCCATTTGATGTTATTCCTGATTTCTTACCCGGCATAGGATATTTAGACGACGCAGTGGTTATAGGCTTAGCTTTAAAACTCTTCAGGGATGAGTTGAAAGACTTTGCTATTTCTCGTGGCCTGAATTTGTCAGAATACGGACTAGATTAGCAATTTATTAAAATTATAAACATTAAACCTATGCATTAAAATTCTTTTTTCAAAGATGGTATTGGGTTATTTTACTTCCTTACCCAACCGGTAACAGTTTGTATGTAAGTTCCCTTAGGCGCCGTATCTTGCCACTGCTTGGCAAATATCCTCTTTAATCTGTCCATCTGAGAAGGCTGTATCTTTAAAACCCTTGCAACCTCTGAGTACAGCGCATTTCTGTCTCTATTTTCATCAGACACCAATTTCTTTAATCTTAGCTTATCTTTTAATGAGTTAGGTTGCTTGTATAGCACCAAATACCCATTTAGCCCTTCGCCCAAATAACCCTTTTGATAATAGGCCTTCATAGACTCAAATCTTCTTTTCATCCTTTGCTTAATAGCTGCGATCTTCGCATTTGTAGTGTTTAAAACATCTGCCGCATAGACCTTTGGTACTATTATTAAGAAAGATGAAGGAACTGGATTTTGATTCTGCTTTTTTTGAACATTTACACTGCCTCTAATGGAGTTTACTATTTCTTTAGCAGTTTTTTGAGCCTCTTGTGCAGGAAAATATATATTCACCGTAACACAGGAATAAACAAAAAATGCGACCAAAACCCATAAAAAAGATGTCTTTTTCATTCTTTACCTCCCCTTTTTAAAACCCTTTTAAGCCTGTTTAAAAAATCTCCCCACGCTATAGAATTATTCTTATTAACATTTATCACATTCACACCCACGATAAAGCCTTTTTTAATAATATACTCCACATTGCCACTTTTGTAAAGGCCGTGTATTTTAAACCTATCGTTTTTCAAAGTGGCTACAAAACCTATACCAGAGTAAGGAAAGCTTTTAAAGAATGGTATGGCTATTGAAGCTATGCCGCCCCCAACTCTAGATATACTATTCACTGCTTTCAGAGATATTCTCTTTGACACACCTCTTACATTTTCCGTTTTGATCATTGCTTTAAAAGACAGTGGATATTTAAAATTGACAAGTGAGAGTTTTTCTATATAACCCTTCACAAACCCTGTAATTAAGCCAAAATTTGTATTCTCCGTCATCTTTTTCAGATTCAAATGATTAAAAAAAACATCCATATGTAGAATTGGCAATTCCTTAAAAGAGCATCTTATGTGTTTTATATCTACAAAACCGTCAAAAACTTTTATTTTAGCATATCCTTTAGTATTAAGAACGCCGTCTCTGTATCTTCCTCTCATATCAACAAAAACCTTAAATATTTTATTAACAGCCTTTACTTTAACAGCAGAAAAACTCAAAGCTTTTTTCGCTACATCAAGTTTTACATAAAACGGAGAAACATCGAGATTGCTTGTTTTTATAGGACTAAGCTTCACATACGCTATATTATTTCTAGAAACAAGATGGGCGATTAAAGGAAAGGCAAACTTTTTCAGTTTAATACACGCTATTTTAATTTTTCCTTCTTCAACTGCATTTGAATTTAATGAAATGGGAATATTTGCTTTTATACCATTTATCGTAGCCCCTTGATAACTCAGGTTGTCAACATTCAATAAAACCATACCAGAAGCGGTTTTCCTTTTTCTGTTTAAAATTATATTTATCTCGGCATCTTGTTTCCCAGACAAATATATTTCTCTTAAAATGGGTTCATCGTAAGAATCATTGAGAAAATGCACTAAGTTAGTTACATTATCTGAAAAAGCACGTAATTTGTACTCTTCCCCCATCTTTTTAACGTTAATTCTAATGATTTTTTCCAAGGAAGACTCAATGAGCTTTTTTTTAAGATGCACTATCACCTTTAAAGGGTTGTTGGAAAAGTCAAAAAATAAATTATCGAACGCTATAGCTTGGCCTTTATTAACCCCAATTTTAACTAAACCTCTGTAAACTATTCTCCCTCCAACATCCTGAGATATAAGTTCTTTTTTATTTATCGTTAAGTTATCAAACTGAGATAGAATTTTCAGTTTTTTTTTAAGCAAAATTTCAGCTCTTATTAATGACACTCTCACACTCCCATCTGAAGTTCTAATATTCCTCAATAAGACTAGTGCCTTTCTATTTTTGTAGTCTATATTTGCTTTATACGAAACAGATATATTTTTGGTTTTGGTCAAAAGACTAATATCTAAACCATTCAAAGATACAGAAAATGGTAAAAATCTTATGGTTATATTCTTAACCTCCATAGGCTTATTCGAAAAAAATTGCAAATCGTTAGACTTCACATGGAGTTTAGAGGGAACTATTTTAATATTACTTATAGTTACACCATTTCTAAACAAACCGTACGAACAACTTAATCTTTTAAAATCCGCTGTCACAACTGTTTTATTCTTGTTAAAATATATTCTGCCTTTAAAGTTCAGCAGGTTTTTTGTAACACCCACAGTTGCATTATCCATTTCCAGAAGGTCTTTTTTGCCTTCTTCTACTCTCAATTTTAAATTTTCTAGTTTAATCAATTTCAACTTTAATGGTGGAATACTAAAATGAGAAGCTTTTTTTTCTCCTTTTAAAACATATACAACAATCAATGGGTTTTTTAAAATAGCTGTAATTTCACCATTTTTATTAATTTCCAAAAAAAGTTTATCGGCTTTAAAAAGCAGATTTTTCTTCTTCAACACAAATTGGCTAATCGTTAAAGATGAAGGTGAGTTAACGGTTAACTTATCAAATTTCTGAGTCAACTGATATTTTTTTAGATAAAAGTTTAAAGCAAAACTTAAAAGCGAACTTTTAACACTAATAAGCGTATAAACAGCAAAAATCACAATAATAACCAGAAGAAAGCCAATTATAGGTATTCTAAAATATCTCCTCATTTGAGCAACTTTATGGTTTTCCCTTCTATAGAAAGGACGCCTTCGTTCGATAATTTTTTCAACACCCTAGAGAAAGTTTCAGGAGAAATTCCTATGCTTGACGAAATTTCCTTTTTAGGCAATCTAAGCTCTATAATCCCATTGCCCTTATTCCCTCTGTTCAAATATTCCAACAACCTCTTTTCGGCATTATCGATAGATAATTGTTTAACCTTCTCTGTCAAATAATTCAGTCTTTTTGCAAACATACCCAAAATTTTCATCGCAAATTCCGGACTCTCTTTGATTTTATCAAACATTCTCTTTGAATTTATGGCAAGTAACAAACTATTTTCAATTGCCATTGCGCTAACTGGATAAACATTTTTTAAAAACAGAACAATTTCCGCAAAAAACTCACCCTCTTGCGCTATGTTAATTGTGATTTCCCTGCCCTCTATGTTAGTTTTAAAAATCTTTATCGCACCTTTTAACACGAAAAACAGGTCTTCACCTAGATCACCTTCTAAAAATAACACCTCGCCTTTCCTTTTGCTTATAAGCATAGAAATCGCATTAATATCCTTTAAAAAATGCTCGTCTTTTATATTTAGAACCTCTAACATGCTGTACAATGCATCTTGTTTATTCATTTTCTTGACCTACATCAATTATTTAATATCATTTTTAGTATATAGTTAGTATGAACAAAAAGCAAGGAGGTGTTTTATGTCAATGTTTTGTTTCCAATGTCAGGAGACATTAAGAAATCAAGGGTGCACGGCAAGAGGTGTTTGTGGAAAAGATGAAAGGGTAGCAAACCTTGAAGACGTGCTTGTTTATGTAACAAAAGGTTTGGGCGTAGTATCAAAAAAGGTTGGAACTGTTGAGCCAAAAGTGGGTAGATTTATAGCAAAAGCATTGTTTACAACAATAACAAACGTAAACTTCGACGAAGACAGAATCACAGAGACAATTAACGAAGGTTTAAAACTAAGGGATGAACTTAAAAAGAAACACAACGTAAGCGACGAAGGCTTGCATGACAGCGCCACATGGAATGGAGCTACAAAAGAGGAATTTTTGGCAAAATGGAATGAAATAAAAATTCCAACTGAGCAGAACGAAGATATTAGGTCTCTAAAAGAGCTTATCATCTATGGTTTGAAGGGTTTAGCCGCTTATGCTGAACATGCAGCTGTTTTGGGCTATGAAGATCAGGATGTTTGGAACTTTTTATCAGAAGGTATGGCAATAACCACGGAGGATTTAAGTATTGATGAGCTTGTAGGTTATGCAATGAAAACGGGTGAGGCAGCTGTCAGAGCAATGGCTCTTTTAGATAAGGCCAACACAGAAACATATGGCCATCCGGAAATCAGCGAAGTCAATATTGGCGTAAGGAACAATCCTGGCATCTTGATATCTGGACATGATTTGAAGGACATGGAAGAGTTGCTTGAGCAGACAAAGGGCACGGGTGTCGACGTCTATACACACGGTGAAATGCTGCCTGCAAACTACTATCCAGCATTCAAAAAATATGATCATTTTGTAGGCAATTACGGTAATGCATGGTGGATGCAGGACAAAGAATTTGAAGCTTTTAATGGCCCAATTCTCATGACAACAAACTGCTTAGTTCCGCCAAAGGACAGTTATAAAGACAGAGTTTTCACAACGGGAGAAGTTGGATTCCCGGACGTTAAGCATATTCCGGACAGGGTAGATGGTAAACCAAAAGACTTCTCAGAAATCATAGAACTTGCAAAAAAATGCAAACCACCCACACAAATCGAATCTGGCAAAATAGTGGGCGGTTTTGCTCATGAGCAGGTTTTCAAACTTGCTGATAAGGTTGTAGATGCAGTTAAATCTGGCGCAATTAAAAAATTCGTTGTAATGGCAGGCTGCGATGGAAGACACAAATCCAGGGAATACTACACTGAGTTTGCAAAGAAATTACCAAAAGACACGGTAATATTGACTGCTGGATGTGCAAAATACCGCTATATAAAACTCAATTTAGGCGATATAGGTGGTATTCCTAGAGTTTTGGACGCTGGACAGTGCAACGACAGTTACTCCCTAGCCGTAATCGCAATGAAACTCAGAGAGGTTTTTGGATTGAACGATATAAATGAACTACCAATCGCCTATAATATCGCCTGGTATGAGCAGAAAGCAGTTGCGGTTCTGTTGGCACTTCTTTATTTGGGAGTTAAAAACATTAAACTTGGACCAACACTACCTGCATTTGTATCTCCAAATGTAGCGAAAGTGCTAATTGAAAACTTCAACATCTCCACGATCAGCAACGTTGACGACGATATGAAGGAACTAATCGGTTAACCTTCGAAGCCGGGCTCAAGCCCGGTTTTTTCTTCAAAAAGAGGAAAAAGAAATAAAGGCATTGTATTTTTCCAATACAGATACAGCATTAATACAGTTATCCGATGGGAGGGGTTCATAAGATAAGGAAAATATTAGAGAAAGACGGCAACCTTATTAGTATAACAGTTGAACACGCCAAAAAGTTATCGTCTATCATAGAATTTAGTTTTTTACAGATGCAAAGGAAACTCACCTAAATTGTTGCCAATTCCAAAGATTTCAGTGCGTCTTCATCGGCAACGAATATGCTCTGCGGTATTAAGAAGAGCTCATCTGAGTTAGTTAGACCAAAGTACGAATGCTGAGGGTTTGTGCTCCTGCCAAAGGTAACCTCAACGATCCTTTGATCAGAGCTATTTTCAAAAACATCCAGAATTTTGAAGATCAAGCCGTTTTCCAAAACATAATCCCGCTTTACATTTAAAGGAAAAGTTATTTTATCAATTCCAACGGCTTCAGATTCAATATTTTTCTCATAAACCACACGATATATAGTGCGCTCTCTCTTTTTCCAGCGTCTCTCAAAATACGTATCAACACTCCCTTTAAAAATATCTATGCACCTATTTTGTGTATTTTTTAAAGTTGTGTGTGTCTCAAGCGCAGTTACAACACTAACCGCATAGGCTAGGTTATCTGTTAGAAGCTCTATATTTCCGCCTTTTTTCAACACCCTTTCAATTTTTTTCAGCGTATCCACATTTAGCAAAGTATGCTTTACCTTTTTGAATTTAAACCACGGTTCGGGAAAATTTACATACACACACTCAACACTATTTGCATCAAACAAGTCAAAAATATAACGAGCATCGTGCTTTATGATTTTGACATTAGACAAACCTTCCCTTGTAAACCTAAAAGCAGCTTTTAAAATCGGTTCATTTGCAATTTCAACACCAATAAATTCTACTTCTGGGTTTGATTTAGCTGTTTCAAGCAAAAATTCTCCCCTGCCCATACCAACTTCTAATCTAATTCTATTTGATTTTAATAGATTATTGACGCCCATTTCGTTTATACTTCTCACATCCAATAAATAATTCTTAGCAAAAACACAATCCCTATAAGTTCTATTAAGATTATGACTAACAATTCTACCGTTTAGTTTATTAGCTAAGTATTCAGCAAAACCCAATATAGCGCTTTTCACATCGTCTGTTATAAACGGATAGGTGGTTTTATCCAACTTTACAACAATCTTGCCATGATTCTGATAAACCTTTATTATAAAATCCTCGCACTTTACAGAAATAGGTACTACAAAAAGTCGAAATTTTTTAGAAAAAAACACACTTTTATTATCTAAGGCAATTATGGGTGTATGGGTTTCTATAACAGCATGTGGCATAAGAAATCAAGGCGGGGCAAAACCCCGCAGTTAACCTTTATTTTTTATTTTTAACCTGAGCCGAAACCTTAAGTGGCAATCCCCATATGTAGCAGAACGCCTCACCGTATTTATGAACAAATTTATCTTCAGGGTCATAGGTCGCCAGTTCTTTTGAGTATAGAGCATAAGGAGATTTCCTTGCTACGACCGTAGCCTTACCCTTGTATAATTTCAGTCTAACAACTCCGGTAGCTTTTTCGTTCAACTTATCAGCAAAGGCATCCAAGGCTTCTCTTAAATCACAGAACCAATAGCCATAATAGACTAATTCGGCATATTTTAATGCCAATTGATCTTTAAGATGCAGTGCCTCTCTATCCAAAACTAACTCATCAAGGCTCCTTTTAGCTTCCAAAAGCATATAAGCGGCAGGTGCTTCATAAATTTCTCGTGACTTTATGCCAACAAGCCTATTTTCAACTATATCAACCCGTCCAATACCATGCTTTCCAGCCAATTCATTTGCCTTATCCACAAGCTCAACAAGGCCCATTCTTTGGCCATTTAAAGCAACAGGTATACCCTGCTTAAACTCAATCTCAACATACTCTGGCTCATTAGGAGCCTTTGTAGGATCGGTTGTCATTGAGTAAATATCCTCAGGTGGCTCAAAATAAGTATCCTCTAAAGGTCCAGCCTCTACAGACAGACCCCAGATATTCCTATCTATAGAATACGGTTTTTCTTTTGTCACAGGGATAGGGATATCGTATTTCTTCGCATACTCTATCTCTTCATCCCTTGACTTCAACTCCCACTCCCTAACAGGAGCTATAACTTTTATATCCGGCTTTAAAGCCACAGCAGACACATCAAACCTAACCTGGTCGTTCCCCTTGCCAGTTGAACCGTGCGCTATAGCATCTGCACCTTCCTTTTTCGCTATTTCTATCATTTTTTTAGTAATCAAAGGCCTTCCCAAAGCCGTTGCGAGCGGATATTTGCCCTCATAGAGAGCACCGAACTTAAAAGCCTTCATAACATAATCTTCTAAAAATTCCTCCCTTATATCCTCCACATAAGCTTTGGTAGCACCAACCTTGAGCGCTTTTTCCTTTATAGGTTCAAGTTCTTCATTTTGTCCGAGGTCAGCTGTGTATGTAATAACCTCGCATCCGTACTTATCTTGCAACCATTTAACAATAACCGACGTGTCTAAACCGCCAGAATAAGCCAAAACAACCTTTTTTACACTCATTATCTATCCCTCCCTATTAATTTCATAATTACAGCAAGCTGTGCGTACATCCTGTTTTCAGCCTCATCCCATACAACTGAGTGCTCTGAGTCAATCACGTCAGCGGTCACCTCTTCCCCTCTGTGAGCCGGTAAACAGTGCATAAAGATAAAATTGTCTTTCGCATGTTTTATCAACTCTTTATTTACTTGATACGGCTTTAACAGAACATGCTTTTTCTCTCTCTGCTCCTCTTGACCCATAGACGCCCAAACGTCCGTGTATATAACATCTGCACCTTTGACGGCCTCAACAGGATCTTCTATAACAATAATATTTGCACCACTATTTTTTGCCAAATCCTTAGCTCTATTTAAAATAAATCCATTAATAGCACAATCCTTTGACGTTGCAATGCTTAAATCAAATCCCATAACACCCGCTGCTATAAGCCAAGAATTTGCCATGTTGTTTCCGTCTCCAACATATGCCACCTTTACATCCTCAACACTGCCCAATTTTTCTCTTATCGTAAACAAATCGGCCAAAACCTGACATGGATGTAAAAGGTCTGTCAATGCGTTTATTACAGGAACAGACGAATATTTAGCAAACAATTCTATTCTTGAATGCTCAAAAGTTCTTATCATTACAACATCCACATAGCGTGATATAACTCGCGCCGTATCTTCAATAGTTTCGCCCCTTCCAAGTTGTATATCACGAGTGGATAAAAATACAGCATCACCGCCCAAACGCTTCATGCCTACTTCAAACGAAAGCCTTGTCCTTGTAGATGACTTTTCAAATATCATGCCCAAAATAGCACCTTTTAAAGGTTTATATTCCTCCCCTTTTTCAAGCTTTTGCTTTATCTCTTGAGATAAATTAATCAAGTATAACATATCGTCCTTTGACAAATCCTCCAATGACAAACAATGACTAGTCATAAATCCCCCTTTTTAAACCACAACGCACATCTTTTTTATAGCAGGCTTTAGTTTTTTAGTACCCCCGGCTTCGCTTATTATTTTTTTTGCAAGTTCAATATCTGTTACAACGCTACCGCATAAATGAGTGGCTTTGCCTTCAAATACCCTTAGATCCATCGGCGTTGAAGGTCCAAGTATGGCTACAACCCTCGCATTCCTAGCAAATTCAAGCAAGCTATCAATTGTTTTGTTAATAACAGACGTTGCTGTAATTAAAGCAACATCGGCTTTTTTAAGCTCAAAGTAGGCAGCATAGTCAGGTAACGTTTCACCTCTAAAGTTACGCTCGCATATCTTAAAGTTTTCTGTTTTTTTCTTTATTGGCTCAATCAATGGAGAAAAATAGCCAATCATAACAACACTATCTTTAGGCTTTATCAAACTCACAACGTCTATATTTTTATCATCAACACTACTGTTCAAAATTGCGTTTGCGCATGCCAAGGCTAAAGCAGAATCAAGCAAATTGTAAGAAAAAATCTTTTCTATGAGAAACGAAGCCTTTTTGCCAACCAAAGAACCAGCCTCATCTAAAACCGTGCATGTTTGAATGTTAAGCTCCTTTGTAAAACTATAAGCCAAACCACAAAGGCCACTTTCAAGCTCAACAAGAGTGTAACCAAAACCTATTCTAATATCCTTTATCGACAAACACTTGGCTCTTTCTATGGAAAGTTCATAAATAGATTCGTTTATATACATCAAAGAAATTCCAAAATTCTATTCAGCTTTTCTTCTATTTCGTCTAAGGAAAATATCCTAACAAATCTGTAAACTTCTTTGCCCTCAAAAAATATGGCAACAACAGGAACATTAAACACAGAAAGTTCGCCAGCAAGGTCTTTCACATCATCAAGGTAAATGTTTGCTGTGTTTACAAAACCATCAAATTTATTCATTATCTTCTCTTTCACAGGTTTACAAGTTGCACAATCATGGGTAGAAAACACAACCAAAACCGGTCTATCCGACGAAACAAAACTAAAAAAACCCTCCTTAGATTTTAACTCAACCACTTGCTCCACCTTAAATATCAGTTGACTACATTTTCTATAAGTTCTATACAAAGTCAAGAAAAACTAAAACGTCGGCGGATGGTTGACCCAGATAACCTCAGTTTGACCGTTATGTGGGTTTCGCCATTTGTGAGGTAAATTTGAATTATAAACAGCAGAGTCCCCTTCATCTAGAAAGTAGGTTTTCCCCCCAACCTCTATCTCTAATTTGCCTTTAAGAACAATAACAAGCTCTTCCCCTGTGTGTGAATGAGGAGTCGAGCCACTAGATGCTCCAGGCTCAAGATACATATACAAAGCCTCAATTGATGTATCTGAGAATTGAGGTCTTAGCAGTTCATATTTTACTTTTGACCTCTTGTTCTCAAACTTTCCCCGATTAGCCCTTCTAACAACAATAGAATCTACAGGGGGCTCCCTTTCTTCAAACAAAGATATAATATTTATATCCAGAGCATCTGCGATGCGCCTCAAACTGGAAATTGTAGGGGATACAAGATCGCGCTCAACTTGAGATAAAAATCCAAGGGAGCACCCAGATTTTTTGCTTAAATCCCTCAATGTCATATTCTTGCGCAGTCTCACTTCTCTAATTTTACTTCCAACTTTCATAGTTTCAGAATATAGAACAAGGAAGATTAAAAGTCAATAAAAATCAATCCTCCCCCAGATATCTCTTTCTCACTTCGTCGTTTTCAAGTAACCCTTTCGCCTCACCCTCAAGTGTTATTGCACCGTTTTCTAGAACATATCCGTAATCAGCCAACTTTAATGCTTGAGCAGCGTTTTGCTCAACCAATAATATAGTTCTCCCTTGCTTGTTTAGTTCTCTTAGAATATCAAAAACCTCAGACACAATCAAAGGTGCCAAGCCCAAGCTCGGCTCATCAAGCATCAGTAGGTCTGGTTCGCTCATTAACGCCCTTGCAATTGCCAACATCTGTTGTTCACCACCAGATAAAGTCCCTGCTTTTTGGTGAGCTCTCTCTTTCAAAATAGGGAAAAGTTCAAACATTTTTTCATACAAAGGCTCTAATTCGCTAATCTTTTTGTTAAATCCGCCCATTCTTAAATTTTCGAGAATGGTAAGGTTAATAAATACCCTTCTACCCTCCGGCACAAGTGCTACACCTAGTTTGGAAATTTCATGAGCCGGGTGTCTGATTATCTCTTTATCACTAAACAGTATACTTCCTTTAGGTTTAACTAAGCCAGCAATAGCTTTCAGTGTAGATGATTTACCCGCCCCATTCGCTCCTATCAAAGTGACAATCTTGCCATTCGGAACATCAAAGCTAATTCCTTTAACGGCGTGTATAACTCCATAATATACATTTAAATCTTTTACCTTAAGCATTTATATCTCCCAGATATGCCTTTATTACATCAGGATTTGTTCTTATCTCTTCTGGCTTACCCTCGGCTATTTTGACACCATGGTCTAAAACAGCAATCGTTTCACACAAATTCATAACAAATTTCATATCGTGCTCAATCAAAAATACAGTCAAATTAAACTTATCTTTAATTTCACGTATAAAATACATCAAATCTAGAGTTTCTTGCGGGTTCATTCCAGCTGCCGGCTCATCTAAAAGTAATAATTTTGGCCCTGTTGCCAAAGCACGTGCAATTTCTACTTTTCTTCTCTCACCATACGGAAGCTCACTCGCCTTAAAGTCAGCCTTATCAGCAAGCCTAACACTCTCGAGTAAAGCCATACCAGCTTCTTTCATCTCATTCTCATACTTATAAAATCTAGGTGTTCTTAAAATTGCATCTATAAGATTGTACTTCAATTTATGGTGAAAACCGGTTAAAACATTACCCAAAACGGATAAATTTGAAAAGAGCCTAATATTTTGGAAAGTTCTGGCCATACCCAAAGATACTATCTTATAAGGCTTTAAACCAGTAATATCTTGGCCGTAGAAATGGATTTTTCCCTCTGTAGGGGTCAAGTTTCCCGTAATCATATTAAAAGCCGTTGTCTTACCTGCCCCATTTGGCCCGATAAGGCCAAAAATCATGTGCTCCTTAATTTCTATAGAAAAATCCCTAACGGCGGTTAAACCACCAAATCTCATGGTCAACTTATCACATTTTAGAATTACTTCACTCATGGCAACTTAAGCTCTCTTTCCTTTGATTTTATTAAATATCCAATCCCAGGAAAATTCCTTTTGACCCATTATTCCTTCTCTTGCAAATATCATCATAATAATTAACAGAATAGAAAACACAACCATTCTCATACCAGGAATTCCAGGTATATGTAATCCAAATATGTTCATTGGCTGCTCAACAACCCTCAAAAGTTCACTGCCCCAGACAACGACTACCGTAGCTAACGCTGTCCCTGTCATACTACCTAATCCACCAACAACGATAATAATTAAGAGTTCAAAAGTAAGGAAAAATGTGAAAACTGTTGGTGAAATTATTGTAATTAAGCTTGCCAACAATCCACCGCCAACACCTTCAAAAAAGGCCGCGGTTACGAACGCTATCTGTTTTATCCATAGAGTATTGATACCCATAGCAATGGCTGCATCCTCATCATCTCTAACTGCTTTCATTGCACGCCCAAACGCAGAATCTACAATTCTCATTATGACAATCATAGCAATCACAGCCCAGACAGCACACCACCAGATATTAGTATAGGTTGGCAAGCCCTTTAGGCCTAATGAACCATTTGTTATTGTTATCGTATTATTTGAAACAACCCTAATTGTGAGACCAAAACCCAATGTAACGATGGCAAGATAATCTCCTCTAACCCTAAATACAGGAAAGCCAAGCAAAAATCCTACAAAAGCAGTTACAATACCACCAATTATTAATGCTGGCAAAAATGACATGTGAAGGTTAGCAAGCCAAGGAACCATTGGCTCAATAATAAACATGGATTCTTTCTGTGCGGGTGTTAAGATTAGTATTGCCGTAACATAAGCCCCTATAGCCACAAATCCATTTGGCTCCAAAGAAAATTGTCCAGTAACACCGTTTATCAGGTTGTATCCTGCAGAGAGCATTAAAAATATTAATGTATCTTCCCACACCCTTACTGCATAAGCCGTTAAATGGTTACTCCCCCACCACACAAACAGGAAAAAAACCAATATAGCCAGTATCGTTAAAATATTGTTTCTATCTATCTTCATGGCTTAGAAACGCCCCCTCTCTAAGTCTTCGCCTAAAATGCCAGTTGGTTTAAACAAGAGAACAAAGATTAAAAACAGGAAGGCAAAAGCATCTTTGTATCCTGCAAGAGCAGGAAATAAAGCTACAACCAAGATTTCTGTAACACCTATTATAAATCCTCCCAAAGCTGCACCAGTAACAGAACCTATACCGCCCAAAACGGCTGCGGCGAATGCTTTAAGTCCCGGCATAATACCGATTAGAGGGTTGATAGCTGGATATCTCATAGCCCAGAAAATTCCACCAAGGGCAGCTAAAAAAGAACCTAAGGCAAAAACTAAAGATATTACCAAATCAACGTTAATACCCATGATTCTAACGGTATCAATATCAAAAGACAAAGCCCTCATTGCCATTCCATATTTGGTCTTATGCAGAATAAACAGAAGTATCAAGAGAAACACTATAGCAACTATCGGCGTAATAATAGCTATGTTTGGAAAGATAACACTGTGTATGTTTATTGCGCCGTTAAACACGGATGGAATAGGAAAAGCTTTAGGCACTCCGCCATAAATAACCAAAAATGAGTTCTCTAAGAAGAAAGATACGCCTATTGCCGTAATAAGCGCAGATATTCTACTGGCATTTCTCAAAGGTTTGTAAGCAACTCTATCAACAATTACGCCTACTAAAGCACTTGCAAGCATAGATAGCAGGAATGCAGCCCACCAGGGTAAAAACATCATCGCAATACCAGTAAAAGCGAAATACATTCCTACCATCATAATGTCACCATGAGCAAAGTTAATGAGCCTAATGACACCATAAACCATTGTGTATCCAATAGCTACAAGACCGTACAAACTGCCAAGAGATACACCATTAACCAACTGTTGTAAAATAATCGTTAGATCCATTTTACCCCACCAGAATAAATTTTTTTAAGGGGGCTTTAAGCCCCCTTTGTTGTTTTTTTAAGGATTAACCGTTGTTACGTATACGAACTTACCGTCTTTAACTTTCCTAATAACGGCACTCTTAATAGCGTTTCCAGTTTTTGGATTAATTGTAATAACGCCTGTTACACCTTTGAAATCTTTTGTATGCCTTACATAGTAATTTATCTTCTTTGGTGTTGCTTTGCAGCCACCAGCTTCGTTTATAGCGTTTACTAAAATAAAGTATGCGTCAGCGCCTAATGCTGCCATTGCATCGGGAGAAGTCTTGTATTTTTTCTCAAAAGCTTTAACAAACGTAACTGTTAAAGGTGTAGCTGCTGCGTGAGGGTCGAAGTGTGTAGTAAACGTTAAACCATTAACAGCCTTTCCACCGATTTTAATCAACGCTTCAGCTTCAGCACCGTCACCTGCCATAATTGGCTGATTTAGGCCGTACTGTCTAGCTTGGCGTGAGAACAGAGCTAATTCTTGATAATAAGATGGCATATAAATAACATCTGGATTCTTGGATTTTAAGTCAGAAATTTGAGCAGAGTAATCTTGGTCTGTAGACTGGAAGAACTCTACAGCAACAATCTTTCCACCCAATTTCTTATATGCATTCATGAATGCATGAGCTAAACCAACTGAATAATCTTGGTCTCTCTCAATCATAACAGCTGCTTTCTTTGCATGTAGGTTATTCCAAATATATTTTGCAGCAACCTTACCCTGGAATGGGTCGATAAAACATGCTCTTGAGATGTATTTCTTGCCTTTTGTTACAAGTGGATTCGTTGCAGAAGATGTAATCATAGGGATGTGGTTTTTTTCTGCAATTGGAGCACCTGCCATTGTGTTAGAACTTGTAATAGCTCCAATAATGGCTTTTACATGGTTGTCCGTAATAAGTTTACTTACTGCATTTGCAGTTTCAAGTTTCATACCCTTGTTGTCCAACAAAATGAGTTTAATTTTACAACCATCCTTCGTTGCTGGTTTCATAGAATGGGCCAACTGAGCACCTTTCCAAGCACTTTGACCAAATGCTGCAACAAGACCTGTTATAGGCCATACAACACCAACCTTAATCTCCTTAGCAAAACTTGCGCTTGCCAAGAAGCTCAAGGCTACCGCTACCGCTACTAGCGAACTTAACAATCGCTTCATAGCTCACCTCCTTAATAATTTGTTAATAAGTTTATAGAGCATTAGAAAAATCTTGTCAAGACAATAATTTTTGTTTTTTAGTTTTATATCGTGAAAACATCAAAAAAGTTCATTATTTAGAACAAAGAATATTTCCTTTAAATACTGTCTACAACAGTAACTTATAACATTTTTAACTTATTTAAATGAATAATAAAAAATTTAGTAAAAAATTCTTTATCTTATTAATAATTATTAAACATTAAATACAATCCTTGAAACAATGGCAATATTGACGATGCAATGGTTATTTGATATAAGGTGAGAAATTTCAAATAAAATTGGGAGGGTTGAATGAAAATTAAAAAAATATTATGCGCCAATAGGGGCGAGATAGCTATCAGAGTTTTTAGGGCTGCAACAGAACTAGGCATTGGAACGGTAGCTATCTACTCAAAAGAGGACAAATACTCACTACATAGATACAAAGCAGATGAGGCATATCTTGTGGGTAAAGGTTTAGGTCCTGTTGAGGCTTACCTCAACATAGACGAAATTATAGACGTTGCTTTAAGATACAACGTTGATGCCATACATCCAGGCTACGGTTTTCTATCAGAATCAGCCGAGTTTGCCCAAAAATGCAACGATGCTGGGTTAATATTCATAGGACCAAAACCAGAAGTTATTAGATTGTTTGGAGACAAGCTACTATCTAAACAATTAGCCAAAAGATGTGGCGTGCCCGTCATCGAAGGCTCAAACGGCAATGTTAACTCGCCTCAAGAAATAAAACGTATAGCAAAAGAAATAGGTTATCCAATAATGATGAAAGCAACTGCTGGTGGAGGCGGTAGAGGTATAAGAATTGCTCACAACGACAAAGATGTAGACGAAAACTTTGACAGTTTGAGACGTGAAGCAAAGAAAGCTTTTGGCAAAGACGAAGTTTTGGTAGAAAAATATTTAACATCGCCTAAACATATAGAAGTTCAAATATTGGCTGACAAGCATGGAAATATAGTTCACATGTATGATAGAAATTGTTCAATTCAAAGAAGACATCAAAAAATGATAGAGATAGCGCCATCCCCAAATCTACAATTAAATATATTAGAAAAACTGTATGATGCAGCTTTAAGAATAGGCCACGAATCAGGCATTACATCCGCAGCTACTGTTGAATTTTTAGTGGATGGCAATAACTTTTATTTTTTGGAAGTAAACCCCAGGATACAGGTGGAACACACAATAACGGAGTTGATTACAGGAATTGACCTAGTGCAATCGCAAATTCTAATAGCAGAAGGAAAAAAATTCACAGATGAACAGATAGGAATATATTCACAAAATAGCATAAGAAAAGAGGGATACGCAGTACAATGCAGAATAACGACAGAAGATCCAGAAAATAACTTTCTGCCAGATACAGGTGAAATACAAGCATACAGAAGCCCTGCTGGATTCGGTGTTAGATTGGATGCGGGGAGTGCATACGCCGGCGCAAGAATCTCTCCCTACTATGATTCACTATTAGTTAAAGTCTCAACATGGGCGTTGACCTTTGATAAAGCCGTTAAAAAGATGCAAAGGGTTCTAAGGGAATTTAGGATAAGAGGCGTCAAAACCAATATACAATTTTTAGAAAATGTAGTTGAACACCCAAAATTTATAAGTGGAGATTTCGACGCAAACTTCGTAGACACAACCAAAGAACTATATAGAATCCCAAAAAGAAGGGATAGGGGAACTAAGGTTCTAAAGTTTCTGGCAAACAACATAATAAATAATCCATCAAACTCAAGCATAAGCAAAGAAAACTTGCCCAAAATCCCCATATACAAGGAAAAATTTGGTTCAAAAATTCCGAAGGGTTGGAAGGATACATTAAATAAAGAAGGTGTTAGCGGCGTATTAAAGAGAATTAATGAATCAAAAGAGATATTAATAACAGACACAACGTTCAGAGACTCACATCAATCACTACTTGCTACAAGATTAAGAACCATAGACATGATTAATATAGCAGATTTATACGCTTACCATCTAAGCAACCTATTTTCACTTGAAATGTGGGGAGGTGCAACATTCGATGTAGCCTACAGATTTTTAAAAGAGTCACCATGGGATAGACTAAGCAAACTGAGAGAGAAAATACCAAACATCCTATTTCAGATGCTCTTTAGGGCATCAAACGCCGTTGGATACACAAATTACCCAGATAACGTAGTTAAACATTTTATAAAAGAATCCGCAAAAAACGGTATAGACGTGTTTAGAGTTTTCGATTGTTTTAACTGGATTGAGCAATTAAAACCTGCGATGGAAGAGGTTAAAAATCAGGGCAAGATATGCGAAGCAGCCATCAGCTACACGGGAGATATACTGGATAAAAATAAAAAGAAGTATACTCTAGATTACTATATAAAACTTGCCAAAGAGCTAAAAGGTGCAGGAGCAGACATTATAGCTATCAAAGATATGGCTGGGCTTGTAAAACCGTACGCAGCGAAGGTTTTGGTTAAAGCAATAAAAGAGGAAACAAACCTTCCAATACATTTTCACACACACGACACAAGCGGGAATGGAGAAGCAGCAGTTTTAATGGCAATCGAGGCTGGAGTAGATATTGTGGATTTAGCTATGAGCTCTATGTCCGGCCTAACGAGCCAGCCCAGCCTCAATTCTATAACGGCAGCACTTAAATACACAGATAAAGCATCAAGTATAGATTTAGAAAAAGCACAGGAAGCAGCTAACTATTTTGAAAAAACGAGAAAATATTATGCTTGTTGCGAAACAGGTTTAAACGCCCCAACTGCTGAAGTTTACGAGCACGAAATACCGGGAGGTCAATATTCAAATTTAGTAGTTCAAGTAGAGAGCCTAGGGCTAATCGACAAGTGGGAAAAGATTAAAAAGATGTATAAAAAAGTGAATGACCTTTTTGGCGATATAATAAAGGTTACACCATCATCTAAGGTGGTTGGCGATTTGGCCTTGTTTTTAGTTCAAAACGATCTCGAACCAGAAGATTTATATACAAAAGGGGAGACACTATCCTTTCCCGACTCTGTCGTTAGCTTTTTTAAAGGTATGATAGGTCAACCGTATGGAGGGTTCAATGAAAAGCTTGCAAAAATTGTACTAAAGGGCGAAAAACCGATAAAAGACAGACCTGGAAAGCTTCTAGCGCCGTTTGATTTTGACAAAGCAGACAAAGAGCTACAAGAACTGTTTAAACGAAATTTTAACAAAAAGGAAGTTCTATCTTATGCCTTATATCCAAAAGTATTTATAGATTACGTGCATTTTGTAAATGAATATGGAGACGCTTCAGTTTTAGATACAGGGTCATTCTTCTATCCATTGAACAAGGATGAGGAGATAGAGGTTGAAATAGAAGAAGGAAAAACGTTATTTATAAAATATCTAAACACCTCTGAACCAGACAAAAAAGGTTATAGAAAGGTGACATTTGAGCTAAACGGCCAAACAAGAAGTGTAACAATAAGAGACAAAAATATTGCAACCAAAGTAAAATCAAACACAAAAGGCGATATGAAAAATCCACACCATGTATGCGCAATGATGCCAGGGAAAATAGTAAAAATACTGGCAAAGATAGGGGATAAAGTCAAGAAAGATGACCTGTTAGTTGTCACAGAGGCCATGAAAATTGAAACAAAGATAAAATCCTCCATCGATGGAATAGTTGAGAAAATCTATCTTAAAGAAGGCGAAACCATAGAAGCAGGGGATTTAATCATAAAATTAAAATAGTTAATTTTGATTGTGGGCATGTCCAATTCAATTGACAAAGAGTGACTACTTTAGTATTTTCTAAACTGTGAACCAAGATGAAATTTACATGAAAAGAGCTATACAGTTAGCAAAAAAAGCAAAAGGTGGGACATGCCCTAACCCTTTAGTTGGAGCAATCATAGTTAAGGACGGCAAAGTAATAGGTGAAGGGTATCACAAAAAAGCTGGTTTACCCCATGCAGAGATAGAGGCAATAAATTCTGTAGAAAACAAAACGCTTCTTAACGGCTCAACAATTTATGTTAACCTTGAACCCTGCAACCATTACGGTAGAACTCCACCTTGCTCCCTTGCAATCATAAAAAGCGGCATAAAGCGTGTCGTTATAGGAATGAAAGATATAAACGGAAAAGCAAGCGGAGGTATAGAACGTCTAAGGTCGGCAGGCATTGATGTTAAAGTCGGCGTTTTAGAAAACGAAGCGGTTAGACTAAATGAGGTTTTTATTGAAAACATAGTCAACAAAAAACCGTTTTTCGTAATGAAAGCTGCAATGTTTCTAAACGGGTGCATCTCGGCAAAAGGGGGCACTTCCAAATGGATAACCTCTGACAAGTCGAGAAGGCTGGTTCACAGACTAAGAGGCACGCACAGCTCCATTTTGGTTGGCATAAACACAATTTTAATGGATGACCCCCTGCTTACGTGTAGGATTAAAGGTTATAGACAGCCCAAACGCGTAATATTGGATAAAAATCTAAAGATTCCGCCAACGGCAAATATTTTTAGTCAATATCCAGATAATGTTTACATCGTAACATCCAAACAATCAGATCATGCAAAAAAGAGGGTCTTGGAAGCAATGGATGTAAAAATTATAGAGTGCAACTTAAAGGGCGCTGATTTTGACCCATCAGACCTATCTATAAAATTATTAGAAAACGATATATGCTCTTGCCTTGTAGAGGGTGGCAGCAGAACACATGGATATTTTCTAAAACAGAAGCTTTACAACAAGGCGTACTTATTCTATGCACCAAAAATTACAGGCTCTTACGGTGCATTCAACGTTGCCGGGTTTGAAGCAGCAAAAGAGCCAAAGGAGGCAATGGAACTGAAGGATTCAAAATGTAAACGCGTTGACAATGACATATTAATAGAAGGATATTTTTAATGTTTACTGGCATAGTTGAAGATTTAGGTAAGGTTTATAGCATTCACAATATAAAAAGTGGAGTTAGGTTGGTTGTAAGTTCGACACTAACAAATGAGCTTAAATTAGGTGACAGTGTAGCCATAAACGGCGCTTGCTTAACGGTTACAGAAAAGAACAAAAATACTTTCAGCGTTGACGTTTCCTTTGAAACACTTAACAGAACAAATATAGGTTCCTTATCCGAAGGAAATATGGTAAATTTGGAAAGGGCTCTTAAAATATCCAACAGACTTGACGGTCATATAGTTTTAGGGCATGTGGACACAACAGCAAAGGTTATGAGTATAAATAGAGTGGGAAATTTTTACGTACTTTCAATTGCAATAGATACATACACATTTGAACACAGCGTAGAAAAAGGGTCAATTGCCATTGATGGGATTAGCCTAACCATAACGGAGCTTAGCAATAACTCATTAAGTGTCGCCGTAATACCGTTCACATACGAAAATACCAATTTAAAATATAGAAAACCTGGGGACAAACTAAACATAGAGGTTGACATAATAGGCAAATACGTTGAAAAATTTACGAAAAAATCAAACGGTCTTACAGAAGAGTTTCTGAAACTACACGGATTTGCTTGAATTAATTTGAAACAATCCGCAACCTATTATAAAATGACTGTGACTTTTTAAGTAAGGAAGGTGGAGCTATGTTTGCAAGTATTGAAGAGGCTATTAGTGAGATTAGATCTGGCAAGATGATAATAATGGTCGATGATGAGGATAGGGAAAATGAGGGGGATTTTGTAATGGCTGCCCAGTTTGTCACGCCAGAATCGATAAACTTCATGGCAAAACATGGGCGGGGGCTTATATGTCTGCCTATGGACGAAACATTAATAGAGAAACTCAACCTAAAACTCATGACAGTTGACGAAAATGACAAATTTAAAACAGCATTCACAGTATCAATCGATGCTCATCCTAAATTTGGTGTAACAACAGGCATATCTGCTTTTGATAGAGCTACAACAATTCAAACAGCTATAAGACCGGACGCCAAGCCAGAGGATTTATCTAGACCTGGACATGTATTTCCTTTAAGGGCAAAAAAGGGTGGTGTGTTGGTTAGAGCTGGCCACACAGAAGGTAGTGTAGATTTAGCAAGAATGGCTGGACTTATCCCCGCCGCGGTGATTTGTGAAATCATGAATGATGACGGAACAATGGCAAGAAGACCACAACTTGAAGAAATTGCAGAGAATTTCAACCTTAAAATGGTCACAATAGCAAGCATTATCGAATACAGAATGAAGAACGAACGGTTAATCGAAAGAACGGCTGAGGCAGACCTGCCCACAAAATACGGCCACTTTAAAATAATCGTATATAAAAATAAGGTTGACGATTTCGAACACGTGGCTTTAGTTAAAGGAAAGATTAATAAAAACGAACCAACGCTCGTAAGGGTTCACTCATCATGCTTAACTGGTGACATATTAGGATCCCTGCGCTGCGATTGCGGAGACCAACTACATGCTGCAATGGAAATGGTAGAAAAAGAGGAAAAAGGTGTGGTTTTATACATGCAACAGGAGGGAAGAGGTATTGGCTTAACCAATAAAATCAAGGCATATGCACTGCAAGACCAGGGATACGATACGGTAGAAGCCAATGTTAAGTTAGGATTCAAACCCGACTTGAGAAATTACGGTATCGGAGCACAGATACTTGTGGATTTAGGTATAGGAAAAATTAAACTCATGACCAATAATCCAAAAAAGATTGTGGGACTTGAGGGCTATGGACTTGAAATCGTGGAACGTGTACCCATAGAAATTGACCCGAATAGCGTAAATAAATGTTATTTAGAAACAAAAAAGGAAAAAATGGGGCATCTTTTAACAAAGGTTTGAGGAGTTTATTATGAAGATTATTGAAGGTAAATTAGACGGAAGTAATGTCAAAGTTGGCGTTATAGTCAGCAGGTTTAATAGTTTTATAACTACAAAACTATTGGATGGCGCAGTGGATGCCTTTGTAAGACACAATGGAAGCAAGGATAATATGACTGTTTATATGGTTCCTGGGGCATTTGAAATCCCTATGCTACTTTCTAAGCTCGTTGATAAGGAGTACGATGGTATATTGTGCCTTGGAGCAGTAATAAGAGGTTCAACACCACATTTTGACTTTGTGGCCAATGAAACGGCAAAGGGCATAGCACAAATTTCCCTAACAGGTAAAATGCCTGTATCTTTTGGCATATTAACCACAGACACTATAGAGCAAGCAATAGAACGTGCCGGAACAAAAATGGGTAATAAAGGGTTTGACGCGATGGTAGCTCTTTTAGAAATGATTAATCTCTACAGAAATATCTAAACATGTCGAGGAGAAGAGCTAGGACAGCAGCGGTTCAGTATATATACGCCATAGAGTTTGGTGGCAAAGAAGAACCTTACTCCTTTATAGAGTTTGTTGGCAAACCAAAAAAAGATAACGATAAAGCATTTTCAAAGAAGCTAATAGAAGGAACGATAGATAATCTTCCATACATAGATGCTTTAATAAAAAATTACGCTGAATCGGGAGACGATATAATGTCCCTTGTGGACAAAGCAATTTTAAGGGTGGGTATATACGAACTTCTGTTTTTAAAAGAAACTCATCCTATTGTTGCAATAAACGAGTATGTAAATATAGCAAAAGAATTTTCAAAAGAAACTTCGAGGTCTTTGATTAACGCTATTTTGGATAAAGTTTACAAGGGAGAATACAATGAATGAAAAAGTTATCGTTGCATTAGACCTAAGAGGCTATGATGAAATTCTAACTTTGGTAGACAAACTCGAAGAAGCTATTTGGTTCAAGGTTGGGGCAGTTAACTTTACCGCTTATGGAACAAAACTCATCAAAGAGTTGAAAAAAAGAAACAAAAAGGTTTTTTTAGACCTTAAATATCACGACATACCTAACACAGTCAAAGAATCGGTCTATGCGGCAAATGAACTAAGGATAGATATGCTCACGATACACTCAATCGGTGGAATAGAGATGATGATAGCTGCTCAAGAAGCAGTAAAAGATTTTGAGATAAAACACAATGAAAAAGGAGCTCAAATACTCGCAGTTACTGTTCTAACAAGCATGAACGATGAAAATCTAAAAAGAGACATGTTTATTAATATGAATGTAGAAGAAGCTGTTCTTAAACTTGCCAATAACGCTTTAAAGGCAGGCATCAGTGGGCTTGTAGCAAGCGCAAAAGAAACAAAACTGATAAGGGAAAATTTTGGCGACTACTTTACAATAGTTACACCTGGTATAAGGCCTGCATGGGCGTCAAAAAATGACCAAAAGAGGGTTGTCACACCAAAAGACGCAATAGAATTCGGTAGCAATTATATTGTTATAGGAAGACCAATATACAACGCAGATAATCCACAAGAAGCATTTGATAAAATCAGAAAGGAGTTGAACCATGCTAACAGCTGAAGAAGCACTCAAGATTTACAAGAAACACAATGCTTACTTGCAGGGACATTTTTTACTATCAAGCGGACTACACAGTGAATTCTATCTGCAAAGCGCTTTAGTGTTGCAATATCCTCACGATGCATGGAAGTTATGTTCATCTATAGCAGAGCATTTCAAAAATGAAAAGATTGATGTTGTAATTGCACCAGCCATGGGCGGAATACTCGTTTCTTATGATGTGGCAAAAGCATTGGGTGACAACGTAAGAAGTATTTTTGCAGAAAGGGTTGATGGCAAACTCACATTAAGAAGAGGTTTTACAATTAACAAAAGTGATAGGGTTTTAATTGTGGAAGATGTTGTTACAACAGGAAAAAGTGTAAATGAAACAGTTGAGGTTGTAAAACAATATACAAACAACATCGTTGGAATAGGCGCTTTGGTCGATAGGGGTGGTAATTTCAATTATCAAGGAATTGACTACTTTCCTTTGATTAAATTAAAAATAGAGAACTACAAGCCAGATAATTGCCCTCTATGTAAGAAGGGTATACCCCTTGAGAAACCCGGAAGTAGGTTTTTAAAAAAATAGAACCCGGCTCAAAGCCGGGCTTTTCATTTCTGAATAGTAATAAATATATGTGCATTGCCGCGTATAACATCCAAGAAAATCACATTCTTCGCATTTTTAATCATTTTCTTAAATTCAGCCAGATTTTCTACACCCTTATAATTTAGCTTTACTATAACATCTCCTGGCTTGAGCCCAACCATGTATGCAAAAGAACCCTCTTCAACACTAACTATGACAACGCCTTTTTTGGCTTTTATTCCAAACTTCTCTGAAAGCTGAGGTGTAATATTTGAGACAGAAAACCCATAACCCGTCTTATAAACTTCATTACCACCACTTGCACTAACAGAAATATTTTTGGGTCTTTTCCCTAGCTTAACTTCGACACTCATTCTACGATGATTCCTTATTATTCCAAGCCTAATTTTTGTTCCTGGCCTAAAACTCGATATAATATACGGTAAATCGTAGGAAGACTTTAAAGGCTCACCGTTAACGCTAACGATTACATCCCCCGGTTTTAGTCCTGCCCTATATGCCGCCGTGTTTTTGAACACTTGGGAAATGATGACACCGTGTGTATTTCTAAGACCCAAACCTTTTGCCGCTAAAGGAGTCAATGGCTGAATCATAACACCCAAATACCCACGTTTTACTTTTTCTCCTTTCATTAAGTATGGCAGTTCGTTTTTAATCATATTAATCGGAATAGAAAACCCTATGCCTTGTCCATTTGCTATAATTGCCGTATTCATACCGATAACTTCACCCTTCATATTTACAAGAGGACCACCAGAGTTGCCTGGGTTAATAGCTGCATCTGTTTGCAAAAAGTGATCAAACGGTCCTTCTCCAATCACCCTACCTTTTGCCGATATAATGCCAACCGTTACAGTTCCATTTAGCCCAAATGGATTTCCAACCGCTACTACCCAATCCCCAACTTGAATATTATTAGAATCACCAAGTTTCAGAGTCGGAAGAGGCTCTTTGGGGTCAATCTTAATCAGAGCAATATCTGCCTTAGGGTCTGTTCCAACAACTTTTGCTCTATAAACATCGCCTGAATTCAGTATTGTAACACGTATATCTGTTGCAAGTTTTATCACGTGATAGTTGGTCAAAATATAACCCTTCTTTGAAATTATGAAACCAGAACCCAAAGCATGAACTTTCCTCTTAATTACTTGATGGCCAAAGTTATTAAAGAAATTTTTAAAAAAGAAATCAAATGGAGTACTCTGATTGAAATCAAAACCTCCGAATGGATTTTGGTATTTTACAACCTGTGTAGTAGAAATATTCACTACCGCCGGCAAAACCTTTTTTGCCACATCTCTAACATCGGGCAGACTTGAAGCAAAAGATAAAGAACTCGTCATTAAAAAGAGTAAAAGCAGAGCATAAACCTTAAATTTTCTCATAAGCACCTCCTAAATCACCAAATTTTTTAATTTAATCATTTTTTTATCACCTTTAACCTCCAAAGCCAGTCTACCAGATTTTGTCATCTCAACAGTTTTGCTGGCATCCGCTATCCTAAATTGGACAGAGGAAAAACCAGTTGGAAAAACCTGAGAATTTATCACAAAAGCCATTGTAAAAATACTGCTCAAAACCAATCTTCTCCTCATCTCTCACCTCCTCAATTTTTCTGATAAAATTATAAAAATGGAAGATTACAAAAAGATTACAAAACAGATTTTTTAAATCTAACAAAAACAGTAGTGCCTTTAGAAGGAATGCTCTCTATAAAAATTTTACCTTTGTGCAAATCAACTATCTTTTTAACAATAGATAGACCCAAACCAAAACCCTCTGTGGTCTTGGAGCGCGATTTATCTACCCTATAAAAGCCTTCGAAAATTTTATCCAACTCAACTTTTTCTATTCCCACACCTGTATCTTTAATAGCTATCTCACACTCCCCATTCAAGCTTGTTACCTCTATCAAAACTTTACCTTTTTCGACATTATATTTGATTGCGTTGTCAATTAGGTTCAAAAACAACTCCTCTAAAAGGCTTTTATCTCCCTTAATTATGCAATCATCTTCAACTTCCAAGTTAATATCCACTTTTCTATCTTCTGCATTATGCTTTAAAAGTCCTATCGCACTCAAAACAGCATCTTTCAAACTAACGCTTTCTAAAAATTTATGATTCAACGCTTCTAATCTAGATAACATAAGCATTTTATCAACCATCACAACCATCTTTGAAATCGTTTCTTTAATTAACCTCAAAGCTTTTTTGTAATCTTCACTACCTCTTTCTCTTCTTAAAGCCAAATCACACTGCATCTGTATCACAGAAATTGGAGTTTTTAATTCATGAGAAACATCAGATATAAATTGCTTCTCCCTTTTAAAAGCATCACTTAGCCTTTCCATAAGAGAATTAAACGCGTCAATAACGTCCTTCAGTTCCTCTGGGACATTTCTTATATAAACCTTCCTATCAAGATTGTGTTCCGTTATACCTCTTATCTGTTTGCTTAAATCCTCTAAAGGACTCAGTGCTCTATGGGACACGTAAAAACCTGAAGCTGCAGAAATTATTAGTATAAAAAGCAAGGTTAAAAAGATTAAAATCTCAAACCTCAACAACATATCTCTCTCATTCTTAACATTGTAAGCTACCTGTATAATCATCTTGTCGCTCTTATTTTTGAAATTAAAAAGTCTGACAAATTTGTTTCCAACTTTAACAGTCTCGAATTCATTCATGTTTTTCGTATATGGAAGAATCAAGTTACCTAAAGATGTTGATTTCTCTATTAGCTTCCCATCCACTGTACGCAATTGAAAATAGTATTTCGAATAGACTGATGAATAAATCCACAGTTGGGCTTTTGATAGGTCAACCTCAAATCGTTTACCGTAAGCATTAGAGAACGAGAACTTAATTGTTGTTGAGCGAATAAGTTTATCCAATTGCATAGCCTTCTTCTTCAAACTCATATCTATTGGCCTATAAACAATACTCTTCAAATAGAAGATAAAAAACACGGCCAAAACTCCAAGCACCACACCAATTATGGCAACATACAAAAGTATTATCCTAGATTTTATAGAGTTAAACCTAACATTCATTACTCTTTCACCATATACCCAACGCCCCTAACTGTATGTATTAACTTTTCATCGAAGCCCCTATCAATCTTCCTCCTTAGACGAGCTACCAAAACATCCACAACATTGCTATCGTAATCGTAGCTATAATCATAAATGTGCTCCACAATATCCATACGAGAAAGAAGCTTATTTTTATTTAACACCAAATACTCAAGTAATGCATACTCTTTGGATGTTAATTCTATAGGTTTTCCAGACCTTTTTACTTCATGTGTATTGATATTTAACTCCAAGTCTGAAATCCTAACAATACTTTCTACTTCACCAAAAGATCTTCTCAAAAGAGCCCTTATGCGGGCAAGAAGCTCATCAAAAGAAAATGGTTTAGTAAGGTAATCATCAGCCCCACTGTTTAATCCCAAAACTTTATCCTCTGTTGTACTTTTTGCTGTCAACATCAACACAGGTGTTTTTACACCCTTACTTCTCAAATCCCTGACAATTTCAAAACCATCCTTTTTGGGTAGCATTATATCTAAAACTATGACGTCATAAGGCTCATTAGCTGCCAAATCAAATCCCTCCTCACCATCATAAGCCAAGTCTATACTATATCCTTCATCCTCTAGCCCTTCTTTTATTAACTCAGCCAAAGATGACTCATCTTCAACAACCAAAACTCTCATATTTTCATATTACAACAAAAAACATTACAAAACGATGAAAAATTTAATCATCAGGTATAATCAACTACAGCTAAAAACTTGAACTTCAAGACAAAAAGTTTATTATAGAGTAATAGGAATTTTAGAAAATGACTACATCGGCGCATATGATAACGTTGAACTTGTTTTAACAAATATTTGTAGGAGGTGAAAGAATGTTGAAAATAACTTTACTAGGTCACTCTGCAGTCTTATTGGAAGGTGAAAAAACAAAGTGCATCATAGATCCATTCATAACAGGGAACCCAGATATAACATACGGTTTAAAACCATCTGACATTAAAGTTGACTACGTAATAGTAACACACGGTCACGGAGACCACATTGGAGACGCCATTGATATAGCTAAAAACAACGATGCAACACTAATAGCACCATTTGAGCTCGCCATGTTCTGCCAAAGCAAAGGTATACAAAAGTTAAACCCAATGCACATTGGTGGAGCAAAAAGATTTAGTAACGATTTATGGGTAAAGTTGACTATTGCCCACCATGGAAGCGCATTTATCGAAGATAATGGGACTATAATATACACAGGTAACCCTTGCGGAGTTGTGGTAGAACTTGATGGCAAAAAAATCTACCACTCTGGAGACACGGGCTTATTTATGGATATGCAGCTAATAGGAGAACTCGGTTTAGATGTTGCTATGTTACCAATTGGCGACAACTTCACAATGGGCACTCAAGACGCTGCAAAAGCCGTTGAATTCTTAAAACCAAAAATTGTAATACCTATGCACTACAGCGCTTGGGATATCATAAAACAAGACCCCAACGAGTTTGCAAAATTAGTAGGTAACAAAGCAAAGGTTAAGATTCTCAAACCAGGAGAATCTGTAGAAATTTAAGGGGGGGTTTCCCCTTTTTTTAACTAAAGACCGCCTGTTACTGTTCAATATTATCGCAGGCTATCATTTACAGCCGATTTATTCTTGCAACGCGAAAATCTATACATCTACAAAAACTTTTATTATGAGTGTTTGTTTTTGTAAACTAGGATGTTTATACACACTCTTCCTCTAACGCTCAATTAATCTATAAAACGAAAACATATAAATACAAGAAAGCTGTGTCTGATCACTTCAAGTTTTAGCTTTTGAACTAACCATTTTATAGATAATCAAGATAAACAAGCCAATCGTGATAAAACTGTCAGCCAAATTGAAGGCGGGGTAGTGGTATTGACCAACATGAAAATCCAAAAAATCTACAACATAACCTTTAAATAATCTACCATAAAGGTTACCTAGAGTTCCACCAGCTAAGAGTGAAAGACCTAAAATATAAATTAGATTTTTGTTTTTACCAAACAAAATCAGATACAACACCGCAACAAAAACAATCAAACTAATACCGCTAAAAAGCACAAGTCTCAACAAATGTGGAAGATTGGCAAAAGCCCCAAAAGCCACTCCTTTATTGCGAACATCCACAATATTAAAAAAACCTTTTATTACATAAAAACCACTGTTTAGTTCTATATGTTTGGAAATATATAACTTTGTATAATAATCGAGCATAAAAAAAAGGAGTATCAAAGATACTCCTACAACAGAAGAAGCTAACGATTTATTCACTTTTTTCTTCAACAAACTCCACTATTGAAATAGGAGCCGCATCACCTTTTCTATATCCAAGTTTAATCCTTCTCACATAGCCACCATTCCTCGTTGCATATCTAGGGGCTATGTTGTCAAAAAGCTTTCTCACAGCCTGTTTGTTGTTGTTAAGCTTAGAAAGTGCTCTTCTCCTTGTGGACAATGTGTCATTTTTAGCCAATGTTACAAGCTTACTTATAAATCTAACAAGCTCTCTCGCCTTTGCATCTGTTGTTTTAATCCTTTCTTCTTCTATCAACGAAATAGCCAAATTTCTTAACAAATGCTTTCTGTGCTCACCGTTTATACTTAACGTCCTGTATCCTTTCCTATGTCTCATTTTCCTCTCCTTCTTTTTCAGCTATTAGTTGCTTTATTTTCTTAAGCTGCTCATCTGTGAAGTTCATGCCAAGTTCAAGGTCTAACTGCTTTAAAGACTCTTTTATCTCTTTCAAAGATTGCTTGCCGAAATTCTTAGTACTCAACAGCTCTGCGTCTGTTTTTTGAACAAGTTCGTAAATATATTTAATATCATGAGCAACAAGACAATTAGAAGCTCTAACATTTAACTCTAGCTCTTCAACAGGCTTTAAAAGGTTATCGTTAATCTCTTCCTCTTGTTCTTGGTTTACAGTATCCTCGGGAACAATTCTCTTAAAATCGCTTGAAAATACAGAAACATAGCTGCCCAAAATATAACTTGCCGTCTTTAAAGCATACTGAGGTGTAACTGTGCCGTCTGTGTATATCTCTAAGACTAATTTTTCCAAATCGTAATAATCTCTCACAGTACTATTCTCAACATGATAAGCTACTTTAGAAACGGGGGAAAACAAAGCATCAACCGGTATATACCCTATATCCCTATTCATAAGTTCGTAATCAGCCTGTCTATAGCCAATACCTTTCTCCAGAAAAATTTTCATACTAAACTCGGCATCTTCCATCAACTCAGTTATATAAACATCTCTACTAACAATCTCCAAATTTCCGGGAGTTTCAATATCGTTCGAAGTTACAACACCTTGTGTATCTTTCTTGATATAAACCTCTCCAGATTTAAAACTATCGTCTAACGCCCTGAATCTAACCTGTTTTAAATTTAATATAATATTTAAAACGTCTTCCTTAACGCCATCTATAGTTTTGAACTCATGCTCTACACCTTCTATTTCAACCCCAACAACAGCTATGCCAGGAATAGAAGATAAAAGTATCCTTCTCAAAGCATTACCTATCGTTATAGCATATCCTTCATTCAATGGTTCTAAAGCAAATCTACCATATCTATCGTTATGTTCTTCTATTTTGACCTCTTCTGGTAACTTCAAATAATCAAAAACGCCCTTCATTTTGCATCCCTTCGTTATTTTTTATTTAGAGTACAACTCAACAATGGCGTTTTCATTGAATGGCGGTTGTATATCATCCCTTGTTGGGATATCAACAAACGTTGCACTTACATTGTCCAAATCAACGTTTATCCAAGATGACGCCATTCTTTTAGCATTTTCCTCAAACATATTCTTGAATTCTTCTTTGCCTTTCATTTTCTCCGAAACAGAAATGACATCGCCCTTTTTTACAAGATAAGAAGATATGTTAACCTTTTTGCCGTTTACCCTTATATGACCGTGCGAAACAAGCCTTCTAGCTTCTTTCCTTGAAGAAGCAAAACCAGACCTATAAACTACGTTATCCAGCCTTCTTTCCAACAATATAACCAAGTTGGCTCCTGTTTCCCCTTTTTGGCCTTTTGCTTCTTTAAAATACCTTCTAAACTGTCTCTCCAAAACTCCATAAGCGGTCTTTGCTTTCTGTTTCTCCATAAGATGTTCAGCATAAGATGAAAGTTTCTTTCTATAATTTCTTGTTTTTCCTGGTGGATAAGGTCTTCTCTCAAAAGCACACTTATCGGTAAAACACTTTTCTCCCTTTAAAAATAGTTTAACTCCCAAAGCTCTGCATCTCCTGCAGGCAGGTCCTGTATATACTGCCATAAGTTACCCTCTCCTTATACCCTTCTTCTTTTTGGTGGCCTACACCCATTATGAGGAATAGGTGTAACATCCTTAATAGACTTAATTTTCAACCCAGCAGACTGCAAAGACCTTATTGCAGTCTCTCTTCCTGGCCCTGGACCTTTTACCCTTACATCAATTTCCTTCATCCCCATAGATATAGCCTTTTTAGCAACGCCCTCAGAAGCTAATTGTGCTGCAAAAGGAGTACCTTTTCTTGTACCTTTAAAGCCACTTTCTCCAGATGATGACCAACACAGAGCATTGCCGTCTTTATCCGTTATAGTTACAATTGTGTTATTAAAAGTGGCTTGTATATGAGCTATACCACTAACAACATTTCTCTTAATCTTTTTCTTTTTCTTAGTCACCCTCTTAGCCATATACACTTTTCTCCTTTACTTTCTACCGACTGTTTTCTTTCTACCTTTTCTAGTTCTTGCGTTTGTCCTTGTCCTTTGGCCTCTAACAGGAAGCCCTCTCCTATGTCTCAAACCCCTGTAGTTACCCAAATCCATAAGGGCTTTTATATTCATAGCTACTTCTTTTCTTAGCTCACCTTCAACCCTATAATCTGCAATCACATTTCTGATTTTCTGAATCTCATCTGGAGTCAATTCATGAGTTCTTTTATCGGGATCAACTTGCGCTTTTTGCAAAATTTCCATAGATTTTGCTCTACCTATACCATAAATATAGGTCAAAGCTATAAATACCTTCTTGTTCCTCGGTAATTCAACACCTGCAATACGAGCCACTTAAACCTCCTATCAACCCTGCCTTTGTTTATGTTTAGGGTTTTCACACACAACCCTTACAATACCTTTTCTTCTTATAATTTTACATTTAGGGCACATTTTTTTTACTGATGGTCTAACTTTCATTTGTAACCTCCTATTTATATCTGTACACAATTCTTCCCCTCTCTATGCTGTAAGGGGACAATTCAACTTTTACCTTATCTCCAGGCAAAATTTTAATAAAATGCATTCTCATTTTTCCTGCTACGTGAGCAAGTACAACATGTCCATTAGCTAACTTAACTCTAAACATAGCATTTGGTAAGGACTCAACTATCTCACCATCCACCGTAATACTTTTCTCTTTAGCCATACTTAGTTTACCTCGCTCAAAATAATGGGGTCACTCTCTGTTATAGCAATTGTGTGCTCAAAATGTGCAGAAGGTTTACCATCAGCTGCAACGACCGTCCATTTATCCTTTTTAACCCTCACACGCCACGTACCTGAATTTATCATTGGTTCAATGGCAATAGTCATACCAACTTTCAACAAAGGCCCTCTATCTGTCTTAGATGGAACATAATTTGGAACAGGAGGGTCTTCATGAAGATACCTTCCAATGCCATGTCCAACATAATCCCTAACAACACTAAAACCATTCCTCTCTACATAAGTTTGAATAGCATCGGATATGTCATACAAGTAATTCCCAGGTCTTGCCTGTTCTATTCCCAAGTAGAGAGCTTTTCTTGTTACATCCATAAGCTTTTTTTTCTCAGAATCTATTTCACCAACAGCCACGGTAATTGCCGAATCACCATACCATCCTTCATAAATTAGCCCAAAGTCCAAACTTACAATATCACCTTTTTTTAAAACTTTCTTCTTGGATGGCACCCCGTGCACCACCTCTTCATTAACTGATGTGCACAGAGATTTTGGAAATCCACCATAACCCTTAAAAGCACATCTTGAATGTCTTTTTTTTGCTTCCTCAACAGCAAGCTTATCCAAATGCTCAGTGGTTATACCAGGTTTTACCTCGTTTTTCAAGATGTTGAGAATTTCCCCCACCATCTTGTTTACAATCCGCATCTTTTCTATTTCTTCCTTGGTCTTGAGGATAATCATCCTAAAACCTTCTTAATCCTTTCAAAGATATCACTTATTTCACCGGTGCCTTCTATTTTTACAAGCTTTAAACTCTTTGTGTAATAATCTATAAGAGGCATAGTATTTTTCTTATAAACTTCTAGCCTATTTCTAACAACCTCTTCTTTGTCATCATCTCTCTGGATAAGTTTGCTACCGCACTTATCGCAAATTCCCTCTTCTTTCGGAGGTTTATTTTTAACATGATAAACAGCGCCACAATTAGGACACACTCTACGCCCTGTAAGCCTGTTAATGATTTCCTCTTCTTCAACGTCTATCAATAAAACCTTATCCAACTCAAGACTGTTTTTCTCTAACATTTTATCAAAAGCTTCTGCTTGGGCAACGGTTCTTGGAAATCCGTCCAAAATAAATCCATTTTTACAATCATCCTGTTTTATTCTGTTTTCCATCATACCAATGATTACATCATCTGGCACAAGTTCTCCCTTATCCATATAAACCTTTGCTTTTTTGCCCAGCTCTGTCTCGT
>WFYS01000015.1 GCA_015490005.1 Desulfurellaceae bacterium | reverse complement strand
GAATGTGAAAGGAGAAAAGAGATTTGCTCTCATCGGTAGGTTAAAAGGTAAGTGCTGGATATGTATTTTTACGTTGAGAAACAACGCCTACAGAATAATAAGCGTCCGTAGATGTAGAAAGAAAGAGGAGTCAACTATAAAAAATGACCCTACTCTTTTTTAAAAAACCATACCCCTCAAGGGTAAAAGACACCAGAGCAAGAACAAGCAGAAGGGTTAGCACAAGAAGAGGAGAAGGATTTAGCCTTCTTGAGGCTAAACTTTTCTCTCCTCTTCAAAAGGGCATATATAACCCTCACAAGCTTGTTCATAAGGGCAACAATGGCCTTCCTGTGCTGCATGCCTTCTTGCCTTTTCTTCAGGTAGTAGCTTTTAAAGTACTCATTAGACCTAATGGTTCCCATAGCCA
Source organism: Desulfurellaceae bacterium (assembly GCA_015490005.1). Taxonomy (GTDB): domain Bacteria; phylum Campylobacterota_A; class Desulfurellia; order Desulfurellales; family Hippeaceae; genus Hippea. Next base: position 11,123 of record WFYS01000015.1, on the reverse strand, counting down.
TGATATAGAGGGTTCTTCTCAAAGACTTAGAGCCCTTTTTGCTGATTCTACCTCTTCTGTTTATGCTACTGCCAGATTGGGCAATGGATGGATCAGTACCAATGTAGGCAATGAGCTTCTTTTTGTTTTTAAACCTCTCTATGTTTCCAATCTCAGCAATAAAGTAAGAGGCGGTTATATCACCTATCCCTTTGATAGATGTAAGGATATCAACATCGTCTTTTCTGCTTCTGTTCATCTTATCAATGAACTGTTTCTCTACCTTCTCCATCTTCTCAAGGAGAAACATAAGATGTTCAACATCGTATTCAACAATGGCCTCATACTCAGAAGAGGTATGACCTATGGAGCTTTTGGCAAGCTCCTTGATCTGTTTTGGAGTAATATTGACATCCCTTCCTGCACTCTTGTGCTTTATAGCTCTGTATATCTTCATGTTGCTTGCCTTTTGAATGGCTTTAGCAGAGGGAAATCTCTTAAGAAGATTAAGGATGGAATAGGTGAATATGTTGTAGTTCCTCTCAAGCTCAGGGAAGGTAATGTTGAGATGCTGCCTGAGTTGGGTCTTGGTTTTTGCAATATCCTTGGCTATAGACTCCCTGAGTCTTGCTATAGGAACAATGCTGTCAATGTCATCAAGCATAAGGTAGTTTACATTCTCCTTGTTTTTGCATACAAAGGTGGCTATCATATAGGCGTCAATCTCATCGGTTTTGGTCTTTCTCAGGGATACAGACCAGGAGAACCTTTTTATGAGGGAGGGGTTGATGATGGCAACCTCTCTCTTGAAAGAGAGAAGAAAGCTGATGAGATTGATGTGGAAGCTTCCTGTGGACTCACAGGCTACTACGCTATCCTTATACTTCTCAGTTACCTTTTTGAACTCATCAAAGCCATTTCTGTCCATAGAGAGCTTCTTGCTCTCTATCTGTTTACATCCCTCATCAACAACAGAGTAATTGAAGGAACCCTTGGAAATATCAATACCGATAAAGTAACCCATCTTAGGATCTACCTCCTTTTGTTAGTTTGTGTCCCTTTGTCCTGCCTCCCGTTTGACAGTGGCTTTAAAGCCAAATCAACCAATAGGGACTTAAAGGGACTTAGACTGACTCCTCTTGAAGCTTTAAAGCTTAGGAAGCATGAGGTCTTTAAGTCCCTTGGTGTATACCATGATGTTAAACTATTTTACAAGAAATATTGGTAGGAGGTGTTACTATGAAAAGAAGAGATTTTTTTAAGAAAGCAGTTGGTTTGGCAGCGGTTGGTGCATCTGTATCTCTGTCTGCTCCTAATGTTATAGCGAAAAAGGTCATTAAATGGAGACTTGTAACGACATGGCCAACGGGTATTCCATGGCATCAAACGGTGTTGCACTTTGCTAAGAAGGTGAATGAGCTTTCCGATGGTGAAATGGAGATCAAGGTCTATCCAGCAGGTTCCATTGTGCCGGCGTTTCAGGTTTTTGATGCCGTTAGAAACGGTGTAGCAGAGATGGGTCATGATTGGCCGGGTTATTGGAAAGGTAAAAATCAGGCTTTTGTTGCCTTTGCATCTGTGCCATTTGGAATGAACGATGTTGAGTATACGATTTGGCTGATGCAGGGCGAGGGCATGAAGCTGGCAAATGAACTGTATAGTGATTTTGGCCTCGTTCCTCTTCTGGGTGGTAATTCGGGTCAGGAGTTAGGTTTCTTTACCAAGAAGCCTATAAAGGATGTTTCTGAGCTTAAAGGAATGAAGGTTAGGACAGTAGGATGGGCAGCTGATATACTTAAGAACATGGGCGTTTCAGTTGTCCCTCTGCCAGGTGGCGAGATATATCTTGCTTTTGAAAGGGGCGTGATTGATGCAGCAGAGTTCTCTACTCCATACATAACATATCCTATGGGATTCCAAGAGATCGCTAAGAATGTTATGGTTCCTGGATGGCATCAGACAGCTGTTCAAAATATGTTTACTGTGAATAAGAAGGCATATGATAAGCTCCCCGACAGATTGAAAAGGGTATTAAAGGCTGCTGCCGAACAAACACAACTTTGGGATATGACGAGAAGTGAGTATTACAATGGAATCTACATAGAGAAATATAAAAAAGATGGTGTTAAGTTTAATAAGTTGACAGACGAGTCTTTAAATAAACTGAGAAAAGCAACAAAAGATTACCTCGATGGTCTAAGGTCCAAGTATAAATTCTTGAATAAAGTCCTTGAGTCTCAAGATAATTTCATAAAGCACTACTCAAGTTGGAAAGTGGTCAGGAGCGGTGTTTCCGATTATCCATACAAGATGTATATATCTGGATACCATTACGAGTAATGATTTGTAGAGGAAATGGGTATGATCGTGTTTAAATTTGTCAAAATTGTTGATGTTCTAAATGAGATTGCAGGTAAAATTGCAAATGTATTTTCATATGCTTTGTTCTTTGTAGTCGTTATTGGTGTTATAGCAAGGAAGGTTTTTAATCATCCTTTTATTTGGAATTTTGAAGCAAGTTACATGCTATATGCAGCTGCTTTTTTGTTTGGGCTGGGGTATACGCTGAAACACAAGATGCATGTTACTGTGGATGTGTTTTATACTATGGCGGGTCCTAAGACCCGCTTTATTTTGGATTTGATTGGATTTTTGGTTTTTTTGATTCCTTTTGGCTTTGTATCGATAAAGTCTTCTTTTGTGTTTGCTCAGCAATCATGGCAAATATTAGAACATAGTCAATCCACTTGGGCTCCACCTATCTATCCTTTTAAAAGCTTGATGCCTGTGGCTTTTGTTTTACTGGTTTTACAGGCAATTGTTGAATTAATTAAGTCTTATTATACTAACTGGAAGGGGTTGGAGATAAATGGGGAGTGATCTAATTTCTATAGGGATGTTTGTTTCTTTATTAATAGCTGTTTTTCTTGGTTTTCCTTTAGGTATTACCTTAGGCGGTTTAGCTGCCATATTCGGTCTTTTGGCCTATGGTCCTGGTGCACTTTTTATATTCGCGAACAAAACATATGGCTTAATGACAAATTACGTTTTGGTTGCTATACCTCTTTTTATTTTAATGGCCCAGTTTTTGGATAAATCCGGCATTGCAGATGAACTGTACGGGGCAATGTATGTGATTTTTGGTCCCATTAAGGGTGGTTTGGCATTGGCTACTATCGTCGTTTCTACAGTGCTTGCTGCAACGACGGGCATAATTGGTGCAAGTGTTGTTGCAATGGGCTTACTTGCAGCACCTGCCATGCTTAAAAGGGGTTACCAAAAGGAACTAACAGCAGGTGTTATTACTGCGGGAGGTACACTTGGTATTTTGATCCCACCATCTATAATGCTTGTTGTTTATGGTGGGTTGATTGATATGTCTGTTGGAAAACTGTTTATGGCTGCTTTCCTTCCGGGTTTACTGTTGTCCTTTCTCTACATGCTTTACACCTTTATTTACTGTAACTTTATAAATAAAAACGCTGGACCGGCTATACCCAAGGAAGATAATAAGTACTCATTTTCAGAGAAGCTGGAAATGGCGCTCAAAAGTATGGTTCCTCCAATGATTCTTATATTTGCTGTATTGGGAAGTATAGCTTTTGGTATTGCTACCCCGACGGAAGCTGCTGGTTTGGGCAGTTTAGGAGCTTTATTAATTGCTGCTGCTAACAAAAAGGTAAACTGGAAGATGCTTAAGGACGCAGGATACTCGACAGTAAAAATAACAAGCATGGTTATGCTAATTTTTGTTGGTGCTAACTTCTTTACCTCTATATTTATGGGGATTGGCGGTGGAGATGCTTTTACAAGTCTGCTTTTTTCCATTAGTACCAACAAGTGGTTAGTACTTGCTATGATGATGTTTATACTTTTTATACTTGGTATGTTTGTAGACTGGTTGGGCATACTATTGCTTTGCGTTCCTATATTTACCCCAATAGCTGTAAATAAGCTTGGGTTTGACCCTCTATTTTTCGCCATGCTTGTTTGTATAAATTTACAGATGTCGTTTTTAACTCCTCCTTTTGGTTATGCCTTATTTTATTTAAGAGGTGTTGCACCACCTGGAATGACATTGAAACATATTTATAAAGGTATCGTACCGTTTGTTATTATGCAGATGATAGGGCTTGTTTTGTGTATTCTATTTCCGAAAATCATATTGTGGCTACCGTCTATAACAATTAAGTAAAAAGGTGATCTATGAGCAAGAGAAGATTAAAGAAGTTGTTCTCAAAGATTGTTGGAGAGGATAATTGCTGGATAGAGGAAGAGATTTTGGCATCTTACAGCTACGATTCCTATCCAGAAGAGCCTGTATTACCGGATATTGTTGTTAGACCCACACACACAGAGCAAATAGGCGAGATAATATCTTTGTGCAATAAGATGGAGATACCCTTAACGGTCAGGGGGGCAGGTACAAATTTAAGTGGTGGGACAGTCCCTTTGAAAGGTGGGTGTGTGCTTGTTACAACAGCTTTAAATCGAATAATAGAAATAAACAAAGACGATATGTTTGCCCGCGTTGAGCCCGGTGTTGTCACTCAGAAACTCGCCAATGCTGTTGAGAAAATTGGTCTACTATATCCACCTGATCCTGCGAGTATGAAAGTGTCTACCATTGGTGGAAATGTGGCAGAAAACTCAGGTGGTTTGAGGGCTTTAAAGTACGGTGTAACAGATAGGTATGTAATGGAAGTTAAATTTTACGATGTTGATGGTAATTTGGTTAAAGGCGGTGGTATTCCTGTTAAACTTGTTACGGGTTTTAATCTAAAGGGTCTGATGATTTCAAGTGAGGGTTTGTTGGGCGTAATATCTGAAGTGATGCTGAGACTTATACCGCCACCCCAAGCAAGGAAAACGCTGCTTATTTTCTTTGATGATGTTATTGATGCATCCAGTGTGGTTTCTGAAATTATTCTAAACAGAATTTTACCTGCAACGCTTGAGATTATGGATAACTTCACGATAAAGACCGTTGAGAAATTCCACAAGATTGGTTTGCCTAATAAGGATGCGCTTTTATTAATAGAGGTTGATGGTCATCCAGCAGCCCTAGAGGATGAATATGAAAAGATTGAAAAGATATGTAAAAAGTATGGTGGTGAGGTACATATAGCAAAATCCCAAACTGAAAGAGATAAACTTTGGCAGGCAAGGAGAGATGCACTGAGCAGTCTTGCAATGCTCAAACCCACGCTGATTTTAGAGGATGCTACGGTTCCGAGAAGTAAGGTGCCAGATATGATGAGGATAATTCAAGATGTTGCCAAGAAGTACAATTTGCTTATCGGAACATTTGGCCATGCAGGGGACGGAAATCTTCATCCTACGATACTAACAGACAAAAGGGACAAAGAAGAAATGGAAAGGGTTTATCAGGCGATAGATGAGATTTTTTATAGAACCCTTGAATTGGGTGGGACATTGAGCGGTGAGCACGGTATTGGTATAGCTAAAAAGAAATACTTAGAGAAAGAAATAGGGACAGGAACTCTTAAATTTTATCAGAAATTGAAGAGGGGCCTTGATCCAAAAGGGATTTTGAATCCAGGTAAGGTAATTTGAGGTTGTTTGATGAGTAGAAAGTTAAAGAAAATAGTTGATAGGTTAAAAGAACTTGAATCGCTTACTCTCCAATGTATGAAATGTGGAGTTTGTCAGTCTGTATGTCCATTATATCAGAAGGATTTTTTTGAGCCGTCGGTTGCGAGAGGAAAGATATCTTTGATAGAGGCTTTGTATTATGGTAGGATGGAAAATGCACCAGGTGTTTTGAAGTATTTGGATTATTGCATTTTATGTGGTAGATGTAAGCGCTTTTGTCCCAGCAGTGTTAATATAGACGAGATATTTGTTCGAGCAAAAGGTATTGTAAGGGAAATTGAAGGTTTACCCCTTTATCAAAAGGTTTTACTTAAATCATTGATAGGAAAATCCAATTTTGTTACGACTTTTCAACCTATAGTTAGTGCAGGTTTCAAGCTTGTGTCAAAGCCATCAAAAGCGGATGAAGAAATAAGAGAGGTTGAATTTCCTATAAAGAAAAATGTTGTTTCTATAAAATCCAGATCATTTAATACGATATATGGTGGTTTTCATAAAGCTAAGAATGAAAAATTAAGGGTTATTTTTTACCCTGGTTGCGCCATAAGCTATATGTATATTGATTGGGGAAAAGCAGTTGTTGATGTTTTAAATCATTTTGGTGTATCTGTGTATGTGCCCAAGAAAAACAAATGTTGTGGCATTCCCGCAGCCACTATGGGAGATGTGGAGTTATATAAAAAGATGGTTAAAATAAATCATGATTGGTTTGAAACCATAAATGATGCTGAATATATAATAACTGCCTGTCCTACTTGCGAATATGGTTTATTTGATCTTGGCAAGAGAATAGCCGGTATTGATAGTAACAAGAAGCATATGGATATAATGATTTTTTTGAAAAAGATTTTGAATATAGAGTTTTCGAAGAAATTAAACAAAAGAGCTACTTTGCATATACCATGTCATTATGAACACGAATTTGATAGTGATTTAATTGATGAGTTGGGGGCGTTCAACAGTGATTTTCAACCCTTAGAGAATCAAAGTTGCTGTGGTTTTGGTGGTACGTTTAGTTTGAAATTTCCAAATGATTCAAAAGAGGTCGGCAATCCAAAGATGAAAGAGGTGAAAGACAAGGACTTCGAGATCTTATATTCACCTTGCCCAGGTTGTGTTATGCAGCTAACTGATTTAGCTATGCATGACGGTATAGATGTTAAAGTAGAACATCCTATTGTAGAAGTGTATAGGCTTTTAAAAGAGGATGGGATATGAATGATATTGATAGGTTCTTGAAAATGTCTGAATATGTTGGCAATAGAAACGTTGTTTTGGCAAGGAATGAATTTGAGAGATTTTTGGAAGAGAATGTGGGTAGCTATGATTTTGTTCACCTCAAGTGTTTGGATAGGTTTAATAAGGCTTGTGAAATTCAAAAAGAGGGCATTAAAAGTGCCATTGTTGAGGCTGATTTCGCCGTAGCTGAAACGGGCACTGTTGTTATAGAAAGCAAAGGTGAAAACTTAAGAAGGGCAACATCACTATGTGATAATTTGAGCGTTGTTGTTGATGCGTCGAGGATCGTACCCAATCTTGAGGGCATAGCTGATTTCTTAAGAGAGACGACTCAGGATAGTGAAAATTACGTTTCTTTTATAACAGGCGCGAGCAGAACGGCGGATATTGAGATGTCTTTGACTTTAGGGGTTCATGGTCCAGAGGAAATGACCGTTTATGTATTGAAGTAACAGAGGTGTGCAATGAAAAGAGTATATAGGGATATAAATAAGGCGCTTTCGGATGAGGTTTTGCAGCAGAATTTAGATACGTTTTATCATAATTATAGAGAATCCCACAGGAAGGCGTACGAGGGCTTGAACTTTAATGATTTGAGAAAAGAGGTTGGTAATATAAAAAGTTTGAGTCCAGAAGATAGATTTGAACTTTTTGAAGAATTTAAGAAAAATGTGGAAAAAGCCGGTGCTTTTGTTTTTGAGGCTAAGGATTCTAAAGAGGCTTGTGAGTATATAGTTTCTGTGTGTAAAAGGCACAATGCAGAATATGTAGTTAAATCCAAGTCGATGACTGCTGAAGAGATAAAACTGAACCCGTACCTTGAGAGAAACGGTGTAAAACCTATTGAAACGGATCTTGGTGAGTGGATTATTCAGCTAGCCAAAGAGACACCATCACACATGATTATGCCCGCTATACATAAAAATAGAAAACAGGTTGCAAAGCTATTTAGGGAGCATTTGAATGTTGATGTAAATGAAGATGATATTGAGGGAATGGTAAAAATAGCGAGGCATTATTTGAGGGAATATTATTTCAAACAAAAGTAGGTATAAGTGGTGCCAATGTAGCTGTTGCCGAGACGGGTACAATCGGCGTTGTAACAAATGAAGGAAACGGTAGGCTTGTTACAACTATCCCGCCTGTTCACATTGTTGTTTTGGGTTATGAAAAGTTGGTTAAGACTTTTGAGGATGCATTGAAGATCTTGAGGGTTTTACCAAAGAATGCAACAGGCCAGATAATCTCTGTTTACGTTACATGGATAAAAGGTGCTGTTGAATCTTTGAATAGTTCTTCTGGTAGAAAGGAGTTACATTTTGTTTTTGTTGATAACGGTAGAAAGGCTTTGATGGACAATCCATATTTCAATGAAGCCTTGAAATGCATCCGCTGCGGCTCGTGTGCCAATGTTTGCCCTGTGTATGGTGTTCTTGGTGGACATGTTTTTGGTCATATCTACACGGGTCCAATAGGCGCTATTTTGACATCCTTTTATCATGACGACAAGAAGGCTATGGAACTTTTAAGCCTTTGCTGTGGTTGTAAAGCGTGCAGTGAGATATGCCCTGCCAATATAGATATCCAAAAATTGATAAGCGACATCTACGGGGGTTTAAGGTTGAAATATGGTGTGGACAAACTGAGAAGCTCCGTATATTACGGTGTTCTATCAAAGCCTTCGACTATGAAAAAAATGATCAAAGCAGGTTCGCTGGTGTTGAGAATTGCAGAGAAAAATTCCCATATAAATAGTCCTTTGATACCTAAAAAGCATAATTTTAGGATATTACCTGCTCCGAAAGAGGAATCTTTTAGTTCTATATTCAGGAAAAAATTTGAAGCGCGCCAAGAAATGGTTGAGAGCGAAAAAACCGTTTTCTTTTACCCTGGTTGTGCTATTGAATATATATATCCAGAGATCGGTGAAAGCGTTGTTAAGTTTTTAAATAAAATTGGTTTAAGGGTAAAAATTCCAGAAAAGATAGTCTGTTGTGGTTATCCAGCTGTTCACGATGGAGACAAAATCTCAGCTAAAAGGATAATTAATGAGAGTGTTAAATACCTGCCTGTAGAGGAAAGCTTTGATTACTTCTTGGTTTTGTGTCCTACATGTGGAACAACGCTTAAGTACCTGTTTAGGGAGTTTGTCACCGATATGCCCAAGGAGTACAAAAAGGTGAAGTTTGTTGAGGGGAGGATTGTTAATCTCTCGCGTTTACTCGATGATCTCAACGTGAAGGTAAAAACAAAGAACGGCATTCTATTCACGTACCACATACCTTGTCACCAAAACAGGGGTTTGCATTTTAATGGTGAGAGGTTCCTCAAAAGCTTATTGTCTAATTACTATATGCCTATGGAAGATGCTGATAGATGTTGTGGATTTGGTGGAAGTTTCTCTATTGATTATCCGCAGGTTTCAAAAGCCATTCTGGATAAAAAAATAGAGAGCATTGTTAATACAAGTGCGAGCGTTGTTGTGACGGAGTGCCCAGGTTGTATAATGCAAATCAGAGGCGGTTTGTTGAAGAGAAGCATTCCTGTTGAGGTTAAACACCTATCTGAGTTCTTAGATGAGTACGTTGAAATCGATTAAAACTATACGAGGTGGCACGCCACTAATCTACCGCCGATGTCTCTGAGTTCGGGTTCCTGTTCTTTGCATATGTCTTTGGCAAATGGGCAGCGCGTGTGAAATCTGCAACCTTTGGGTATGTTGGTTGCAGAGGGTATTTCGCCTTTGGGCATGAGCTTCTCCCTTTTTGTGTTTGGATCTGGTATGGGGATTGCGCTCATAAGTATTTTTGTGTATGGGTGGAGCGGCTCTTTAAAGATATCTTCTTTCTTTGCGATTTCTATGATTCTCCCTAAGTACATAACGCCTATTCTGTCGCAGATGTACTTTGCGCCTGCCAAATCGTGGGTTATGAAAAGATAGGTGAGCTTGAACTCTTCCTTTACCTGTATCATCAATTTTAAGATTTGAGACCTCACAGACACATCAAGCATTGCTGTTGGTTCATCTGCTACAATGAATTTTGGATTTGTTATAAGGGCACGGGCTATTACAACCCTTTGCCTTTGCCCACCCGATAGGTATTTTGGAAACCTGTTGTAAAACTCTTCAGGCGGTGTCAGGTTGAATTTTTCAAAGAGACTTAAAATCTTCTCTTTTCTTTCCTGTTTTGTCCCTATGTTGTGAATTTCAAGGGGATGAGAGACGATTTTTCCGATCCTCATGTATGGATTTAATGATGCCATTGGGTCTTGGAATATTATGGAAAAGTCCCTTCGTGCCTTTCTTAAAACATCTCCCTTTAGTTTTGTTAAGTCTGTGTTATCCATAATTATCTTTCCACTTGTTGGCTCAATGAGCCTTATAACGGTTCTACCCAGTGTTGTCTTTCCGCTTCCGGATTCACCGACTATGCCCAGTGTTTCACCCCTTTTTATTTCAAAAGACACATCGTCGACAGCTTTCACGGTCTTTTTTTTGCCTTTAAATATTGCCTTGATCCACGACACTTTAAGATCAAACTCTTTTCTTAAATGTTCAACCTTTAAAAACGTTTCTTCATTCATTCTCATCACCGTAAAGCCAACATTTTACAATTCTGTTACCTATTTTTTTGGTTTTTGGATCCTTTTCTTTGCATATATCCTTTGCAAAAGGGCATCTGGGGTAGTATTTGCATCCCTTTGGCGGATTTTTTAGATCTGGCGGGCTACCGGGAATGAACTTTAAATCCATGTCGTCCAATTTTATGTTTGGAATGGATTCAAGTAACATCCTTGTGTATGGGTGTAAGGGGTTATTGTAAAGCTCGTGAATTTCGCCCAACTCAACCAAGTTTCCAGCATACATCACAGCCACACGTTCGGCCATCTCAGCGACAATGCCCATATCGTGCGTTATCAAAATTATTGACATGTTTTTTGTTTTCATAAGGTTTTTTAGAACCTGCATGATTTGTTCTTGCACAACAACATCCAAAGCTGTAGTAGGTTCATCGGCAATTAAAACCTTTGGTTTCAGTGCAATGGATAAAGCTATCATTACGCGCTGTCTCATACCACCTGAGAATTCAAACGGGTAGTTGTCAAGCCTCTTCGAGTCAACACCAACAGACTCAAGTGCTTCCGATGCAATTTTTATCATCTCGTTTTTCTTCATATCGGGATTATGTACCTTGAATAGCTCAAAAAAGTGATCTCTGACCCTCATTATGGGGTTTAGGCTTGTCATGGGATCTTGGAAGATCATTGCTATGTCTTTACCTCTGATT
>WFYS01000014.1 GCA_015490005.1 Desulfurellaceae bacterium | reverse complement strand
GTTTATCATTGATAAAAAACAGATCGATATGGCTTATGCCTGTGGTGCGGATTTAGTTTTGTTGATTGTTAGGATTTTGGACAATGGGCTTTTGGAAGAGCTTTATGATTATGCTTTAGGTTTGGGACTCGATGTACTTATTGAAGTTCACTCAAAAGAGGAATTGAGAAGGGTTGAAGATTTGAAGCCTGCCATTTTGGGTGTAAATAGTAGAGATTTGGATACGCTTGATATTTCGCTTAAGCGTGCAAAAGACATTCTTGAGAGCGTGGATTTTGAGTGTTTGAAGATTGCAGAGAGCGGCATTAAGACAAAAAGTGATATAGAGTTTTTGAAAAGTAGCTGCGATGGTTTTTTAATAGGTGAGGCACTGTTAAAAAGCGATAATATTGAAGAAAAATTCAAGGAATTGTTGCTATGAAAGTTAAATTTTGCGGAATGACAAACTATGAGGATGTGAAAAGTGCCGTTGATCTGGGTGTGGATTTTGTTGGGTTTGTGTTCTATAAGAAAAGTAAGCGTTATATGAGCTTTGAAGAGGCCAAAGAGATTGTTGATAAAGTGAAGGGTGAGGTTAAAACGGTTGGTGTGTTCTTTGGGTACGATAAGGCAACTGTTGTAAAGGGTTTTAATTTTTGCAGGCTTGATTATGCACAGGTTTATGAGGATTTGGAGGGAATTCCTACAATCAGGGTTTATAGGATAAAGGATAGGCTACCCGATAGGGTACAGAATGGGTTGATTTTGTTTGATGTCTACACAGAAAAAGGCGGTGGCAGTGGCAAATCGTTTAATTGGGAGTTGCTCAAAAGCTGCCCTTACAGGTATAGGCTTTTTGTTGCGGGCGGCGTGGATGTAAATAATATTAAATTTTTGAACGATTTGGGTATTTTCGGGGTCGATCTTGTGAGTTCTATTGAGGATCAGCCAGGAAAGAAGAGCTTTTTAAAGATGAAAGAATTTATGGAAGTGGTTAGGGGTTTGAGATGAAAGGATATTACGGTGAATATGGAGGACAGTTTGTTGCAGAGACCTTAATTGGCGCTTTGGATGAGCTTGAGGAGGCTTTTAAGAGGTTTAAAAAGGATAGGTATGCAAGGAAAGAGTTGAATGATTTATTTAAAAATTACGCAGGTAGGCCGACGCCGCTTTACTATGCAAAGAACCTAAGCGATTATCTGGGTTGTGAGGTATATCTTAAGCGTGAGGATTTATTGCACAGTGGCGCACATAAATTGAACAACACTCTGGGGCAGGCGATTTTGACGAAGTTTATGGATAAAAAGAGGATTATTGCCGAAACTGGGGCGGGTCAGCACGGTGTAGCAACTGCAACGGCAGCTGCTTTGCTTGGCATAGAGTGTGTTGTTTATATGGGAAAGGTGGATGCTAAAAGGCAAAGACCCAATCTTTTGAGAATGAGGCTTTTGGGCGCCGATGTGAGGATTGTTGAGAAGGGTAGCATGACGCTGAAAAGCGCAATAAATGAGGCACTGCGGGATTGGGTCAGAAATGTTCAAAATACCCATTATATACTTGGTAGTGTTGTTGGTCCCTACCCGTTTCCTGAGATAGTGGCTTATTTTCAGTCTGTAATTGGTAAGGAAGCCAAAAGGCAAATTTTGAGCCAGGCTAAGAGGCTCCCTGACTGCGTTGTTGCCTGCGTTGGTGGAGGTAGTAATGCAATAGGTGTTTTCAAGGGCTTTTTAAAAGATGATGTTGAACTGATCGGCGTTGAAGCGGGTGGTGAATCGCTTGAGCTTGGCAGACATTCGGCAACTTTGACAGAAGGGAAACCTGGGATTTTACACGGTGCATTGAGCTACCTGTTGCAGGATGAGTTTGGTCAGGTGGTAAATGTTCACTCAATCTCTGCTGGGCTTGACTATCCCGGTGTTGGACCTGAGCACAGCTATTTAAAGAATACTGGCAGAGTGAAATACGGTGTCTGTTTTGATAATGAGGCTTTGGAGGGTTTTAAGGTTTTAAGCAGGCTTGAGGGCATTATACCTGCTTTAGAGAGTGCCCATGCTGTTGGTTATGTGGTTAAAAGCAGGGATTATTTTAAAGGTAAAACTGTGGTTATTAACATATCGGGAAGGGGAGATAAAGATCTCGGAATAATAGAGGCTTTGGAGGGAAACGGTGTGTAAGGTTGGTATATATCTTGTTTGCGATTATCCTGATAGAAGTAGGTTTTTAGAAGCGATTAAGCTGTGTGATGAGCTCGGTGTCGATTTTTTGGAAATTGGTATACCATTTTCTGACCCGACGGCTGACGGTGATACAATAGAAAGGGCTGCTTTGGAGGTGTTGGAACGAGAGGGTATGGATGATTTTTATGATGCACTAAAAAGCGCAAGAGAGATTTTTAACCGAAAGCTTTATGTTATGACATATGCAAATGTTGTTTATTCGAACGGAATAGAGAATTTTGCAAAGAGATTTTCGTTTATTGACGGTGTCATCCTTGCCGATGTGCCTTTTAGGGAATCAAAGAGGTTTAAGGATATTTTCAAGAAATACGGTATTGGTTTCGTTTACTTTGTAACGCCAGAGACGGATTTTGAGACACTTGAGAGAATAAAGGCTTCTGCCAATGATTTTATATACTTTGTTTCTATAAGAGGGACGACAGGCGGTGAATTTTGTCTTGATGGTGATGCTATAAACAGGCTTGAACTTTTAAAAGAAAGCGAACAGGATGTGATTATTGGTTTTGGCATAAAGACAAGGAATGATGTTAGAAAGGCTTGTAAATATGCAGATGGAGTAGTTATCGGAACCGAGGCAGTAAAATCATTAGCATCTGATAAGCTTGGGGAGTTTTTAAAAAGTGTTATAGATTAGAATTTTATATGTGGAATTTTGGGTTTATTAAATATCCATAAAGAGCGAAATCTATTGTATCGTTTAAGTTTTTTAAGTTCCCGATCGGTTAGTTTTTGTGGACAAATATATTTTTTCCACTTAAGAATACAGCTGTTATCCACAAGGCTAAATAATGGTTTTAAGATTAATAGAGGATTTGCTTTCGATAAAGCCAACATTGTTGCGAGGTCTATTAGATACACTCTTGATTCTTTAATAATTATGTTTCCTCTTTTTCTCAAGTCGAGGTGAAATATGTTATTTGAATGCATTTTTTGAAGGCATTGTTTTAATTCGCTTATAACAAAGCAATAATTTTCATCATCTTTGGCTATATTTATGGTTTTTCCGTCTATATATTCAATTGCTAATGAATATCTATCGGGCATGCAGTAGGGTTTGGGGAAATATTCTGGTACTTTCTTGTTTACTCTTTTGTAATTTTTGAATTCTATATACGAAAAAACAACACCTATAGCTCTTGTTAAGCTTTTCTTGTGCTTATAATCCTTTATGACAATCTTTTTACCATATTTCTTAACTATATATACGTCAGATTGACTATTTTTGCCCTTTAGAAGGTATATCTTTTCTAGTTTTTCTAAGTCTTCCCTCGAAATACAGAACAATCGTCTACTCAAACACCTTTTCTTCTTCTAAATCGCTGCTTGCAGCATCTTTTTCTAAATCCCTTTCTCTTTGTTTTAAAACCTGGAGTTCTTTGTAGAATTCATGCTGTATAATCAACTTCATAATTTCATTTGTACCTGTCCAAATCATGATTAACCTTGTATCCCTTAAAAGTCTCTCTATTGGGTAAACATCTGTGTAACCTATTCCGCCCATTATCTGCATTGCGTGGTTTACAACCTTCCAAGCCATTTCCGTTGCAAACGATTTGCTTTCAGAGACCAACCTTCTCAATCTCGAGGGTTCATCGCCTCTATCGATAGCCAATGCAGTTTCATACACAAGAGCTCTTGCCGCGTCAAGCTCTGTTATGCTATCAGCCACTTTAAATGATACTGCCTGAAAGCCTTTTATAGGTTTGTTAAATGCTTTTCTTTTTGTTGAGTAGTCTGTTGCTATGTTAAGTGCAGCCTTAGCCATACCCAAAGCGCCTGCAGCACTTGTCATCCTCTCTGGTATCATCATTTGGTAAAAAACATCGGCACCCCTATTAATATTTTTCTCGCCACCAAGTACATTTTCTATAGGAACTTTTGTTCCGTTAAAAGATATTCTTGCTGTTCCGCCACCACGCGTGCCCATTAGCCCATATATGTGTTCTACTTTTACCGTACTATCCCTCTCAACAAGAAAAGCTGTTATTGATTTATGTGGTTTTGCTTCTGGGTCTGTTTTTGCGTAAACTAAGAAATAATCAGCGCCTTCTCCACCAACAATAAACCTTTTCTGTCCTCTGATAATAAAGTAATCTCCTTCTCGTTTAGCGTAAGTTGTTGCACCGAAGAAGTCGGAACCACCTCTTGGTTCGGTTAAACCTTCAGCTGTGGCTATTTTTGCTTCTATCGTTGGCTTCAAATATTTTTCCTTTTGTTCTTCAGTTCCGAAGATGTTTATAGCTTCACCAACAATGGATACAAGGGAATAAAGACATGCTAAAGCTGTTCCTAAAACGCCAATTTCCTCAAGTGCCACAACCTCTGATGTCCATCCAAGACCTTTGCCACTATATTTCTCTGGAAATCTCAATCCCAATAAGTCAAACTTTGCTGCAAGCTGTAAAAACTCTTTGGGGTATTTGATTCTTTCAGCATCCATATCTAGAATTAAAGAACGTGGAATGGATTTTACAAACTCTATTGATTTTTCTCGAATTTGCTTCTCTTGATTTCCTAGCAATATTTCACTTATCATTTTTTGACCTCCACTTGTTTTTCTACATTTTATATTTTTTATAAACTAAGTCAAAACTAAGCGCTGAAAAAATCTGTCGGTAAATGGAGTTTGTATTTTTGTGCTATTTCCGAAATTTTGGCTCTATTTATGTTTTTTAAACCTTTTGATGCTTTAGACAGCGCAGTTGATAACTCATCAATGGCTGGTTTAGCTACAATTAGCTTATTTTCTTCTGCTATTTCATTTAGACAGCCTACATCCGTTGATACAATTTGCAATCCTACGCCTAAAAATTCGAAAAGTACACGTGGTATAATCTCGCTATCTATACTTGAAACAACGCCAATATCAAAGGCACTCATAATGTCAACGATGTCATTTCTCCTCTCCGTAATAACAATGACGTTTTTTAAATTTAGATTGTGCGCAATCTTCATGAGTTCTGCCTTTTTAACACCTTTTTCTTCTCCAACGATAAATAAAAAGCCATTTTCAATATTTGCTTTAGCAAAGGCTTCTATTAAAAGTGCAAATCCTTTTACTTTATCCAATCTACCCACAGCGCCAAATACAATTTTTTTGTCTAGATTGAATTCTTTTCTAATCCTTTCCCTTCCTTTTTCCGAGAACTTAAATTTTTCTGTGTCTATAAAACTTTTTAGAACGGTTACGTTTTTTGTAATTTTTGGAACTCTTTTCTTTAAAAATTCGCAGGGGAGGATTAATTTGTCTATGCAGTTTGACGAACTTTTTAAAGTTTTGTTTTCTCCAAATATGCGAAATAGCTTGAAATTTATGTTCTTTTTTAAGAGGCAAGACATAAATGTTGCGTCCCCCCTTATTGTAATGACAATGTGTGGCTCTAACTTTTTTAATTTTTTATAAAAATCTAAGAACGCTATAAATATTTTTAATGGATTTTTTTGTCTTAGAGCTTTTATATAAGATGCATTGTCGACCTTGTTTGCTATTAGGCTATCTTTTAAACAAAAAACTTGGGTTATGTGCTCTCTGCTTGCCAGTTTATAGATTTTAAAGGCGTAATCCGTTAGGGCGCTATCCCAAGGCTCGTCAAGTATAAAGGCTATTTTCATTGTTTCCTTGAATTTTTCTCTTCAATTCCAGAGATACCGAATCTTCTTTTTAGTTCGTTTAAAATAGCTTCTGGTGGAATGTCTTTGTCTGCAAGACCAACGAGTAGGTGAAATATTAAGTCTGCTGCCTCGTATATGACTTCACCCTGTGAGTCATTTTTTAGGGCGATTATTACCTCACTTGCCTCTTCTCCTATCTTTTTTGCAATTTTATCTACTCCACCTTTGAAAAGCTTCGCTGTATATGAATTTTCTGGCAGTTCTTTTTTTCTTTTTTGCAAAAGTTTGTAGAGTTGATTTAATATATCATCCTTGTCTTTGAGTTTGTAAATAATACCCTTAAAATCGCCAACGGTTGGCTCTATTTCCCTAATGTTTCCTCTGTAAAATTCCCTATAGAAGCAGCTCCTATGATTTGTGTGACAGGCTGCACCGATTTGTTCAACTTTGTAAATAACGGCGTCTTCGTCGCAGTCAAACAGGATTTGTTTTACTTTTTGTAAATTTCCGCTTGTTTCACCCTTTTTCCACAGTTTCTTTCTTGAGCGTGACCAATAATGTGCGTAGCCAGTTTCTAATGTTTTTTCTATTGCTTCCATGTTTGCGTAGGCGAGCATTAAAATTTGATTATTGTAAAAATCAACAGCAATTGTTGGTATTAAGCCTTTATCGTCAAATTTTAATATATCCGTTAAATTCATTAAAAGCCTCCATTTTTTATATTAACCTATCAAAATTAGCAGGCTTTATCAATGATTTGATTTATTCCCTAAGTTTTTTAAAATATTAAAAAGCATTTAAGGGGGTAGAGATGAAAAGAATATTTGCTTTGTTAGCAGTTTTAATTTTTGGTTTGGTTTTAGCTTCATGTGTTACGAACCCTGTAACGGGCAAAAAAGAGCTTAATCTTATACCGCCTTCACAAGAAATTTCTATGGGTAAGCAAGAATACAAAAAAATGTTGAGCCAGTTTAATGTATATAAACACAAAGATTTGAATAGATATATAGAACGGATAGGCAATAAATTGGTTCCTTATGCTCAAGATAAAAAGGTTAAATACACCTTTACTTTACTCAACTCTCCTGTTGTAAACGCCTTTTCAACACCTGGAGGTTACGTTTATATAACAAGGGGTATACTTGCCTATTTAAATAACGAAGCCCAGCTTGCCTGCGTGCTTGGCCATGAGATGGGGCATATAAACGCTCATCATGTGGCTACACTTTTGACGAAGCAAATGCTTTTCAATATTGGTCTTAGTATCGCATATATAAAATCGAAAGAATTTAGAAAGATTGCCCCTATAATAGGCATAGTTGGAAATCTGCTTTTTTTGAGTTTTAGCAGAACTGATGAATATCAGGCAGACTATCTGGGTGTTGAGTACGCAACGCTCGCTGGTTATGACGCTACTCAGATGGCGAGCTTCTTTGATGAACTAGAAAGAATTGAGGTTTCTCAAAATGCTGTACTGCCAGAGTTTTTATCAACACATCCATCACCACCACACAGAAGAAAAAGGGTAATACAACTTGCAAGGAAATGGCAGTCTGTAGCAAAGAGAGGTTATTATGAGATTGGCAGGGATGTATACCTTGAACATATAAATGGCATTCTTTTTGGCAAGGATAAGAGAGACGGTTATACGATTGGTAATCACTACTACCATCCTAATATGAGATTTACGTTTGCATTCCCAAAAGGTTGGAGCCTTATTGATATGCCGCATTATATAGGCATAGTTCCTAAAAAACAGAAAGGGGCTTACGTGAAAATATTTCTAAAGAGAGGGTCTATCTATGAATTAGCCCATAAATTTTCTTCTCATGGCTTTGTTTTAGAATCAAGAGAAATAAGAATTAATGGTTATCATGCTTTTAAGGTTGTAAGGATGGTAAAAGTGGGCAATAAGGCTGTTAATCAATCCTCTTGCTTCATAGATTTTAACAGAAAAACATTTGTGTTTTTTTCTCAATCCTCCTCTGTTGCTTGGCCATTGCTTAAAAGTAAACTTGAGGAGCCAGAAAAAACCTTTAGAAGGTTAACAAATCCTACAAGACTCCATGTTAAAAATCTCTATGTTAAAATAGCTAAGCTTCCAGACACCATGACTTTCTCGAAATTTCTGAATGGATTTAAAATGTCCGATGAGTTGAAAAAGAAAATTTATATTGTGAATAATATGTATCCTGACACATTGCTCGCACAGGGAGATTTAGTGAAAATTTTGGTCAAGAGATAAGATTGATTAATTTAACGTTCTAATTTTACTTGTGTTGTAAAATCACTTGTATTTTTTAAAGATAGGGAATAAACTTGACACCCTTTTTTATAAACCATAAAATTCTCCTATGATTGATTTGCACACGCATACGTTTTTTAGTGATGGTGATCTGATTCCTTCTGAACTTGCAAGAAGGGCAAAGGATATAGGATATAGGGCTATAGCGTTTACTGATCATGCAGATTTTTCAAATATTGAGTTTATAATTGCAAACGTTAGGAAAGCAATAGAGGGATTAGAGCAATATTTTGGACTTTATGTTTTTGCAGGAGTTGAAATTACCCATGTGCCTCCTCAGTTAATACCTGAGTCCATTGCCTTGGCAAGAAGATTGGGAGCACAAATTGTTGTTGTTCATGGTGAAAGCCCAGTAGAGCCTGTAGCTGGTGAAACAAATAGGGCAGCAATATTAGGTGGGTGCGACATTTTAGCCCATCCGGGTTTGATTAGCTTAGAGGATTCGAAGTTGGCGAGAGATAACGGTGTATTTTTAGAAATTAGTGCAAGGAGTGGTCATAGCTTTACAAATGGTCATGTGTTTAGGGTAGCAAAACAGGTTAACGCTAAATACATGCTCGATACAGATACGCACTCTCCAAATAATCTTATTACCAAGAGCTTTGCTAAAACAGTGCTACTTGGTTCCGGGATGAGTGAGGAAGAGGTTGGTTTGGCATTTGAGAATGCCGAAGAGATGCTAGAAAGATTGCTAAAGAGGAGATATGATGAAGAAAACTATTAGTATGATATTTGTGGTTTTTATCGCTTTTGCAATATACTCTTGTTCTAGTTCCAAAGAGGTTGTGTTAAAAGTTCAAGAGCACAAGAAATTAACCCAGCCACTATCACCACCTCTTGATTATGAGAAAATTTGCAATGTTGATGATGTGGGATACAAAGTAAAGCTTGCGAACGATGGCAAGTATCTTTATGTGGGCAATTTAGATGGCGAGATTTATAAAATCAATCCGAAAAGTGAAGAGAAACGAGAAATTGTAGAAATTGACCAGCCCATAGAAGATACGCTTGCAGTTGATGATGAGTACATATATGTTGGGACAAATAGAGGTTATCTGTTTAAGATAGATAAAAGCACAGAAAAGATTGTTGAAAAAAGAAAGTTCTCTTTCCCTATACTAGGTCAGATTTATTTAAAGGGCAGTAATTTGTACTTTGTTGATGAAAATGACGTTGTATATTGCTTGGATAAAAACACATTTAACATAATATGGAAATATACACACGGTGAGTTTAACGTTTTGGATGTGAGGGGTATTTCTGGTATTTGCTTTGGCGATGATGGTTTGTATGTAGGTTTTGACGATGGCAGTGTGGATAAGATTTCATATAAAGGTGACCTTATTTGGGAGGTTCAGGCTGGCAAGGGAAGCATGTTTGTTGACAGCGATACAACACCGGTTCTAAATGGGAGTGAATTATATGTGACCTCTGTTAAGGGCTATACAGAAGGTGTTAATAACGAAGATGGTGAGATTTTGTGGAAAAGGGAGATTTCAACGTATTCTAATATGCAGAGCAATATATTTGGCTTGTTTTTAGCAGACAATGGAGGCAATGTTTACTGCCTGGATAATTCAAATGGCGAAACTATATGGAAGGTTAAGTTGACTAATGAGGGGAATATATACGCCATAAAGCTCATAGGTAGCGTGATTTATGCTATGACAGACGAAGGAAAATTGGTGGCTCTGGATGCTTTGTCTGGAAAAGTTATGGATGTTTTGAACATTGATGACCCGTTTAGTTGTAAAATGACGCTATGCTGCGGCAAGTTATTTGTAATAACAAGGGGCGGAAGCGTTTATTCCATTTATTCTAAGTGATATGAGTAAGAACAACAATCAATTAAAAGGCTTTAATAACTTTTCTAAGTTTATAGTTTTTTATATGTTTTTGGCCATATTTATGGTTTATATGTATCAATATTTTTTTAAGACGCAAACGGCAAAAATACCGTATTCTGAATTTAAAAGCTTAGTAGAAAATGGAAAAGTAAAATCTTGTACCATTTCTGAAAAATATATACACGGAATTTATGTAAATAAGGATGATAAAAAGATAAGGTTTGTAACAGTTGGAGTTAAAGACCCTAGCTTGGTTAAAGATTTGGAAAAACACCATGTTAAATTCTCTGGTAAAGTCGCCAATACGTGGTTAACAAACTTGATTTTTGGTTGGGTTCTCCCATTCGGGTTTTTGTTTTTCATTTGGTGGTTGATGACGCGCAAGATGAGAGGGACAAGTGGAGGCCTCTTTGGTTTTGGTAAAAGCAGGTTTAAGGTATATTCAAACGAGAAACCTGACGTAAAGTTCTCAGACGTTGCGGGAGCTGATGAAGCTAAACAGGAAATACAGGAGATAGTAGAATACTTAAAAGATCCTCAGAGATACCAAAGGCTGGGAGGAAGGGCTCCGAAGGGTGTTTTATTGGTTGGTGCACCTGGCGTTGGAAAAACGTTATTTGCCAAAGCTACAGCCGGCGAGGCGGGAGTGCCTTTTATTAGTATAAGTGGTTCTGAATTCATAGAGATGTTTGTTGGCGTTGGTGCAAGTAGGGTTAGGGATTTATTCAATGAGGCAAAAAAGCTTTCACCGTGCATTGTTTTTATAGATGAAATTGACGCTATAGGCAAAAGCAGAGCTGTTAATTCTCTAACAAGCAACGATGAGAGGGAACAGACATTAAACCAGTTGCTTGCTGAGATGGATGGTTTTGACTCATCTAAAGGTGTAATTATAATGGCTGCAACAAATAGGCCTGAGATTTTAGACCCTGCACTTTTAAGACCCGGTAGATTTGATAGGCAAATTATTGTTGATAAGCCTGATTTAAAGGGTAGAGAAGAAATATTTAAAGTGCATATGAAAAAAATCAAAGTGGCAAGCGACGTTGATATTAAAAGGCTTGCTCAGATGACGCCTGGATTAGTGGGTGCCGATATAGCAAATATTGTTAATGAAGCTGCACTGCTTGCGGCTCGCGAGAATAGGGATGCTGTCTATATGGAGCATTTTGAAGAATCAATAGAAAGACAGATAGCTGGTTTGAAGAAGAAAAATAAGGTTATATCTAAAGAAGAAAAAGAGCGTGTTGCATATCATGAGTGCGGTCATGCAATTTGCGCTTACCTTTTACCAGGAGCTGACCCTGTGCATAAGATTTCCATAGTGCCAAGAGGGTTGTCGGCATTGGGATACACCCAACAGTTGCCTATGGATGAGCGATATCTGATAATAAAAGAGGAGATGTTGGATAAAGTTGTTACTTTGCTTGGAGGAAGGGCTGCAGAGGAGTTGGTTTTTGATTCTATTTCTACAGGTGCACAGAATGACCTTTCGAGGGCTACAAATATTGTTAGAGCTCTGGTTACTCAATTTGGCATGGATGAAAAGGTTGGGCTTGTTGTCATTGAGGAGCGGAGCGGAGGACATTTTTTGACTTCTGAGGGTATTTTAACAAAGGATGATAAAGTTAGTGAAAAGACAAAACAACTTGTTGATGGTGAAATCTCAAGAATAATGCAGGAGTGTTATTCAAAGGCGAAAACTATTCTTAGTGAGAATAGGGGGAAATTGGATAAATTAGCTAATGAGTTGCTCAAGAAAGAGGTAATCAGCGAGAAAGAGCTAAAGTCGATAATGGAGGAAGAAGATGGTGTTGATTAAAAATATACTTGCTTGTGTGGATTCAAGCGAATATTCAACAGCAGTTATGCACCTTTCTGCATACATTGCCAAAAATATCAAAGCGAAAATCCGAGGTCTTCATGTAATAGATATTTTACAGCTTGAAGGACCATTCATGTATGACATAAGTGGTGCATTGGGATTTGAGCCCTTTTCAAATTTTTCAACCAAGATAAAGGGAGTTTTAGAAGAAAAAGGCAATAACATCTTGCTTTCATTTGAAGAGATAGCGAAGAATCTAGGAGTGGAATTTGATAAGGTTATAGATATTGGTATAATTTCAAAAACTATACTCGAGCATGAAGATAACTGCGATATAACAGTCATTGGCAGAAAGGGTGTAAATGAGCAGTACGATAGAGGTATTTTAGGAACTAACATAGAATCAGTGTTGAGAAAAGCAAAAAAACCTTTATTTGTTGCACCTCGTCATTTTTATACGTTTTCAACAGTGATTGCCTGTGTAGATAGTAGAGAACCGTCAAGAAAGGTCTATGATTACGCAAAGTTTTTTTCAAAAGAGTTCAATATTCCCTTAAAATCTGTTTTTGTTAATAACAGAAAGAAAGAAGAGGATTTAAGTTATTTTGGGGATGTAGATGTAATTGATGCTGATACAGTGACAGGTGGACTTGAGAATTACATAAAGCAGTTTGAAAAGCCACTTGTTTGCATAGGAGCGTACGCAAAACCTAAGTTAATAGAGATAGTTTTGGGTAGCACGACGGAGAATTTGCTTAAAAAAGAACAGGAAGTTATTTATTTGGTGGTTAGATAATGGCAAAAGATATCCAAAAAGAATTCTTGGAAAACAGGAATAGGAATAGAGATATTTGGAGAATTTTTAAGATTGTGTCTGATTTTACGGATGCTTTTGAAGAACTGGACGATATTGGCAAAGCAGTTGCTATCTTTGGAAGTGCCAGGGTAAAGAAAGGTGATTTTTACTACGATAAAGCTTCTGAAATTGCCGGTAGGTTAACCGAGGAAGGCTTTGCCGTAATAACGGGCGGCGGGCCTGGTATAATGGAAGCTGCCAATAAAGGGGCTAAAGACAGTGGAGGTTTGTCTATAGGTTTAAACATAGAACTGCCAAAAGAGCAAGATTTAAATCCTTATGTAACATTGCCTCTAAACTTTAGATACTTTTTTACGCGTAAAGTTACATTTATGAAATATGCTGTAGCTTTCGTTGTTATGCCAGGGGGATTCGGCACGATGGATGAGCTGTTTGAAAGTCTTGTATTGATACAAACAGGTAAGATTGGGCATTTTCCTATTGTTTTGTATGGAAGTGAGTTTTGGGAAAAGGTGTTAGATTTTTTCAAGTTTCTATATAATCACGAATATATATCAAAAAGAGACTTGGATATATTTACCGTAACTGATGATATAGATGAGCTTGTTAGCTACATAAAAAAAAGAACAAGAAAAATTTCCAACGAGATAGATGTAAATGACTATAAAAATTGAATTTATTAAGAATGCTATAGATTTTTCCCTCAGATGTGTTAGAGCTGACGTTGTGTGTGAAAAATTCTGCAAAGTTAAAAACGGTAATTTCTTGGCAGGAAAGCTTGAATATGAACTTGATAGATTTAAAAGAAAGTATTTAATAGCTGTTGGCAAAGCTGCGTGTTCAATGGCCAAATATATGTGCAGAGTTATAGAGTTTGATGGCGGGTTGATTGCTACAGACAAAGATTGTAATGTAGATTGCGAAAATATTGATGTTTTCAAGTCGTCTCACCCTTTGCCTAATGATGAAAGTATTAAGGCAGGCGAGCGCTTGATAAGTTTATCTGAAGAATCAAGGAAAGATGATCTGTTTGTTTTTCTAATCTCTGGAGGGGCTTCATCTTTAATTGAAAAACCTAAAATTGGTTTGGATGAGTATAGAAATATTTTGACTTATATGCTCCGCAACCATTTCTCTATAGAAGAGATAAATGTGATAAGGAAAGCGCTTTCTCAAATAAAAGGTGGCAAAATACTGAGACATATAGATGGTGAGATTATTTCTTTTATTATATCTGATGTTGCAGGAGATGATTTATCCGTTGTTGGCTCTGGATTGACTTATTATGATAAGTTCAGTCAAAAGGATTTTGTTGAAGTTTGCAAAAAGCTAGATGGTTTTGATGTTTGCAAGTTTAATTATGACACTCTTAGCAAAGATGATTTCTTGTTTAAAAGAGTAACAAATCATATTATAGCTTCTAATGCCAATGCTTGTGCGTGTCTTGAGGAATATCTTAAAAACAAGGGATTTAATGTTTTAAATTTGGGTTCCTACATGAAAGGCAAAATTGAATGGGTTTCAGATATACTTTTTGATGCAATAAATAGAGCCGTTAATGGAAGTTTTGGTGTTAAGCCTCCATTTGCTCTGGTGTTTGGTGGAGAAACAACTGTTGAGGTGAGAGAGAATGGTAGAGGAGGGAGATGTCAGCACCTTGCCTTAATGATGGTCAGAAGACTTAAATCTTTGCCAGGGGATTTTACTTTTGTTAGTTTTGCTACTGATGGAAAGGATGGTAATTCTGATTTTTCTGGAGCTATTGTTAATA
Organism: Desulfurellaceae bacterium; assembly: GCA_015490005.1. GTDB lineage: Bacteria > Campylobacterota_A > Desulfurellia > Desulfurellales > Hippeaceae > Hippea. The sequence goes on along the minus strand of WFYS01000014.1, from coordinate 16,227 downwards.
GAAAAGTCCTAGAACGAGCAGATGAACTAAGTTTGGATGTAGGTGAATATATCAGAAAATTTAATAGTTCTGTGTTTTTTGAAGAAACGGATGGTGCTATAAAGTCGTTTGATACTTTGACTAATGTTGCAGATATTGGTTTTTTCTTGTATGAATAATTTTGACATGAGAAGTGTCAAGTATTATATTTGAGCAAAAAGTTAGGGAGGTGCTTATGTCTCACGGGCATGAGGGTAACGAGCATAGAAAGTTAATGGGCTTTTATAATGCGGCAAAATGGTCGATGGATGGTGAGTGTTATTTAGATGTTTATGCTGATGACTTGAATGAGGAGGAAGAGGAGTCTTTAAGAAGGAAACTTGAAGATTTGGGTATAATCTTTGATGTGTCTCCAAAAGGTGTTGTAAAAGGTTATTTTGAGGGCAAATACGAAAAAGTTTTCCCCGTTATGAGACAGCTCTTAAAAGAGGGTTGGAGCTGGTAAACTTTATTAAAATTTGCTGGGAGTGAGCTGGATGGCCGCTGAGCCCTTATGGCTTTAAGGGTTTGGAGGAAAGTCCGGGCTCCTTAAGGGCTAGAGTGCCGTCCGAAAGGGCGGTTGGGGCGACCCAAAGGAAAGTGCCACAGAAAAAAGACCGCCCTGCACCTATCTTTAAAAAACTTTGCTCTTTCTTTTAAGAGGGAGTTATTAGAGCGAGCTATCTTATAGAAATTCTTTAAGGTATGGAAAGATGGGTGGAGGGTAAGGGTGAAACGGTGGTGTAAGAGACCACCGCTGCGGGTAGCAATATCCGCAGGCACGGCAAACCCCGCTCGGGAGCAAGACCAAATAGGAAGACCTATGGTTGGCCCTGCCGTCCACATTTTTGTGGGGGTCTTCGGGTAGGTCGCTTAGATAAATGGTCATCCATCCGATTATAATTTATCGGAGGACAAAACCCGGCTTATAGGCTCACTCCCTTATTTTTTATTCTGGCTTTTGATAGGCGATTGCCATTCTAAAATGGCACAATTTGAAGTTTGTGTTTAAGCGAGATATGGACTCGGTAGCTCCTAGCACAAGATAGCCACCAGGATTTAAAATGTCTTTATAGAATGTTTCTATTACCTTTTGCCTTGCATTGTTATCAAAGTAAATTAGCACGTTTCTACAAAATATAACATCCATTTTTCCTACCTTCCTAGGCAAGGATGCATCAAGTAGGTTTACGTTTTTAAATACAACTTTTCTCTTTACGAAATCTTTTATCTTGTATTTGCCCAACCCTACGTTGTCAAAATATTTTCTTTTCATGTCTGGAGAAAGTTCTTTAACAGAGTATTCTCCGTAAACGCCTTCTTTTGCCTTTTCTAAAACCTCATTTGAGATATCAGATGCAAGTATTCTTGCGGGTATATTCTGACCGTATTTTTCCATCAACGCTATTGTTAATGTGTAAGGTTCCTCCCCTGTAGAACTGGCTGCGCTCCACACGTTCATTGACCTTTTCTTTTTTAAAATTTCAGGCGCCATGACATCCCTGAATGCTTCTATCTGGCGTATATGCCTGAAGAAATAAGTTTCATTTATTGTTATGGCATCAAATAATGGGGCTAGTTCTTGTGAGCCTTTTGGCGATCTTAAATATCTTAAATACTCTTCAAAGCTTGAAAGATTTAACTCTTTTAATCTCTTCCTTAATCTGTTGGTGAGCAAATATTCCTTGGATTTTTCAAAAAAAATACCGGACTTTTTATATATAAATTCCCTTAACTCTTCGAATGTTTTAGAATCCATTTTGTCAGACACTGTTTATGACCCCTCAAAATATAGTTGTTTGGCATTTTCTATGTCTTCGTATAATTTAAAAGTAAAGTAAGCTAAATCGAAATGTTCTTTAAGCTTAGCTTCTTCTATAATTATCTGCCATCCTGCATTTTCCTCTAGAGTGAATTTTGCGTAATTACCCCCAAATCCTATCCCTTCAGTGTATGTTAAAAGGTCGGCAACATGCACTACGGATACCAAGAGCTTATTGTTTGCTTTTTCTGGGGAATGGTGATATGTAACCACATCTATTACCTCTTCAGGTAATCCCCAAATATTAAGCAACTTTGAACCTAATTGACAGTGATTTATGCCATAAAGCTCCATTTCTGAATCTATAAAAGAGAGACCTTTTTTGTAGGCGTTGTCTAAGATTTCATCCAAACAATCTGGTGCGTATAGGTCAAGGAGAACCTTTCCTATGTCATGTATAACTCCGCTGCTAAATTCTGCCGAGCTAAAGTTGAAACTTAGGATGTTGGATATGATTTTCGCTGTTACGCCACAACCAAATGAGTGCTCGAGAAACTTGTCTCTGTTAAAATTTTTATGCAAAGGTAATTTTTTTACGCTTGATAAGATTACGGATATCATCACTATGTTTTCTACTTGCACAAACCCTAGCAGATTTATTGCATGGTTCAGGGAAGTTACTTCCCTTGATAAGCCGTAGAGTGATGAGTTTGCAAATTTTAATATCTGCGTGACCAAGCTTGGGTCTTTTTTTATGACCTCTTCCAGGTTCCTTGATGTGGTGTTTGGGTCGCGTGTCAACCTTATGATTTCAAATGCTATGGCTGGGAAGGCAGGCAAATCATCTATGTTTGCCAGGTTCTCATAAAGCTCCTTAATCTTGTTCATGTTGAAATTTTATAAAATAAAAATTTTTAGTCAAGTTTTTCTCTAAGGTTCCATTCCAATTCTTATAGCGCCCCAATGTTTACCTTCCACATTAACAGGAATTGATATGTCGTACATAGCATTTCCCGTGTCTCTCATGTACGTTTGTATGAGTATTGAATCTGTATTTTTTGCGGCCTTTAGCCCTACTGGATCGTTGAATATCCTCATGGAGCGATTTCCAACTAAATCTTTTTCATAATCACCAGTTAATGGCTTGTCATATATTGAGTTATGTGAAGGTAAATAGTCGTTGTTGTCAACCAATGCAGAAAACTTGAATTTGGGGTTCATTCCAAGATATTTGTCCTCGATAGGTTGGATATATTTTTTTGCAAAATCCGTAAATTTTGTCTTATACTTTTGTGGGTTTGTGTTTGGCATTGGCACGTAATTTCTATCCCATATATCAGCCGAGCTTATTATTCCTTTCTTTATAGCATCTTCAATAGTTTTCTCTATTTCTTGTTTCTCTTGCTTAATTATTTTAAAGACATTCTCAAACTCGTGGTCGATTTTTATTTTTTTGATAACGGCGAATGTTACGTCTGCTATTTCTGATAGATCTACACTTTCCCTTGATACATTTCCCAGTCTGTCTACTGTTGTTCTTGTAGATTCAACAACGTTAGAAACTGTGCTTGTAACCTCTTCTATTGATGCCGATTGTTGTTCTACAGATGCTATTATATTGTTTAACATATCCTTTGCTTGATCTATGTTGTCAACAACATCTCTGAAGCTTCCTATTAGTTCGTTAGATTTTTCTCCGCTACTTTCTATACGCTCAGCTATTTTTAAGTTTTGTTCTATCAGGTTGGATGCGTTTTCACTAACGCTGTCTATCATTTCTTTAATTTCTGTTGCATTTGATTGGGTTTTCTCAGCCAGTTTTCTCACCTCATCCGCAACAACGGCAAAACCTCGTCCAGCTTCACCGGCTCTTGCCGCCTCTATTGCAGCATTTAGAGCAAGCAGGTTTGTTTGGTCTGCTATGTCGTTTATAACTCCAACGATGTTTGTGATGTTAGAAAGGTTGTTGTTGAGTTGGTCAATTAACTCCTTTGAGTGTTTCATCATTTTTACATTTTTTTCTATATTATCACCAACAGAAGAGATGACATCTAACGCGTGTTTTGCCATTTTGTCTACTGTGTCCATGAATGTGTTAAACTCTTCTATATTTTCCGTTATGTTGGATACGGCTCTTGCTGCATCTTGCATTGTTGTGTTAATTTCTTCAAAGTTTTTCATGTTTTCATTGATTTCACTAATTGCCTTTTGAAGTTCAAAGTTGAATTTCGCATTGAATACGTTGGCTTTTCCTGCAGCGGTTAACAGTTTTTTAAATGTTTCAGATAACATTCCGTTAAATTTCTTTAAAAATGATGATAAGAATGGCAAAAGTGGAGTTTTTATCTCTTTTTCTAAGTCTATTCTCTCTGCTTTAAGTAGGTTCTCTAATTCTCCGTTGATATTTTGTACACCTTTTACTAATATGGCATAATAATAGGCAAAGTTACCCCCTGCAAATATGGTAAGGCCTATGACAAAATACCAGAAAAAACCTCCAAGACCCAATTGGTCCCATGCCACACCACCTATCAAGAATAGCAGGAATGTTATTCCTGTAAATATAAACAGCTTTTTAACCATACCTTGCACCTCCATACTTTATCCTTAATATTGTAGCAAAAAAATTGTAAAAATTAAAAATTTTTTTATTCTGCTTAAAAGTGTTTGTCATTTGCCAGTTAAATTGTATAATTAATTATGCTCGAACTGTCAAGGGTGCTTTATAAGAAAAGTCACAGCTATATGGAAAATGAAGAGTATGAAAAGGCTATTGTTTATTTGCTTAACTCAATTAAAGAAGATAGTGATTTTATCGATGCATATTTGGATCTATCTTATTGTTATGCAATGATAGATGATTTTGAGGAGGCTGAATACTACTGCGATTTGGCTTTAGAGAAAAACATTCAAGAGGTTGATGTTTTGCTGATGCTTGCATTTGTATATCATAGGTTTGAACTTTTCGATGAAGAAATCGACGCGCTAAACAGAATTCTGAATTTGGATGTTGATGGTGATATTTTGCTTGATATCTTTCTAAATTTAGGGAATGCTTACTATGAGAAAAACGATATGGACAGAGCAATAGCTTATTACAAAAAGGCTATTAAATTAGAACCTGAAAGCTTAGAAGCCTTCGTTGATTTAGGTAATGCGTATTTTGCTAATGAAGAATTTAAAAAATCTATCGAGTCTTATAAGGTGGCACTGCAACTTGACTCTGAAGATAGCAATATTTACTCAAATCTAGGAGTTGCATATATTGAGCTTGGAGAAAAAAATGAAGCCATAAAATATTTGAACCAAGCTGTATTGCTTAATCCACACAACGAATCTGCCCACTATAACTTGGGCATTCTCTACGCTATGAACAATGAAAGCGATAAGGTTATTGAGCAGTACAATAGATTGCTAGAGTTAGGAAGTGATATGGCTCCTACATTATTAAAAATTTTAGATTTAAAAGAAAAGTTTTCTTACGACCGTTTGTATTGAAAAATGCATGTTTTAATGCCGGAAATATTCCGGTTATTACTCAAAGGTGTTTTGGTAATAATTTCTTTAAAGGTAAAGATAATAGTGTAAAATATTAACGTTGAGGTAATTTTAATAACATTTAAACAATGAAAAAGGAGGTGGCTCTTGAATATCAAAGATTTGCAGGGGTACTATATGTCAATAATTGGAAAAGTGGATAAACGTTTGAATGATTTATACAGTAGCAAGGCTGAGGAAGAGTTCAACAATAGATTAGCAGAAAACGGCTTTACACGTAGGGATTTTTTGAAATGGGCTTCTTTTATTACTGCTGCTTTGATGTTGCCACCCGTATTTGAATCACGTGTAGCAAAGGCTGCAGCAGTCAAGGAGAGGACACCTGTTATTTGGCTACATTTAGCTGAATGTACTGGGTGTTCTGAGAGTTTCTTGAGAACGCGTGAGCCAGATATTGCAACGCTGATCTTTGACCAGATTTCCCTTACATATCATGATACATTAATGATGGCTTCAGGTGAAAGGGTAGAAAAGCATTTGAATGAGGCTATTCAGCAGTATAAGGGCAAATATGTATGCGTGATAGAGGGAGGTATTCCAACAAGGGACGGTGGTATTTATTTAAGAATTGGATCTGATGGTGAAACTGGTCTTGAAAGGGCGAGAAGAATAACAAAGGACGCAAAGTATGTTTTAGCGTTTGGCACATGCGCTGCATTTGGAGGAGTTCAGGCAGCCTATCCCAATCCGACGGGAGCCAAGGGCGTAAGGGATGCTCTCGGCATTGAAATTATAAACGTACCCGGCTGTCCACCAAACAGTGTTAACATGGTTGGCACGATACTCCACATACTTTTGTTCGACAAGACGCCGCCCACAGACTTATTGTATAGGCCACTTTGGGCTTATGGGTCAAGGATCCACGATTACTGCGAAAGAAGGGCTCACTTTGATGCTGGTGAGTTCGTGGAAGAGTGGGGCGATGAGGGTGCAAAGAAAGGTTGGTGTTTATATAAAATGGGTTGCAAGGGTCCACTTACCTACAATAACTGTTCGAGGTATAGATTCAATCAAGGGACAAATTGGCCCATAGGTGCTGGACACGGATGTATAGGATGTTCTGAACCCGATTTCTGGGATAAAATGGCTCCGTTTGAAGAGCCCAATGAGAAAGCAGGCATAAGAATTCCAGGTGGAAAAGGCGTCGAGGCAACAAGCGATGAGATAGGTAGTTTCTTGGCAGGTGCTACGGCTGCAGCTATTGGTGTTCATGCCATAGGTAGTGTGATTAGGGCAAAGGCAGAAAAAACTGTTAAAAAGGAGAGTGAATGATGGCAAAGAGTGTTAGTGTTAAAGCGGGTGATAAGAGCCATTTGGTTATAGATCCAATTACGAGAATTGAAGGTCATTTGAGAATAGAAGTCGATGTTAAAGATGGGAAGGTTGTTGATTCGTGGAGCTCTGGCACACTTTGGAGGGGAATAGAGCCTATTCTTCAAGGTAGGGACATTAGGGATGCAGGTTTGCTTGTTCAAAGGATTTGTGGTGTGTGCACATGGGCGCATTATGAAGCAAACACCATGTCTGCTGAGGTTGCTTTGGGTATAAGACCACCTACAAATGCGAGACTCATAAGGAATATGATCAATGCATCCCAGTTCATGCACGACCATATTGTTCATTTTTACGCTTTACACTCTCTTGATTGGGCTGATGTTGGTGGGGCATTAAAAGCGGATCCTGTTAAAGCTTCTGAACTTGCGCATCAGTTTTCAAAAATGCCGTATAACGCCTCTGTTGATCATTACAAAGAGGTTATTGAGAAACTAAAGAAATTCGTGGCGAGTGGTCAGTTAGGTCCTTTCTCTGGTGCGTATTTAGGTAACAGCCTGTATAAATTACCACCCGAGGGCGATCTAATTGTCATTTCCCATTATTTGGATGCATTATATATTCAGGTTATCTTAGCGCAAATGATGGCCATTTATGGCGGAAAGAATCCACATCCACAGAGCTTGGTTGTTGGTGGTATAACAAGTGTTATGGATATGTTGGATGCAAAGAGACTCGGGCAGTATACATCCAAGCTTGAGCAAGTGGGTGATTTTATACAGCATGCATATCTTGCGGATATTGATCTTATTACACATTATTACAAAGATGAGTTTGTTGAAGGTTGGGGATGCGGATCTTATAACTTCTTAAGCTACGGTGGATTTCCAGAAACCAACGATTGGCAGGCTGAGTATAGGTATTTGCCACAAGGTGTGATTTACGACAGGGATTTGAGCAAGGTAGAAAAGGTCGACGAGAAGCATATAACAGAAAGTGTTGCACATTCGTGGTATAAAGGACCCGAAAAGGGGTTGTATCCAGGGGACGAAGAAACTGTTCCTGAGTATACAGGGTTGAACCCCGACGGCACTGTTAAAGGTGAAGGTAAGTACAGTTGGGTTAAAGCTCCAAGATACAAAGGGAAGATGATGGAAGTTGGACCTTTATCCAGGCTACTTGTTGGCTATGCTTCGGATCATAACAATATGAGAGAAATGCTGGATATGTATTTAGAAAAACACAAAGCAGATGTAAGGCAGATGTTTTCAACTGTCGGCAGAACAGCTGCAAGGGCTTTGGAGACGGCTTATATTTGGTATGGAGCACATAAATGGGTAGATGACCTTGTTGCTAACCTTGCACAGGGCGATGAAAGAACATGGACACGGTTTGAGTATCCAGAGGAAGAAACAAACACGTCGGTTGCTTTGTATGAAGCTCCGCGTGGTTCACTTGCCCATTTTGTTAGGATAAAGGGCAAGGAGGTTACGCATTATCAAGTTGTTGTTCCGTCAACATGGAATGCATCCCCAAGGGACGAGAAGGGTCAAAGGGGCGCTTATGAGGAGAGCCTCATTGGTTTACCTGTACCGGATTTGGAAGAGCCACTCGAGATTTTGAGAACCATTCACTCATTTGACCCATGTTTGGCTTGTGCTGTACATGTTACGGATGTTGACAGTGGCAGGGTTAAGAAATTTAAAGTAGAGGTTTAGAAATGAGGTGTTACAAGAGAAAATACGAATGGACAGTTGCCATAAGGCTGCTCCATTGGATAACATTCATTGCCATAGGTGTTTTGACCTTTACGGGGTTTTATATAGCGTGGCCATTCTGGTTTGTCCACACACCCGGAACAAAGGAAGCGTATAATATGTTCTCAATGGCAAACGTAAGATTGGTTCACTTTATAGCGGCGTATGTATTTATCTTTGCCATAATCTTAAGGGTTTACCTTGCTTTTGCATCGTGGATTGATGCCGACTGGAAGGAATTTATGTTTAGGTGGTTGAATGTTAGGGAGTGGGTTGCCACGCTTAAAAACTATTTGACCTTTAAACCCTACGGTGTAAAAGGTTTAAAAACAAAGTACAATCCTGTGCAATCACTTGCCTATTTTGCCTTTATCGTTTTCTCCGTTTTGCAGATTATCACAGGATTGATCCTTTATACGATGAATGAGAACTCCATTAGGGGTGTTGCTTGGGTTCAAAAGGTTCTATTTCCTGTAACCGAATTGTTTGGAGGCTATGCGGATGTTAGAATTGTACATCATTTGATCATGTGGTTTTTCATAATATTTGTTATGGCTCACGTTTACATGGTTATTGCCCACGATGTAGGCGAGAAGAACGGCTCGTTGTCCTCTATGTTCACAGGTTTCAAGTACGAAAAAGGGGATGAATAGCATTGCAGTAATCGGATTGGGGAACCTCCTGTTAGCCGATGAGGGCTTTGGGGTTCACCTGATCCGATATTTAAAAGAAAATTTCAATTTTACCAACGTTGACATTATAGACGGTGGGACAATAGGGTTTCAGTTGATTGAGTATTTTTTGAATTATGATCATCTGATTTTTGTTGATGCCTTAAGGGTAGATGATGAACCTGGCTCAATCTATAAATTTCCTTTAAGTGAAGTTCCTCCTAATTTAACGTTTGTCTCCTCAATCCACGAAATAGGCTTGGGAGATGTTTTGGGACATGTTAAACTTATGGGTTTGGATAAGGATGCAGTTGTTGTTGGTGTGGTTCCAAAAGCCATAACACCCAACGACCTGACGGTGGATTTAACAGATACGCTTAAAGGGATTTTGCCAAAAGTTGCAGGTATTGTTCTTGAAGAAGTGAGAAAACTGGGCGGGATTTATGCACGAAGGCGCAATAGCTGAAAGCATTGTTGATATTTTGAAGCAGGTCAAGGAAGAGAATAAATTGAATAGAATTGTTAAGGTACGCTTGAAGATTGGAAAGATGTCCGGTGTCATGGTAGATGCCCTTTTGTTTGCCCTTGAGGCTTTAAGGACCGAGGAGGATGTTGTTGAGAGCACAGAGTTTGAGGTGACAGAGACAGATGTCAAGGCACGGTGTAATTTGTGCAATAGGGTTTATGAGTACACCGACATTTCCGATATTGTAATGCTTTGTGAACAATGCGGTATGCCACTTGATATAATTGAAGGGAAAGAGATGAAAATAATTGATGTAGAGGGTGAGTGATGAAAAGGGTAATTATTGAGAAGAAAATACTGGAAAGGAACGACGAGAGTGCCAAAAAAATCAGGGAGATTCTAAAGAATAGGGGCGTTTTTGCTTTGAATTTTATGGCTTCACCAGGCGCAGGAAAAACTACAATTATTGAAAAAACCATTGAGGCTTTGAAGGATAATTACAGAATCTCTTACATTGACGGTGATCTGGATACAGATAGGGATGCTTCAAGGATAAAAAAACTGGGTATAGATGTAGTGCAGATCAATACAAGTGGCGCATGTCATCTCGATGCCGACATGGTGCTTAGGGCTTTAGAGCAGGTATCTCTTGATTGCGATATTCTTATCATTGAAAATGTTGGCAACCTTGTGTGTCCCGCTACTTTTGATGTTGGTGCTAATAAGAATGTTGTTATCTTGAGTGTCCCGGAAGGCGATGACAAGGTAAAAAAGTATCCTGTCATGTTTAATGTAGCCGATGTGGTTTTGTTGAACAAGATAGATTTACTAAAGTTCTTGAACTTTGATGTTGAGAGGGTAAAAAAAGAGCTAAAAGAGATCAATCCTGATGCTGATTTTATAGAAGTAAGCGCAAAAGAGGGTTATGGGCTTGACAGGTGGTTTGAATACGTAAGAAATTTAATAGAAAACAGTAGCTTGTTATAAATCACACTTTTTAGTATAGATAACTTTTTCCTTGATTGTATATTGTTTTGAGCCTAAATTATATTTAATTAGTGATAAAAGGTAAGGAGGTTTGAATTTTTTAGATTTAATAGATTGATATTAAACGAAGTATACAAAATTAACTATTCAGCAAGAAGTGAGCCAAATAGCATTTTAACAACGGTTAGACTCAACTTACTTGCAGTAGCAGTAGGTATCTTAGGTGGCTATGGAGCAGTTCTGTTTAGATGGCTTATATATGTTATAAACAACATTTCTTTTCACCAAAAGCTTACTATCCATTTTATATCTCCACTTCATCACCATCTCGGATTGCTGGTAGTTATTCCACCTATTATTGGCGGTTTTATTGTTGGTTTAATTACTTACTACTTTGCTCCAGAGACGAAGGGACACGGCGTTCCAGAGGTTATGGAAGCTGTTTTTAAAAAAGGGGGTATAATCAGGCCAAGGGTTGTAATAGCAAAGATTTTGGCATCGGGTGTCTGCCTTGGCACTGGTGGTTCTGCAGGCAGAGAGGGTCCTATTGTTCAAATTGGAAGTGCATTTGGTTCATCCCTTAGTCAGTTTCTAAAGCTAACAGCTTATGAGCGAAAGGTTCTCATTGGTTGTGGTGCCACAGCTGGAATTGCAGCCACCTTTAATGCCCCAATCGCCGGAGTTATTTTTTCTGTAGAGTTGATATTGCTTGAATTGAAAGCTAAATCATTTGTGCCTCTTGTTGTATCATCTGTTTTTGCGACAATAATATCGAGAATGTATTTTGGCAGTAATGCATCCTTTTTGGTGCCTCACTACCATTTCGTTTCCCTTTATGAGTTGATATTTTATCTGTTTATGGGCATTCTTGCTGGGTTTGTGGGCATTCTTGAGTCTAAGATGCTGTACAAATTTGAAAATGTTTTTGAAGCACTAAAGGTTCACCCCGTTATGAAGCCTGTTATTGGTGGGGCACTGCTTGGTGTGATAGGTATCTTTCTTCCCCAGGTACTGGGAGTAGGATATGAGACCATAGGGGATCTGTTGAATGTTAACTATGGCAGCCCTCATCTTTACTTAATTGTTTTTTTGGTGATACTTTTATTTGCAAAAATGGTAGCTCTCTCTATAACTTTGGGCTCTGGCGGTTCTGGAGGAGTTTTTGCTCCATCTCTTTTTATAGGTGCCGTTCTTGGTGCAGTATTTGGAGTAGTAATAAATATGTTGTTTCCATATATTAGCGCTCCTTATCCAGCCTACAGTTTGGTTGGCATGGCTTCAGTTTTTTCTGCTGCAAGTAGAGCAACACTGACTTCTATAATTATGGTATTTGAAATGACAAGGGATTACAAAATAATCGTCCCTCTGATTTTTTCCTGTGTCATTGCTAACATTGTAAGTTTGCTGTTTTATAAGGAAACAATATATACGGAGAAACTTACAAGGAGAGGTATTAAAATTCCCAATGGTTTGAAAGCCGATTTGATGGAGTGTGAATATGTAAGGGAGATTATGACTAAGGATGTAGTTGTGGTTAGGGAGCATGAGACCGTTGAAGAGGTTAAGATAAAGATTTTTGAGACAGGCCATCATGGATTTCCTATACTTGATAATCATGAAAACTTAATAGGCATTGTGACAGGCAGAGATGTTTTAACCTGTCAGAATGAGAAGATGACCGTTTGCAATATAGATAAAGTGTGCGCGAGGGAGCTTATTGTTACTTATCCTGACGAAACCTTTGAGCAGGCGTGGGAGAAGATGAGCAAGTACAACATTTCCCACCTGCCTGTGGTGGAGAGAAGAAACCCCAGTAAACTGGTCGGAATTGTTACTAAAACAGACCTTATTTTACATAAACCAGATATCGATTGAGCTATTCACCTATAATTTTTATCAAAACCCTCTTTCTCCTCTGGCCGTCAAATTCGCCGTAAAATATCTGCTCCCATGGACCAAAGTCTAATTTGCCGTCTGTTATCGCAACGGCAACCTCTCTGCCCATTATCTGTCTTTTTAGGTGCGCATCGCCGTTGTCTTCTCCCGTTCTATTGTGCCTGTATGCTGATATGGGTTCATGGGGAGCCAATTTTTCTAACCACTCCTTGTAGTCCTCATGGAGGCCGGGCTCATCATCATTTATAAAGACAGATGCTGTAATATGCATGGCATTAACAAGGCACAGTCCCTCTTTCACCCCGCTTTCTTTGACCGCTTCTTCCACATCCCTTGTTATGTTTATGAACTCAACCCTGTTCTTAGTGTTAAACCAAAGCTCTTTTCTGTAAGATTTCATTGCAACCTCCTTTAACAGATCCTTGGCATTTTGTCTGTTGTTGGCATCCTTAGGACCCTTTTTGAGCCAAATTTCGTGTTTAGGATAACCCTTTCGGGGTTTTTAAAGCTTACATGCCCTATCACAGCAGCATTTTTGCCTAATTCGTTGTTTTTCAATATATCAAGCGTTTTATTTTGGTCTTTCTTGTCCACCACAATGACCATTTTGCCCTCGTTTGCAGAGTAGTAGGGTTCTATTCCAAGTATTTCAGAGATTGCTTTCACATCCTCTCTGACGGGAATTTCATCTTCAAATATCTCAAAACCGAAGTTTCTTTTGTAGCACAGTTCGTTCAAGCACATGGCAAGACCGCCACGCGTGGGATCGCGCATGAATTTTATGTTTACATCGGATTCGATCAATGGCATAACAAGATCAACCAGGTTTGCTACATCGCTTTTTAGCTTAGTTTCTAAATTCAACTGCTCCCTTTCATTTAATATTGCAAAACCATGATCTCCGATAGTTCCTGTGACGATAACTGCATCTCCCTCACAGATGTTTTTTCCATCTATGGGCTTGATGATTTTTCCAATTCCAGATGTATTTATGTAAACGCCGTCGCATTTACCCTTTTCCACGACCTTTGTGTCTCCGCAGACGATTTTAACACGGGCTTTTTCAGCTTCTTTTTTCATTGACTTCACAATTTTCTTTAGCTTTTCTATTTCAAAGCCCGCTTCAATAATGAATGCACTTGATAGATAGAGCGGTTTTGCACCCACGCAGAGCAGGTCATTCACGGTTCCAGATACGGCAAGCTTTCCTATATCGCCACCTTTGAAGAATAGGGGTTTTATTGAGTGTGAATCCGTAGTAAAGGTAATATCTCCAAGTATTGCACTGTCTAAACCGCTCTCTGTTTCAAACACATTCTCTATGAGTTCAAGCGTCAATTTTCCGCCAGAGCCGTGGTCAAGCGTTATATAGCTCATTCAATACCCCCATCATACCAGTTTTTGCATGTGCCCTCATCGGAGACCATACACGGTCCTATTGGATCTTCCGGTGTGCACCGTTTTGCGTACAACGGGCAATCAAGCGGTGTCACATTTCCCAAGATAACATCCGCACACCTGCAACCCTTTTGATGCTCAATGAAATCATCTGAGTATTTTATTTTTAATATTTTCTTTGTGTCGAACCTTGAGTATTCATCTTTTAACTCATAACCCGTTTCGCCTATCTCGCCAAGCCCTCGCCATATTGCACTATCCAAAAAGAACACTTTATTTAACGCCTCTTGAGCCCTTATGTTGCCTTCATAGTTTATCACACGCCTGTAGCCGTTCTCTACCTTCGGTGTGCCACTGTTTATCTGTTTTAGGATTAATAGAATTGCAAGGAGAACATCTGCTGCTTCAAATCCCGCTGAGACGCATGGAATACCAAAGTCTTCAACAAATCGTTCATAAACCTTTAATCCCGATATCGTGGCTGCATGACCCGGCAAAATCAGTCCGTCCATGTTGATCTTTCCCGATTTTAGAAGGGCATAAACACCGTTTGGCGTGTATTTGTGTACGCTGTAGATAAAGAAATTCTCAGGAATATCCAAGTCTATCAAGGCGGAAGCCGTTGGTGCTGCTGTTGTCTCAAAGCCGCAGGCGAAAAATATATTGGGTTTTTTGCTGCTTTTTGCCTGTTCAATTGCATCGAATATGCTGTATGTCATTTGAATGTCGGCACCCAACGAGCGTGCCTTTTGGAACGAGAGTTTCGTTCCCGGAACCTTTAACATATCACCGAAGGTTGTTATTCTCACATCATTGTTCAGTGCTAAATCTATAATGGCGTCTATATCCCTTGAGCTTGTAACACAAACCGGGCATCCGGGTCCCGCTATAACATTGATGTTTTCAGGAAGCAAGTCCCTCAATCCAAACCTGACAATTGAGTTTTCATGTGTGCCGCATATATGCATAATCTTAACAATTCTGTCAATTTTAGAGCTTTCCCTTTTTATGGCTTTGGACAGCTTTTTTACAATTTCTGGATCGTTGAACACCTCAAGGTTCATTTTCTTCTCCAAGTAAGCACTGTTCTATGAGTTTTAGGTTTTCTTGTGCCTCTTCTTCATCTATTTTCTCAATGGCACATCCTGCGTGCACAATCACATAATCTCCAACCTTTAAATCGTCGATCATGTGAAAGAAGCAGTGTCGTTTTACACCCCCGCCCTCAACCACACCATCCATACCGCCATCGTATATCTCAACAACCTTCATTGCAATACCAAGACACATGTTTTAATCCTCCATTTCAGCTAAGTATATTTGGCCTAAAGCTACACCACCGTCGTTTATGGGTGATTTTACATTCCTGAATACTTTAAGTCCGTTACTCGCTAAACCCTTTTCCACATTGCTCAACACTATCTCGTTTTGAAACACTCCGCCACTTAAGGCAACCGTATTTACACCTGTATCCTTTGAAATCCTCAATATGTTTTTTACTGTAGCATCAATGAATGTGTTATGAAACATTTTGGCATGCTTGGGCTTGTTTATATCTTTTATGAGTGCAATCTGTTCTAAAGCTGGCTTGAAATCCATGTTATAGCCATTCAAGGAATAATCAAATCTACCCTCTGCGTTGCTTTTGAAGGCTTCGTTTGTGAGACTTATGGCTGCTTCTGCTTCAAAGGTGCTAACAGTTTTTACACCAAGCAAGGCGCTTACCACATCAAAGAGCCTACCCGCACTGCTTGTTTGTAAATTGCTTTTGATTTTTACGGCTTTCTTCATAAAGGGATATTTTTCAAATAGACTATGATTAAAGGCATTTTCTCCCATAATTTCGTATAGCCACAGACATGCAAGTCTGTAGGATTCCTTCACGCCTAAATCACCAAAACCAAAGGGAAGATACTCTATATGACCAATCCTTTCAATTGTTTTTCCTGTTTTCAAAAAGAACTCCCCACCCCAGATATTGCCATCATCACCGTATCCCGTCCCGTCAAGTATAACACCAATTACCTCTCCATCGGTGTTGTGTTCAAACAGTACACTTCCAAAGTGAGCTTTGTGGTGCTGAACCTTCTTTAGAGTATTACCGAAACGCTTTTCTCCATATTCTGTTGAAAAATACTCCGGGTGCTTATCGCATACTACCAATTCTGACTCGAAGTTAAAAAATCTTAACAGGTCATCCACCTTTTCCTCAAATCTCTTTAAGTTTTCGAATTCTGAAAGATCACCAGTATATTGTGAAAGTATAACCCTATTTTTCAAGGATATGGCAATGTTGTTTTTCATATCTGCACCCAAAGCCAGAATACCTTTTTTAACTTTCTTTATAAACACGCCGGGAGCAAATCCCCTTGCGTATCTAATTGTTAGCTGCTTGTCGTTTACCACCTGCACAATGGAATCCTCAAGGGGTCTTAAAATCTT
>WFYS01000013.1 GCA_015490005.1 Desulfurellaceae bacterium | reverse complement strand
GAATGATTGCAATGCGATATTCTTCTTCAGACGGTAAGATGGATATTGCAAATAACCCGAACGGCTCCGTTGCAAACATTGCCGGAATAACAAATAAAGAGGGTAATGTATTCGGGCTTATGCCTCACCCAGAAAGAGCCGTGGGTGATTTAGGCAAAGACGGAGAATATATCTGGAAAAGCCTCGGCATTTGAATTTTTATTTTTTTAACAACACAATTTATTTTTTTGATTTTTAGTGTGGACTACAAATAAAAGATTATCCTCATTTAGAGAGCGAAATATCAATTTGACTTTGGATAGTGGATTGGTTGAGTGCGTGAATGGTCATTAGAGAATAGTTAAGTGGGTAAATGGGGAAGTGGTTTAGCAGCTCACAGGCATTGGCTGTTGGCAAAAAAAGAAATAAAAAAATATTTTCACGATTTTTTCACAATGAAGATGTAGCATATAAAATATAGATTCGTCGGGTTGTTTAAAATAGAAAATTGGACAAACAATTTTTGGAGGTTTTAATGCTAAAAAAAGTATTTGAAGCTAAATGGCTTTTGATTTATATGATAATTGCTTCGTCAGTATTATTTTACGGTATAAACGCTTATTCATACGATTTAAACAAGGGTAAGAATTTTTTAGACAAAGGCCAAACAAATCAACAAATTTTGGAGGTTAAACTCGTTAATGGTAACAAGCTTGGTGTTGATTCTTTGATGATTATAGCGGTTGTCATAAAACAGATGGAAGATGAGAATGCATCCGTTGTTCGAATTATTAGTGGAACATATAGGAATAGATTGATGATAATTAAAGGCGATATAAATGCAAAAAAAGGTGAATATATACGGGGTTTTATGAATAAAAATCAATTCTCTCTTGTTGGAAAGGGAGGTCAAAAATGAAAAAAAGTATTTTTTTGTTTTTTATTGCCATATTTTTTTACGCCAATACTGCTTTTTCTGCAATGGGCACATATTGCGCTGTTCCTCCGTTTCTGTCTCTTGGTTCCAATATAAAGCCAAATATTTTGTTTGATATAGACGTTAGCGGAAGTATGAGTTGGTCAGCATATTATGCAACTTGGACAAATAACAATATATCTCAATCTTACGATAATTCTATTAAATACGAAGGATACTTTGTGCCGAGTAAAGAATATAAAGAATCTAATGGAGTTTGGATAGAAACGAATAACTCTGATTCATGTGATTTAAATTATCATAAATATTATTATGGATGGGGTGGAATATATAATTATTACAATTGGTTTACAGTAAGTGGGGTATGTAGTGGAAATGAGTTGAATTTTGCTCTAATGACTAGAATAGACCTATTACGTTGGGCAATAACAGGAGGAACACCTGCAAGTTGCGATGGCAATAATGCTTATTTTAATCCAGGATATTGTGAGCCTGAACTATGGAACAGCCCGGGTAATGGTAACGGGAAAAAGGTTGGCACAGTATGCAATGATAACATTAAAATAAGTGACAATGGTACCAGAGGCGGCTGTATCCTCAAAACCTATTCAGGTGAAGAAGTTGCTGTTCCTTGGAGTAGAGTTTGGGATGGGTTAGCTTATCAGTTTGAGAAACTGCGGACAAAGCCCAGAATGGGTGTTATGTTTTTCAGCGGCAGCGGTGTTAGAGACAAAAAAGTGTATATGGGTGATTTTACTGCGCCAAATAGCACATCTGCAGATTATCCCTATATGAATTTTATAACATATTTAAATTCTGAGGAACCATCAGGTGCAACTCCCACCGGTCCTTCTTTATGGGATGCATATAATTATTTTGCTCAAAATCAGTCAGAATACGGCGGCTTTACTCCTCAATCCGGCAGCGGAGATAAGTGGAGAAATCCTATGTATGTGTGTGAAAGCGGAGGGGGAAGCAATTGTGTATATGTTCCGTGTGCTAAGAATTTTGTCATATTAATGTCTGATGGTCAATGGAATGTAGGAGGCAACCCGAATAATGTAGGTGGTGCTTGTTCTATTGATATTGGTTTTGAAAATCATTCGGCTGATCCTGTGGTGCCGGCTTATTGGATGCATGAAAAGGGTTTTACAAATGCGAAAACTGAAGTTAAAAGCAGAGTGGATTCTATCTATACTATCGGATTGTTTTTGGGCGGAACAGGTGAAAAAGCTATGGAAAACATAGCTATGTATGGCTCTTATAGTCTGAATAATGGTCAATGGCCTGGTGATTTAAATGGTTATCCAACCACAAGCTGTGGACCAATTGATGACTGCTGTGAAGGAGATAATTGTGGGAAGGGCAGTTCATGTGCAGCGCTTCCACCTTCTAGTCCTGATTGGGATAAAAACAAAGATGGCATTCCGGACACCTTTCAAAATGCATCTAGCGCTTCGCAGATTAAAGATGCCATAAAAAAGGCAATATTAGATATTCTTAAAAAAGCTTCTTCCGGCACAGCCGCATCTGTTGTTTCAACAAATGAAAGAAGTGGGGCAAATATGCTGCAAGCCCTTTTCTGGCCGAAGCGGTATTTTGATAATAAGACATCTGTTGATTGGAGCGGGACGCTGTATAATCTTTGGATGTATATAGGTCCTTTTGCTTCTTCTCAAACAATTCGTGAAAATTCTGATACTGATGATGAAAGTTCAAGTGTAAAGAATCTTACATTAAATGATAAGGTTGTTCAGTTTTATTCTGATAATGCTACAGGAGAAACTAAGATAAGGGTTTGTGAAGATACGGCTGGCAGCGGTAAACTCTCAAATTGCGATAATGAAAGTTTGAGTGACTTAAAAACCGTGTGGGATGCCGGTATTCAGCTTTGGAGTACATCTTCAAATAACAGAAGAATATTTACAGATATTGATAATTTGACCGATAACTTAACGGAGGGGAATTTTATTTTAAGCAATACCTCAAGCTTAATGAATTATCTTGATGTTGACAATCTTACTCAGGCTCAAGACATAATAAAATGGACAAGGGGAGAGTATATTTCTAACTTTAGGGATAGAACTGTTACAATAGGCTCCCACACTAACGTTTGGAAGTTAGGAGATATAATAAACTCAACGCCAAAGGTTTTATCCATCAATCCTGTTAATACATACTATAAGGACTATAAGGATCGAAGCTATTATGAATTTAATTATAATGATAACAATAGCTATAAACATATTGATAGAGGTATGGTTTTTGTGGGGGCTAACGACGGAATGCTTCATGCTTTCAGACTTGGAGCATTGAGCTTTCCCGGAGGTAATATAATTGCTCAACTTAAAGAAAACGGCGGGCCTTTTGGTTCGGAGGCTTGGGCTTTCATACCGAAAAACATTCTGCCGTACTTAAAATACATTGCCGAAGGTGACTATTGCCACATATATAGCGTTGATTTAACTCCATATCTTTTTGATGCAAGTATTGGAGACCCGAATAGTTCCAATAGTTATGGATCTCCAAGCAGCAAAAAAACAGAATTGAGTTGGAGAACGATTCTCGTAGGGGGCTTAAATCTAGGTGGTTCTTGTGGTGATAATGTTACAGGAGCAATTAATCCTCCAAATGACACAGGAAATGTCCCACAAGGAATAGGACGTTCTTCATATTTCGCATTGGATGTTACAGACCCGGAAAAACCAAAAGTTCTTTGGGAATTTAGCGATAATGATTTAGGGTTTACCACAACAGGACCGGCAGTTATATATATACCTGCAAAAAAACTACTTGATAACGGGACTTATGTTGATGATACAAGCAAAAACGGTTATTGGTATGTTGCTTTTGCATCTGGTCCGGATAATTATGACGGAACTGTGCATAAGCCTCTCTATTTATATATACTCGATTTAAAGACTGGTGATTTGGAGAGAAAAATACAATTAAGCGGCGCCGGCAAATTACTTGGTAATGTAGATGCTTTTGCTGGAAGAATGTTTGAGTCTTCTGTGGATCTCGGTAAAAACTATTCAGATGATGGTTTTTATTTTGGATATACCTATGATACCTCAAGCGGATGGAAAGGGGGCGTTATAAGGGTAAACACTTTGGATGATTCGAATGTTGACGATTGGCAAACATCTTTACTTATTGATAATATTGGACCTGTTACTGCTGCTGTCAGAGATTTAGAAGATACGAAAAACGGTAATCTTTGGCTTTATTTTGGTGAGGGGAGATATTTTACGAAGGAGGATGACCCAACTGCCCAAAGAAAAATATACGGTGTTGAAGATCCATGCTACAGCGACAGTAAATTGACTGACGGGTGCTCCACTACTTTGACTTTAAATGAACTTGACAATGTTACAAGTGATGGCAATGCAGCTTTAGGCGAACATAAAGGCTGGTATATAGATTTAAGTCCGTACGAAACTACTGTTGATAATTCAACCTACAATTCAGAGAGACTTGTTACAGACCCTGTTGCGGTTAGCAACGGATGGGCTTTTTTTGCTACGCTAATGCCCACTTCTGATATATGCGGCTATGGCGGGGATACTTATTTATGGATGGTAAATTATGATAATGGAGGCACGATCTACAACGCAACGGGTAAGGTGTTTATTCAGACATCAACAGGAAAAGTAAGTGAAATTAATATTTCTAAAACTTTCGGCGAAGAAGGAAGCTATCAGGGAAGAAAAACCAATAAAAGAATTACAGGAGTTCCACCTAAATCTGCTGGTATGACTGTCGTTTTACCTCCTCCTCCGATAAATAAAGTTATACAGTGGGAAGAGAAATAGTGAAGAACATAAAACATAACGATAGTCGTTTTAAGAGGTATCTATCTTACTTGAACTATACCAAGCTGTGTCGATCGCGGCTTGGTTTTTCTCTTATTGAGCTTTTGGTTGTAGTTGCTATAATAATAATTCTGTTGGCAATTGCAATACCTCAGTTGTCAAAGTATATAAAAAAATACAACGTGGAAAAAGAAATAACAATGATATACGGCGATTTGTCAGCTCAGAGGTTTAAATCCATGAATACCGGCATGCCGCACGGCATAAGGTTTGATAATTCAAAGCAGTACACCACTTTTACATTTAATGATAAAAACTATAATTTAGTCTACGATGGTGTGTCTGAAGAAGCTGATACAAAAAGCGTAACCTTAAAATATAGTTTGGATGGACCAAATAGTGGGACTGTTATTCTATTTGATAAAAGCGGTATGGCAAGAACAAAAAATTGGGGTTTGGGTAATTGTACCATATATATAAATTCTCCGGCGAGATATAATTGTATAGCTGTTAGCAATAGCCGCATAAAAATGGGAGTATGGGATGGTAAATGTGAAGTCAAATAGAGCATTTACATTGATAGAGATGCTTGTTGCCATAGTGATAATAGGAATATCTATAATGGGTCTTATGGAGATGTCCATAGTTGTTATGAACAATAATTTGAGAAATGAGATTAGAAACAAAGCTGTAGAAACTTTGAGTAACCATGTGAATAATTTAACTACTAATTCTTATGATAATATAACGACAGGTACTATCACTGATATTGAAAAGATAAGAAATTTTGATGAACAATTTACAATATCTGATAATGTAACTACGGATTCATCAGGCAGTAAAAATATACAATCAACAATAAACTGGACATACAGAGGAATAAACTACAGCTATACAATAGATACGGTGGTGAACAAGTATGAATAAAAAAGGTTTTGGTTTAATAGAGCTGCTTGTTGTTATAGCCATTTTTGTTGTTGTTATAGGAATACCATATAAGCTTTTTATACAGGAACTCAAGACCACGGTGAGAGAAGTTAGCTTATCAAAAACGAGCATAGAAAATGTCCCTGCTCTTGAAATAATCAGAAAAGACATAGAAACAGCAGGGTTGGGTTTGCCTTGGGATGTAAGCGGTATAACATATCAAGAGGCTTCTTCATCAAGCCTTCCTTTATATTCATTTAATCAAGATGAGTTTAATGACTCTCCTACTAATCCACCGAGAGCTATAATTGGAAAAAAGGATAACAAAACAGGTTTCAGTTATTTAGTTCTAAAAAGTACGGCTTTTGGTCTAAATAAAGCCTCAAGCCATTGGAGCTATATAGATGATAACGGTTCTCTTAATATTTGGCCAGCGGGTAATACGGCTAATTATAACAATTTTGAGAAAGGTGATAGGGTAATTGTTATGGATGCTGGAAGTAGGACTCTGTGCGGTAGAAGCATGTATTTTACAATAACGAAAGATGCAAATTCCGCTGATAATGGCACCATCTATTATGGTTTACCGTCACTGCCATTGTCTGTATATCTTGTTTATGGAGTTTCCAATAAAAATCTTGGAGCTCCTTTTAATCGAATTGATTATAGTTTATATTCAGGAGGTGATACAAAATCAGAGTGTGCTAATGGAACATATACTTTAGGTAGGTCAATCATGCAGCAAAATGATAATGGATCTATGACTTTTACAACTTATCCACTTTTGCACTGTGTTGCCGATTTTCAGGTTGAATTTGGATTGGATACTACCGGGAATGGCAATATAGATACTTGGAAACAAGATATAACAAATTTAAATGCTAAGAACATTAGAGATGAATTAAAACAGGTTGGTGTTTACATACTTATACAGAATGGCACGAAGGATAATAATTACAATTATCCTTATGACAATGTATCGGTAGGTAAAAGGTATTTTAATTTAACACAAATCACTGATTACAAACATTATCGCTGGAAGATTTTGAAACTTGTTGCAGCGCCAAAAAATTTGGAGTGAAGTTATGTATATAAATAAAAAAGGAATTGCTCTTATAGTAGCACTTATTATAGCGTTTATAATTTTGGCTTTGGGAAGTTTAACTTTGTATATTTCCATGCAGAGCACAAAGATTTCGGGAAGTTTTAGGCAGTACAGAAGTGCAGTGGAATCTGCTGAGGGTGCTTTCAATGAGACGAGGGAAATCTTGGGATCTATAAAAGCAGGCGAGAACGTTTCGTTTCCAAGCACTCTTATTAACAATAAAACAACCTGTCTGCACTATAAACTTAATACACAAACTTCTAATTGGACAGACAATGATTTATCCAATAATCAGTGTTCAAATTTATCAAATGTTGAAAGTACAAATATAAGTGATATAGTCAGTTTCTATGATTTAAAATATTCTTTGGGAGGCTACACTATTTATATAAAACTTGTAAACACGGCAAAAGGCAACACATCTTCATCATCATCTAAAGGATTGGTTTCTGGTGGAGTAACTTCACCAAATAAGGAAGGAACTAATGTTATTCATCCTCCTCCCATTCCTTTTCTGTATCGTATGGAGATTGTTGCCGAATCTACAATAAATACAAAAGACAAAGCGCATATATCTCTATTATATGGTTATTAGGATGCAAAAGGGTGTCCGCTTTTTAAGTGTCCTCTTCCTTATATCCGCAGGCTTTTCTTGCGCAGTGCCAGCCGTCTTTTTTTATAAACAGCGTATAGCCGCATTGAGGGCAGGTTTCATTTTTAATTATTCCCCTTACCGTAAATTTACATTCCGGATAATTTGAGCAGGCAAGGAATTTTCCGAATCTTCCCTCTCTAACAACCATCGGAGCGTCGCATTTATCGCAGATTATGTCGGTTTTCTGCGGCTTTGGCTTTAAATTTTCCATTTTTTCATAGGCATTGTCTATCAGTGTCTTAAATTTATTATAAAATTGGCTTAGCAGTTCCACTTTGCTGAGTTTTCCATTTGCTATTTCATCCAATCCCTCTTCTATCTTTGCGGTGAATTTTACATTGATTATGTTATCGAAGAATTTATCAAGCTATACCGCCCCCGCTTGTCAAGACAATTTTTTCTAATTTCTTATTCCCTCCTTCCTTTGTAAATAAAATTCAGTATTCTTCATTATGCAGCATCCGTCTTATTTAGTTCCTGGGTGTATATTTTCATAGGGGGTTTATACCCTATGGATG
>WFYS01000012.1 GCA_015490005.1 Desulfurellaceae bacterium | reverse complement strand
GTTTTGAGCTTGCTATTTTTATCAGTGCAAGTAGAAGTATTTTTTGTTCTGGCGCGTTATTTTTACTTTTTAGCATTGAGCGATATGTTTTTAAGAGTTTATCATTATTTCCCGTAATCAGGTTTTTGTTCAATATTGCTGAGTTGGATAGAGTTGGGTGTATGAATAAAATTATAATGAGAAGAAACAGAAAGACTTTTAGAATAGAGAATTCTTTTAATTTCATAACAATAATATTGCTGGTTAGTTAATTTTTGTCAAGCTCAAAGAAGATTTTATTTGACTTTTTGTGAGTTTTACTATTATACTTAAGAGTAATGTCTAAACTACCTGTTCTCATTGCCTTTGGTATAGTCATATTATTTCCTTTAAACAGTTTTGCTTGGGGCCCTGGAGTGCATATTGGGGTTTCTTTATCTTTAGTTGACCAATTGCCAGACTATTTGAAAATTTTAATCATGGGCAACATGAACGAATACCTTTATGGAAGTTTGGCTCCCGATTTCATAATAGGAAAAACTTTATCTGAGTTTTCAGGTCATTCTCACAACTGGGATGTGGGTTTTAGGATTTTGGAGGTGGCAGATAGTGATAGAAAAAAAGCTTTTGCCTATGGATATTTGGCTCATCTATCTCAGGATTCTGTAGCCCACGGTATTTTGGCAAACGGTATGGAGGGTAAATTCAAAAATGTAAAACATATAATTTTAGAGCTAGTTGCAGATAATATGTATTCAAGCACATTCAGATATCTTGCTGCTCAGACCCTTAAAAAGTACAATAAGGAATTAGATAATGACTACAAAAAGTTGGTGGAGAGCGTTTTATTTAGTTTTGGTGTAAGTAAATTGATTTTTAAGGGCATGGTAAGAGTTTCTTTGGGAAGGAAGATGATAAAAAAAGCCGTTTACAATGATAAGCTCCTTGAGTTTATACATTTAAGCTTTAGGGAAATTGAATCTTATATAAAACTTTCTAAACGGTTTAGTTTAGATGTGTTTCTTAAAGGCATGAAATCCCCAGTTGTAAAGATTAGCGCTATAAGTAGATAATAAATCTTTGAAAAAAATATAAGGAGAAAGAAGTGTATGGATTACAATAGGGATGTTTTATCGAAAAAGAAACTCGTAGAGTTGGTTGAAATAGGAAAAGCCTTAGGTATTCCAACTACAATAAAAAAGAAGAATGATTTAATAGATGAGATTCTAAAGAAAGCGGCCGCTAAAAATACGATAGATAATCAGGAGCAAAAGGTTAGTATGAAAGTAAAAGAAGCAACAAAAACTGAACCATCTAGGCAGACAGAAACAGTTAGTTTATTGAAAGGTGAGGGTGTGTTAGAGATTCTACCTGATGGGTTTGGATTTTTACGAGACATGAATAACAACTATCTAGCTGGTTCTAAAGATATCTATGTTTCTCCTAGCCAGATAAGAAAATTTAACTTGAAAACTGGCGATTATATCTATGGACAAGTGAGAACCCCTAAAGATAACGAGAAATACTATGCTTTATTAAAGATTGAACGGATTAACTATAAAGAGCCGGAAGAGGTTTTAAAAAGGAAAGATTTTGATGAACTTGTGCCTTTATATCCGATGGAAAGAATAAATCTTGAGACTGCACCTGATAACATGCCGGCCAGAGTAATGGATTTGATAACACCCATAGGCAAAGGTCAGAGAGGTTTAATTGTTGCTCCTCCAAGGACAGGTAAGACTATGTTACTTCAGAATATTGCGAACAGTATAACAACCAATCATCCGGAGATAAAAATTATTGTTCTCTTAATTGATGAAAGGCCTGAAGAAGTAACAGACATGAAGCGTTCAGTAAATGCCGAGGTTATCAGTTCAACCTTTGATGAATCTCCTGAAAGGCATATTCAGGTGGCTGAGATTGTTCTTGAGAGAGCCAAGAGACTTGTGGAATTTGGCTATGACGTATTTATTCTTCTTGATTCAATAACTAGACTTGCCCGTGCATATAACTCTGTTATACCACCGAGTGGCAAGGTTTTGTCTGGTGGTCTTGATTCAAATGCCCTTCAGAAACCCAAGAGATTTTTTGGCGCAGCAAGGAATGTTGAGGGAAAGGGTAGCCTGACTGTTATAGCCACGGCTTTGATAGATACAGGTT
>WFYS01000011.1 GCA_015490005.1 Desulfurellaceae bacterium | reverse complement strand
CGGGTATATTGTAGAGGTAACATACGGTAAAAATAAAAGATTAAAAGACGAGTTATATAAATTCATTTTAGATCACTTGTATGTTTATAAAGAGTATGGTTTTACAATTGTACATCCTTGACAGAATTTTAGAGGTTAAGTATGCTAAGAGGCATGAAATTCGTGATTAATCACGTTTTGAAATTTTTTATTTTTTTGCTAATAGTTGCATCTGCAACGTGTTCCTATGCAAAGGGTCAATATACATTTACTCCAAAGGTTGACGTATACAGGGTTAAGGTCTATCGCAAATTGCCCGTTAAACTCACCTATCCTGCAAGGCTTAATAGTTTTAAGGATGTGATTGTTAAAGCCCAGGTCAGTGGGATTTTGTTAAAGAGGTTTTTCAAAGAGGGTAGTTTTGTAAAGAAGGGAGCTGTTCTTTTTCTTATAGATCCAAGTACCTATGAGGCAAAATTGGATCAGTTGAAGGCAGAGTTGGCCGGTGCAAAGGCTGAGCTTTCCTATGCCAAAGCTAACTATTTGAGGATAAAGAAGTCCTATCTTGAGAATTTGGTCAGCAAAGACCAGTATGATAAAGCTGAATACGAGTTTAAAAGTGCGCAGGCAAGGGTAAAAAGCCTTGAGGCTCAGGTTAGATTGGCTCAAATTAACCTGTCATATACCAGACCCAAGTCGCCCATATCCGGTTTTGTGAGAATGAGAAAGGTTGATGTGGGTAATCTGATAGAAATTGGCGAGCCTCTTGTTGAAATTGTTAAAATCGCTCCCATATACGCTGAATTTTCTGTTCCCGACAGTGATATTGATATGATAATGGAAAATAGTCATCATCTAAGGGCTACTTTAATCGTAAATGGCAAAAGAATTGACGGCAAAATAGACTTTATAGACAGAAAAATCGACCGGTACACGCAAACATTGAAATTAAGGGCTATTTTTAAAAATAAGAATCTATTACTTTTGCCCAATGAATTTGCCAAAGTTGAGCTTTCTGGTATCTTTAGAGAGAACGAGGTTTTAATTCCGCAAAGAGCTGTGCTTCAAACAACAAAGGGTTCGATTGTGTTTTTGGTTGTAAAGGGTAGGGTTTTGCCTAAGCCGATAAAAATTCTGGATCAGTATAAGGATTATTTCATCGTTAAGGGTTTAAAGCCCGGTCAATTTATAGCTTTGGATAATCTTCTTAAACTTAGGCCAAATATTAAAGTTGCCGTAGATAAAACGGTCAAATGATATCAAAGTTCTTCATAGAAAGACCGCGATTTGCCATCGTTGTCGCAATAATTATTGTCATTGCAGGCGTACTTTCCATTAGAAGTTTGCCCGTTAAGGAATACCCCACACTTACGCCACCGAGGATTACGGTTAACGCATTTTACCCATCTGCCGATGCGGATACCATACTAAAAACCGTGGCTGCCCCGCTTGAAGAGGCGATAAATGGTGTTAAGAATATGCTTTACATGAAATCCACAGCATCCTACGGCAGCCTTTCAATCAGCGTTTATTTTAAAGTGGGTACAAATCCCGACATAGCCAAAATTGACGTGAGCAACAGAATTCAAAATGTGTTGGGCAGTTTGCCAGAGGTTGTAAGGCGTTTGGGTGTTCAGGTGAGGGAGAGTTCACCCGATTTACTAAAAGCCTATGCCTTTGTATCAACAAGCAAGAAGAGGACGCTTGAGAGCTTGTCCAATTACATATTAGTAAACGTTTTAGACGAGATAAAAAGGGTTAAAGGTGTAGGAAATGCGATTATCTGGGGTGAGAGAAAGTACTCGGTCCGCGTTTGGCTTAAACCCGACAGATTGGCAGAGTTCAACTTAACACCGATGGATGTATATAGGGCGATTCAGGAGCAAAACGAAGAATACTCAGCGGGCGGCATAGCACAAGAGCCCACAAAGAAAACCTTTGTATTCTCTTACACTTTGAAGGGACAAAGCAGGCTAAAGACGATCAAACAGTTCAAGAACATTATAATAAGGGCTAACCCAGATGGTTCTGTTTTAAGG
>WFYS01000010.1 GCA_015490005.1 Desulfurellaceae bacterium | reverse complement strand
CTACAAACATTTGATTCAGTTCATACCTTTTGGCCTTAATCAGTGGATTAGCCTTCCAGGTTTTGTGTAACTTATCTGTTGTAATAAAAAGGGCAACATTTAGGATATCCATGGATTGAAAGAAGCCTCCTTTCTTTAGTCTCTGTTTTTCAAAGGATGAATGTACAGATTCAACAGCGTTTGTTGAATTGATGTATTTTCTTATTACCTCAGGGTACTTTAAGAAGGCAAAAAACTCTTCTTTTCTTGAGTCTAAATATTTGATGTAGGTCTTGTATTGGTCTTTAAACTTATTAATTATCTCAGTTTTAAAAATCTCCATCCCCTTTTCAAAGGTATCACAGGAGTATTTAATCTCTTTAAGCTTTTTGTTTACATATGAGGCATCCTCCTTTTTCATGTGCTTGTATACGTTTCTTGAGGTATGAACCGTACATTTCTGAATATCCGAGTAAGGAAAGAAGGCTTTTATTGCCTCTGAGATTCCGTTGAAATCATCACAGATGAACACTAAGGCCTTCTTCATTCCCCTATTGATTAAATCCTGGAATACTTCCATCCAGGTGGACTTATTCTCACTTCCGAAGAATGAGTAATATCCAAGGAGTGATTTTTCTGCATTTGTGTCTATCCCTACAACAGTGTAAACAGCTGCTTTCTTTACCCTTTTGTCTTTTTCATCTTTTACCATGCAGTGATAGGCATCAATATAAAGAAAATAGTAGCTTTCCTGTAGTTCTTTTGATTTAAACTCAAGCATCTGTGTCTTTATGTATTCAAATATCTCATCGTATGCCTTCTCACTGAAATCTAAACCCCTTAGTTTCATCTTATAGACAATTTCTTGTTTAGAATCCCCATTGATTAGGAAAGAGAAGATTAAATCTTCAAAGCTTTCATCGTACCTCTGATATTTGGGAGGGAGAAGATGGGAGCGGAAGTTTCCGCTCCTTGTTCTCGGGATGTCAAGATTCAGTTTCCCAAGGCCTGTGTTTAGGCTCCTTTTGTAGGTTCCATTGCCTTTGTCCTTTGGATTTTCCAATAGGTACTCATATCTCTCTTTGCCCATTATTTCAATGAGTAATCCTTCCATTAGGGTAGCCAATTTATTCTTTCCATATTCATCCAACTCTTTTATTACATCCATATCCATATTTGACATTATCTCCTTTAGCATCTCCCTGTTCATTTTTTTATATCCTCCTCCTTTTTCTTCTTTCCTTCCTTTTTTCTTTTTTTTCTTTTCTTTTTTTTATTTTTTGTTTTGTTCTTTTTTGTTACTTTTACTGAGTTCCACATCAATCCTGCATTTGGTCTAAAGACCATAAATTTTAATAAATTATTCTGTTGAGACACAAAAATATTTTGAGTCCCCCGGTATAAATCATAAAGAAGCAGTTAGAGCGTTTAAAAAAGCAGGTTTTAGGGTTATAAGAGAGGGAAAGCACATAAGTATGAGCGATGGTAGGCGAATAATAATTATACCTCGTGCTAATCCTATAAATGCCTTTACTATGGCTGGAATAATTAAAGACGCTGGGTTAACTATAGAGGAGTTTAAAAAGCTGTTGTGATTGTGGTTTTAAAGGATTTGAATAGAAACCTGTTATTTTTTCTGTCCTCTATATAGGTTCTATATAGGTAACTTAAAGGGTATAAAAAAATCCTTTGCTTTTTTATTATTTTAAGAGATTACAAAATCAACTAAACTTTAAGGTTATAGGGTAAAAAAAGAAATTCTTAAATTCTTGTATAAAGAGAGCGCTGCTTACAGAAAAGCTAATGAGCCGAATGAGAGCATTTTTACTGGATTTTTTTGAATTTATAGGTTTAAACGATCCCGCCCCACATTTTGTGTAAACCCCAAATTGTGATACAATGACAATGTCAATCTCATCATCAAATGTGAAATCCATCTAAGTATCACAGAGAAGTAAAATATTTAATTTTAATGGAGGGGTTTAACATGAGCAAAGCAGACGATATTAACCAAGATAATCTTATTGAGGAGATAGATTTCAAAGAGTTGAGCAAAAACTGTAAAACCGAAAAGGACTTAGCTTCCCTAACCAAACAGTTTATGAAGAATATGATAGAAAATATGCT
>WFYS01000009.1 GCA_015490005.1 Desulfurellaceae bacterium | reverse complement strand
TTCCATACTTAACAGCTTCAACAAGCTGGTGCATATGCACATGTCCTGGCACTATTGTGTTATATGAATTAGCTACAGCTATTATCGGCCTGTTTAATTCAATATCTGTATAACCATCAGCCTTAAATAAAGACCTGTGTGGTGCCCTTTCTGGCTCCCTCAACATTACATCACTTCTTCTTGCCATCTCAATCCCCCCTAATTTTATTTATACAGTTGGGTAATCTAATAATTTTATTATCATCATCCACCATTACAGATTGTATTTCACTCCTAAACGCTACCTCACCGTGAGACTTAATTTCAAACAAAAGCTCTATGCTCGCTCTCCTTAGCCTTTTCACTCCAACAAAAACATCTAACCTATCACCAAGCCTTAAACTTTTCACATATTCTGCCTTTACTTGTTTAACTACCAAATACAGACCATCTTCATGTAGTTTAAACAGGTCGCATCCATGTTTCAATAAAAACTCCTGCTTTGCCCTTTCACAGTATTTTAAGTAGTTAGCATAATAAACAACACCACCAGCATCTGTATCGTCGTAGTAAACTCTTGTAGAATATGTAGCTTCAAGCATCTTTTAAAGCCTCTCTTGCAAATTTCTTACTTAACTCTACACCAGGTTGATTAAATGGGTCAACCCCCAAAACCTCACCAGCTTTAGCTGTGGCTATCATTAGTGAAGCAAGTAAATTACCTAAAGCAAATTCATCGGATTTTTTTATGTAAATCTCAGACACCGAGAGACCCTTCATTTTCAAAGCCTTTTTGGTAGATTTCTTCTCAACATCTATCAACTTTCCCACGCTTACGCCCTTAAACAAGCCAAAACCATAATCGTCATTAGTTTTAAAATCACAGCATTCAGGCATATCAATAAACACAAAGGCCTTATCATTAGGTCCATCCTGATACAGTTGTAGCTGAGAATGCTGGTCTGTAACTCCTAGGGCTAAAACGGGCGTTTGTCCCTCTCCGTCCTTTCCTAAGCTTTCAGCCCAAAGTTGCCTAAACCACTCTCCAACTTTCAAAAGCCTATCTTTATACGGAAAAATCACAAGTATATTTTTGCCGTCTTTATAATTGCCTATAGCAAAATCTACAAATTCATTCGGAAAGGAAAAGCCGTTTCTGTAAGCCCTAACACAGTTTTTTGCACCCTCAACAAAAGCGCTTGCATTAATGTTAAAGAATTCAAGGGCAAGTAAACCAACAGTTGTAAACACACTATATCTGCCGCCCACCTCGTCAGGTATATAAAATCGTCTTATACCAAGTTTTTCTCCTAGCCCATCCAAAAAACTACCTTTAGAGGTCGAAATTAGTACATTTTCAGGTTTTATACTGCCCTTTTCTAAAAGAACAAAAAACTGCAACAGCGTTTCCGACGTCTTTCCGCTCTTAGAAACAACATGGAATAATGTTTTATCTAAATCCAACGAAAAAATAAGCTTTAAACGCTCAGGGTCCAAATTGTCCAAAGCAAAGTACCTCTTATCACCTTTAAAGTTAAGGTAATTACCTTTCAAAAAAGCCAAAGCGGCACTTGCAGGAAGAGCCGAACCGCCAATGCCAACTTGAACAAAATTTTTAAATCCATTCTTACCCAAAGAGAAATTCTGCACAAAATCAATTAAGCCTTTGTCACACAAACTCCTAATAAATCCGTAATGCGCCGTATATTTTAGATTAAAAATCTCTTTCTTATCCCACTCAAATGATATAACATCCTCTGCCAGCTGAACCTCTTTTACCTTTTTCATTACTTAACCCTGAATGCGCTACCCAAAACCTCTTTATTTTTGCGCATATACATCTTTACGAGCTCTTCCCTTGCGGGTCCTAAATATTTCCTAGGGTCAAACTCTTTCGGCTTAGTCCACAAAATCTCTCTAACCTTTGCAGTCATAACAAGCCTGCCATCTGAGTCTATGTTTATTTTGCAAACAGCGCTCTTTGCTGCTCTCCTCAACTGCTCTTCTGGCACACCAACTGCACCCTCTAAAGCTCCACCGTATTTATTTATTATCTGCACATATTCTTGCAAAACGCTCGATGAGCCATGTAAAACTATTGGGAACCCTGGGATCCTCCTCTCAACTTCTTCCAGAATATCAAACCTCAATGGAGGTGGTTGCTCACCCGGTTTAACTTTAAACTTATAAGCTCCATGACTCGTGCCAATGGCTATAGCCAAAGAATCAACACCCGTCCTTTTTACAAAATCCTCAACATCATCGGGGTTTGTGTAGATATTCTTTTCAGCTTGCACATCATCTTCAATGCCAGCCAAAACACCTAACTCGCCTTCAACAGTTACATCGTATTTATGGGAATATTCAACAACTTTGGCTGTTATCTCAACATTCTCGTCATATGGTAAATGACTCCCGTCTATCATAACAGACGAGAATCCCATTTCTACACAGCTTTTACACAATTCAAAGCTATCACCGTGGTCTAAATGTAAAGCTATAGGTATTTCTTTTAAACTGTTTTCAGTCGCTATCTCCTTCATTAGCTCAACAGCGCCCTGAGCCATCCATCTCAAAAGCGTCTGATTTGCATAGTTTCTTGCACCCTTTGACACCTGAAGTATCACGGGAGACTGCGTCAGTGTGCATGCCGTTATTATCGCCTGCAGTTGCTCCATGTTGTTAAAGTTATAGGCAGGAACAGCATAACCGTTTTTCATGGCATCCTTAAACATTTCTTTTGTATTTACGAAACCCAGCTCCTTATAATTAACCATCACTCACCTCCATCAAACCATTTTCTCCTTCATCATAGACCTATTACCCACAACAAAGCGTTTCCCACCGAAATAATACTCAAAGGCTCGCCCTTTTTCAAAAAGTTTATCCAGCTTTTCTCTCAAACCGGTCTCGTTTAAGCTAAATATTCTTTTTAAATCATCTTCTGTGCAAGGTCTAATGTTTATCAGCTTGATAATCGACCTCTCCACATCCTCATAGAACTTATCGTTCTCCTTATTAAACCCACCAATCAAATCCACCTCAACATCCAAATGAGCACTCATGTACGTGTAAATATCCATTATCTCCTTATCGCTTAATTTCTCAACCCAATCATCGGCCGGCGGCCTGTCAACTGTCCCTACCTGAACCTTGAACGGCTTTATATTTCTTGTGACTTCAACCAAAGCCTTTACATCTTCATCGCTGTCATTTACACCCTTCACAAACAGCACCTCGAGCCATACCTTGCCTTTAAATTCCCTTGTAAAATCCCTTATACCATCAACAATCTTGTTAAGTTTTAAACTGCGATGCGGCCTGTTAACCTTCAAAAAACTCTCCTTCTTCACACTATCCAAGCTCGGTATAACAACATCGGCTTTCATCAAATCGTTTTTTACCTCATCTAAATAAAGCAAACTGCCGTTTGTTAGAACACATGTCTTGTAACCTTTACCCTTAACAAACCTAATAAGTTCCCCTATGTCTTTATTTAACGTTGGCTCACCACTACCTGAAAACGTAACGTAGTCAATTTTACCAACCTTCTCTATGTTCTCCACAAATTCCCTCTTTATAGCTTCAAGGTCATAAAAACTTTTTCTTTCCACTGTTAAATCTGTGGTTCTGCCTACCTCACAGTAAATGCAGTTATATGTACACATTTTATGCGGAACAATGTTTATTCCTAAGCTCAAACCCAATCTGCGTGAAGGCACAGGACCAAACAAAAACTCCATTTCCTATTCCCCCGATATTATTTCTTTCACAAATTTCAAAGGAACCTCTTCAAAATAAACGTTAACCACATCGCAATCTAAAGTCGTAATCTCAGACGGGCTCATGTCCAAAATTTTATACTTCTTTTTTAAGTCACCACTCAAAAATTTAAATTTATTGGCTAAAACAAAGAAATCTTTTTTAAAATAATCGGCAAGCAAAGCAAGCGGAAAACTTCCAATTTTATTAACAACACAGTTATCAAATACGGCATCTGCACCGATAAAAACAACCTCCACTTCATCCATTACAACAGAATAGGCTGTATCCTCAAACAGGACAACATCAATCCCTTCAGCCAACAACTCTTGGGCAAGCTTCTCTCCCTCTTTTGCTGGATGAGAAACAGAAACAAACACCCTCTCGGGCCTTGTCAATTTCAGTGTTTCCAAAACGGTTTTTGAGTAAGAGGTTGTTGCAATATTTTTATAATCTTTCAGTCTATCAACAGCCCTATTGACAGCATTTTTCTCTGCACTCAAAAACTCGCTCTTTAATCTTAAAAGTTCACCTTTGTTCTTAGCCCTCAATATCCTACTGGCTATATTTAAAACAACGGCCATCGAAGGCTGGCCTTCTATAATGTTTTCAATCATCTTACTGTAGTCATGCATACCATAAAGCTCAATACTACACTCTATCATCTTCAAAGCTATAGCGTTTGATGAAGACACCCTATCCTCTGCAATACTTCGTAAAACCTTAACACACCCCATAACTGAATTTTAAACTTTTTATATCCATTTTCCACAAAAATAACAGAGATAACACAAAAAACTTGACTTAAATTATAATCATAAGTTAAAAATTAAAGATAAATTACGGAGGCAGAAGATGAAGTTAAATAAATGCACTAACCTTGTAATTATATCGATTTTACTTGCAATTCAAACAAGTTACGCAAAAGGACAAAATACAAAACAGTTATCGCCTAAAATCACATCTCCAACAAGTAGTGATGTGTGGCATGAGGGAAAAGCATACACAATAAGATGGAAGGGTTTTAAAGAGGGAATTGTTTGTATAGCCGTCTTAATAGGTGGCCACTATGCGGGAATTATAAACTCGTGTGACAACTGCGCATTAGAGAATAAGTTTAGGTGGAAAATACCAAAAGGATTCGTGACAGATTTTGGAGAAAACAAAGATAACAAGGTTAGAATAGTCATTTATTACAAAGATAATGAAAGCAAATACAAACTCAGTAATTTTTTTACTATTTCACAATGATTTTAACCCTTTACATCAATAAAAAATTTTTGGTAAAATGTTTTAGAAAGGAAGTTATGCAATGAAAAAACTTTTAGGTCTCGTATTTGCTCTACTCTTAACCCTAGTCATATTGACAGGATGTTCAAACAAAAAGACTTCAAATGACACAGTAAAACTAAAAAGTAACGGTAAATTTGTTGTTCTAATATTTGATAGCACAACATGCCCTTATTGCAAAAAATTACACAGGGATTTAAAATACAGCGAAAAACTTAAAGAAGAGGAGAAAAAGACGGTCATATACACGATACACGTAAATAAAACCAACACATATACATTGGCCACCGCAAAGGGTAATCTTAAACTGCAAACAGATGACCTGGCTCAGATGTATGGATTTAGAGGCTCAACACCATTTATTGTGTTCTGTGACAAAAACTTTAAACCTATACTTACAATACCAGGTTATTTAAGACCAAAAACACTCTCAAAGGTGTTTGAATACATAACATCCAGAGCATATAAAACCATGAGTGTAAACGAATATCTATCAACACCTTAAGGTGGAAATTATGGAATTTTTAGTTGGAAGACAAGCAATACTCGATAAGGACGGAAAAACGTTTGGTTATGAACTGTTATATAGAGAAAACATAGCCAAAAATATCTCTCAAACGGACTTGGATGGAAATGCCGCAACAAGCAGGGTAATCGTCAACGCTTTTATAAATATGGGCATAGACAAAATAGCAAAAAATGGCCGTGTATTCATAAATTTCACAAGGGATTTGCTTATTGACAGGGTTTACGAAATGCTACCGAAGGAAAAGATAGTTGTTGAAGTACTGGAAGATGTTGTAGCGGAAGATGAGATACTAAAATCTTTAAAAAACGCAAAAGAACTAAGCTATCTAATAGCACTGGATGACTTCGTTTTTTTAGACCATCTTCATGAGATGGTAAAGTTAGCAGACATTATAAAGGTTGATTTTTTAGAACTGTCAAGGGAAGAAATCAAAAAACAAGTCGAAAGGTACAAAAAGTATAAACTGAAATTGTTGGCCGAGAAGGTTGAAACAGAGGACGATTACAATTTTGCCCTTGGGCTTGGTTTTGAACTGTTCCAAGGATTTTATTTTACAAAACCAGTGATAGAAGCAAAAAAAGGCTTAGCACCATATCAAGCAAATATAATTAAAGCATTAAAGTTGATAAACGACCCAAACAGTGATATTGAGGATATAATAAAACTTATAAGCGGTGATATATACCTAAACACCAAACTCCTTGCACTTGTAAATTCTCCATATTTTGGATTAAAAACAAAGGTTAAAACAGCCAGAAAAGCTATATCACTGCTGGGCTTAAAGAAAACAAAAGAGTGGCTTAATGTGCTTATGATATCAAAGCTTTCAGAGGATAAGCCTCAAGAGCTTGTTGTTGTAGCTACAGTTAGAGCAAAGTTCTCAGAGCTTTTGGCAAAACATTTTGAGTTATATATAGAAAATGCTTATTACACGGGCTTATTTTCGCTTATCGACTCAATTTTAGGCGCAAAAATGGAAGATATATTAAAAGAAATGGATTATTTAGACAATGAAGTAAAGGATGCTCTTTTGGGCAAATCAAACCCCTACAGGGTGCTCCTCGATTTCATTGCCCTATATGAAAGTGGTGACTTCATTAGTGCGAAAAAAACGATAGAAAAATACAAGTTGAGCAACGAAAACATCAACGCATACTATCTTGAAGCCATAGAATTCGCAGATTCCATTTATTCTTTTTAGCTTTTTCACAACTTGACAACAAAAATTTTTACTGTTAGTATCAGTTGCGCAAGCGGAGAGGTGTCCGAGCCTGGCTGAAGGAGCACGATTGGAAATCGTGTGTAGGGTCACAAACTCTACCGCGGGTTCGAATCCCGCCCTCTCCGCCATTTTATTATTACGATGGAAACCGCGCCCATAGCTCAGATGGATAGAGCACAAGATTGCGGTTCTTGGGGCCAGAGGTTCGAGTCCTCTTGGGCGCGCCAATTTCTTTTAGCGATGTCCACCTAAGTGGGCTTGTGCGACACACTCCCTATCGAACCCCGCCAGGCCCGGAAGGGAGCAACGGTAGGTAGGGCTGTGTGAGCGCGCAATGTCCTGCTTATGGTGGGCATCGCTAAGGGAGATTGATATGTACAAGGTCCTTGCGCGTAAATATAGACCATTAAAGATTTCAGAGGTTGTGGGACAGCCCGTTGCCGTAACAATCCTAAAAAACGCCATAGAAACAGGAAAACTCCATCACGCCATACTGTTTTATGGCCCAATGGGAACGGGAAAAACCTCACTTGCAAGAATCGTTGCTAAATCTTTAAACTGCGACAAAGGCCCTACAGCAGAACCATGCGGAACATGTGAAGCTTGCCAAGCAATATCTATAGGAAAAGATGTTGATGTAATAGAGATTGATGGTGCATCAAATAGGAAAATAGAAAACGCCCGCAATATCATAGAAAGCGTCAAATATCCACCGTTGAAAAGACGATTCAAGATATATATTATAGATGAAGTCCACATGTTCACGCTCGAAGCCTTCAATGCACTGCTCAAGACCATAGAAGAACCACCACCGTACGTTAAATTCATCTTCGCTACAACAGCAATTGAAAAGGTGCCAGATACTATACTTTCAAGATGTCAAATACTGCATTTAAAAAAAATTCCTGAGGCAGAGATATCTAAAAAGCTACTATTCATATCTCAATCAGAAAACATAAAAATAGAAGAAGACGCCATAGATTTAATAGCCTTTGCCAGCAACGGTTCTCTTAGGGTAGCAGAAGGTTTTCTAGACAGATGCATGTCATTTAAACCCAATGAAACAATTACAAAAGATGATGTATCAAAAGTAATTGGTGTTCCTACAAGGGAAAAAGTTAAAGAATACATAAATAAGATTTTAGGTAATTCAGAGGAAGAGGCACTAAAAATAATTAATCAACTATTGGAAAACTCAATAAATTTGGAAACTTTTAACAGAATTGTTTTAGAAGAATTATTAAAACAAGAAAGCCCACTTGAGATAAAAACCGCACTGTTAAGCATATTCTACCAGTCTCTTGTAGACATTAAGCAAAAAATACACCCACAGGATGCATTAATTGTTGCAACATACAAAGCAAAAGCAGCAACAAAACTTGACAAAATAGAGAATCTAATAGAAAAAGTTCAAAGTGGCTCATTTATAATTGATAGCAATAACACAAAAACAGAAAAAGATGCGGAAAACAAGAAAGCGATAGAGAAAAACACATCTCATGAAAGCCTAAATACGGACATTGACAACAACTCAAAAGTTGACCTAATTTTAAAAACTTTTGGTGGAAAAATAATAAATATTGAAAAAATAAATGATTAGTATATAATTAAGTAGTTTAGGGAGGTAGCATGGCTAAGAATTTTGGTGGTATGGATTTAAATAGCTTGATGTCTCAAGCAAAAAAAATCCAAAAGCAAATTGCAGAAGCTCAAGAAAATGCCGCTAAAGAGACAGTAGAGGTATCTGTCGGAGGTGGCATGGTAACGGTTAAGGCAAATGGCCTTGGAGAGATAGTTAACATAAAAATATCTAAGGAAATCGTAGATCCAGAAGATATAGAAACCCTTGAGGATTTAATATTATCTGGAGTAAACGAAGCAGTAAGAAAAGCCAAAGAGGCCATGGAGGAAAAAATCTCCGCTTTAACTGGAGGTCTAAATATACCAGGTATGTTTTAGATGCAGAAATCGGAATTAGATGAGATAAACAGGGTTTCAACATATTTATCGAAAATTCCTGGTATAGGTTTTAAAAGTGCTAAAAGGTATGCGATATGGTTAGGAGAGCACAAAACGGAAGCCATTAACCTACTAGAATCTTTAAATAGTTTAATTAAAAATGTATCTACATGCAGCAAGTGCTTCAATTTAACTACCTCTACAGATGGATTATGTGAAATTTGCAAAGATTTCGAAAGAGACAAATCTACAATATGCGTTGTTCAAACCATAGAAAATCTCGTTGAAATAGAACAATCCAATGTATACAATGGGCTTTACTTAGTTTTGGGGGGAGTAATTTCAGCTCTATACGATACAGAAACCGTACTAAAAAGAATAGACTATTTGAAAGAAAGAGTAAAGGAAGAAGCAATAAAAGAAGTAATTTTAGTTTTAAGCTCAACTTCAGAGGGCGACCTAACGGTACACTACATAAAGGACAGTCTCAGGAACCTAAATGTAAAAATAAGCAAGGTGGCAAGCGGAATACCGATAGGTCAAGACATAAATTATGTAGACAAAAGAACTCTTATGGAAGCATTGAAATCAAGGATTTACATATAAACCAAAAATTATGGCTTGGGGGTTAGAAAAATGTCTAAGAAAATGGATATCAGATGGCACGGAAGAGCTGGCCAAGGAGCAGTTACTGCTGCAAAAACCTTGGCAGAGTTAATTTCCCAAGAAGAGGGAATTTACGCTCAAGGATTTGCCGTTTACGGCGCAGAAAAAAGAGGGGCACCTGTTGTGGCATTCACAAGGGTTGATGAAAAACCTGTTAGAGACCATTCAGAATATATGGAGCCAGACATTGTTCTGCTTTTAGACCCGACGCTATTGGGTCTTGTTGATGTTAAGGAAGGACTGAAGAAATCTGGGAAAGTTATAGTAAACACAGCCTTTTCAAAGGAAGAGGTCATCAAGGAGTTAGGCCTTGAAGGCTACGAAGTATATGTTGTAGATGCAAACAGAATAAGCATGGAAGCATTAGGAAAAGCCATACCAAATACTCCTATGATTGGTGCTTTAGCAAAGGCTACAGGTTTATTCACAAAAGACGGAGTTGTAAACGGAGTTGTAGAACTTTTAAAGGAAACAGGAAAGTTTCCCGAAAAAATAATAGAAGGAAACAGAAAGGCTATAGAGTTAGCTTTCGAGGAGGTAAAATAAATGGCTGAAAAACTTCTCAATTGGGACGAAGTTCTAATCGGTGGAACAATAAAAGACCCTGGAAACTCAAAACAGTACGAGACAGGCTCTTGGAGAGTTGAAAGGCCTGTTTGGAATCCGGATACATGTATACAGTGTATGTTCTGCTGGGTTTATTGCCCAGACAGTGCTATAAAAGTAGACGAAAATGGCAAAATGGCAGGTATAGATTACACATTTTGTAAGGGGTGCGGAATATGTGTTGAACAGTGCCCCTCTAAACCTAAATCATTAAAAATGATTTTGGAATCTCAGGCTAAAGGTAAAACAGAGGAAGAGTTAAGAAAAGAAGTTTTTTCAAGTGAAAAATAGGAGGAAATAAATGGGAAAAAAAGTAGCATTGACAGGAAATGAGGCTGCTGCCCATGCGATAAGACAAATCAATCCAGATGTTATAGCAGCTTTCCCAATAACACCGTCTACACCAATCCCTCAG
Organism: Desulfurellaceae bacterium; assembly: GCA_015490005.1. GTDB lineage: Bacteria > Campylobacterota_A > Desulfurellia > Desulfurellales > Hippeaceae > Hippea. The sequence goes on along the minus strand of WFYS01000009.1, from coordinate 15,602 downwards.
ACTGTAGCTCAGTTTATAGCAGACGGTGAGATGGACACAGAGTTAGTAACTGTAGAATCAGAGCACTCTGCAATGAGTGCATGTATCGGCGCTGCAGCAGCTGGCGGTAGGGTTATGACAGCAACAAGTGCCAATGGTTATGCTTTAATGTGGGAGATGCTATACATAGCAAGCGGCATGAGATTGCCCATAGTTATGGCCGTTGTAGCAAGGGCACTGTCATCACCTTTAAACATCCACGGTGACCATTCAGATATAATGGGGGGAAGGGACACAGGCTGGATTCAGTTGATTTCAGAAAACTCTCAAGAGGCATACGACAATATCATTCAGGCAGTCAAGATAGCAGAAAATAAAAACGTTATGACACCTGCATTGGTGGCTCAGGATGGATTTAACACATCCCATACAATTGAGATATGGGAATTAGAGGAGGACAAAAAGGTAAAGGAATTCATCGGAGAATATCAGCCTCTATATCCAATGTTAAACACAGATGAGCCCGTAACTCATGGCGCTTGGGCTCCTCCAAATTGGTATTTTGAACATAAAATGAACCAACTTAGAGGCCTGCTAGACGCAAAAGATGTGGTAGAGAAAGTTGGCAAGGAGTTTGGGGACGTTTTCGGCAGGCATTATGGACTGTATGAAACTTATAAGTTGGATGATGCAGAATACGTAATTGTAGCCGCCGGCTCTGTGTGTGGAACAACAAAGGATGTAATTGACACTTTGAGGGAAAACGGCGTGAAAGCAGGTTTATTAAAAATCAGACTCTTTAGACCATTCCCATACAAAGAGCTCGCAGATACCCTGCAATCAGCAAAAGCCATCGCTGTGCTGGATAGGGTTTCACCAGCTGGAGCACAGGGAGGGCCATTGTTTACAGAAATCAGGAGCGCACTTTACGACACACAAACAAGAGCTCCGATTGTAAATTATACATATGGACTTGGGGGAAGAGATACTCAACCAAGACATATAAACTCAGTTTTTGAAACTCTAAAGAGAATAGTCGAAACAGGGAAAGTGGAAAAACAGTTTGACTGCCTGAATCTAAGGGGAGAATGGAGGTAAAGCATGGCTCTGTTAAATGAATTGGCAAAGAAAAAAGAAGGATTAGTTAGTGGACATAGATTATGCCCGGGCTGTACCCACTCTGTCATTACTAGGCAGGTGTTTGCGGCAGCGGACACTGATAAATATGACATCGTTGTAGCTGCTGCTACGGGTTGTTTTGAAGTATCGTCAGGACTATACCCATATACAAGCTGGAATGTTCCTTGGATACACACTGCATTTGAAAATGCGGCAAGCACAATCAGTGGCGTTGAGGCAATGTATAAAGTATGGAAAAGAAAAGGTAAAACCAATAAGGATGTAAGATTTATAGCACTTGCAAGTGACGGCGGAACATACGATATTGGCTTTCAAGCTTTATCTGGAGCAATAGAGAGAGGTCATCAATTCTTATATATCTGTAATGATAATAACGCATATCAAAACACAGGAAATCAGAGGTCATCTGCCACACCATTTGGAGGTTCAACAACCACATCTCCAAACGGCAAAATAAAGTTCGGTAAGGAACAGCCAAGAAAGGATATTGTAAGCATTATTGAAGGCCATCACTTGCCGTATGTAGCTCAGGCATCCCCATCAAACTGGAGAGACTTAATGAATAAAGTCAAAAAAGCGCTTGACGTTAATGGACCAACATATCTCAACATCATAGAGCCGTGTACTACAGGTTGGGGCTTCCCGCCTCATATGGCAATAGATATTGCTCAGCTTGCCGTTGACACATGCGTATGGCCACTATATGAGGTTACAAATGGCAAGATTGTGATTAATTACAAACCAAAAAAGAAACTACCCGTAACTGAATATCTAAAACCACAAAAGAGATTTGCCCATCTGTTCAAGAAAGGTAACGAATACCTTATTGAAGAGTTCCAAAGACAGGTTGATAACCATTGGGAGTGGCTCTTAAAGAGAGAAGAGTGCGGCATAGAATACGGAACAACAAAAGAGTAACATTATTGGCGGCTTCTGCCGCCTTTTTTATTCAACTAAATGGCACGCCAAAGACTCACCCACAAGATACAGTGAACCTGCAATTACAATATTTTTAAATTTCGATGATAAGAGTTTATTCAATGCATCACTTACGTTTTCAAAAACCCTAATTTCTCCATTAAATTTTTTATCATACAGAAAGCCCTCTATTTCATAAGGCTCAACGGCAAGCTTATTACTTATTCCTACAGGACAGATACATTCAAAACCATCCAGGACTTGCCCTAAAGCTTCTTTCCATCTTTTCGTTGTCAAACTAGAAAAAACAAGAACACTATTGTTATTAAAAATGCCTCTACTTTCAAGTAAGTTCTTCAAGTTGGATACTCCTGCGACATTGTGAGCTCCATCTAAAACCACAGTTTTACTACCTATACTAAAAACCTCAAATCTACCGGGCCAAAAGCTTTTTTTTACAGCATCATAATTCAAACTAAATCCATACTGCTCATTCAAGATATCTATAGCTAAAAGTGCAACAGCAGCATTATCCACACTCACTGTGTTTTCAACCTTAAATTCCTGTGCTCTTTTTAAATACTCATCATCAACAAAATAAACGGGAGCTTTTACACTTCTTCTAACAACATCCAAAACCATATCATCATTCTTCGACACAACACCTAATCGCTTTATTATCTTTGACTTTGTGAGCGTGATTTCCTCAATTGTCATTCCCAAATGTTCCTCATGGTCAAGGGAAATGGATGTTAAAACGCTCAGAATAGGGTCAACAACGTTTGTTGCATCGAACTCTCCGCCCATTCCAACTTCTAAAATAGCCACATCTACTTTAAAATCCTTAAATACCAAAAATGCAAGAACCGTTAAAAATTCAAAGTAAGTTAGCCCTTCAAAATTTACGCCCTTAATGAACTTTGCGTAATCAAGCAAAGTGGAAAAATCAACAGGTCTGTTATTTATTTTTATTCTTTCATTGGGTAAAATTAAATGAGGTGACGTATATGTTCCACAAGCATACCCATTTGAAACAAAACAATCCGTAAGATATTGACACACACTTCCTTTGCCATTTGTCCCTCCAACCAAAATTGACTTATAACCATCCTGAGGATTGCCAATTTTAGAGCAAAAGGCATTGATTCTATCTAATGTTAAATCCATTGAATATGGATTTAGGCTATTGAGAATAGAGTTAAACTCCCTATAGGCTTCAATCTCATTCATTCCTTAAAGCCACAGCAGTTGCATACAATCTTGTGTGCGAAATTGAGAGTTTGATATTACTCATTTTGCCTTTTACAAAAACACACGGCTTTCCGCTTTTATCGTTTATGACCTCTACATCCAAAAAACTAATCTTGCCGCCAAAAAGCTTTATTATAGCCTCTTTGGAACAAAACCTACCCGTCAAACAAGGATAGGGGTTTTTCTTTGAAAAGCAGTAGCTCTTCTCCCTTTCTGTGTAAACTCGGTTTAAAAACCCCTCTCCCCATTTTTCATATGCTTTTTTTACTCTACCAATCTCTTCGATATCTATACCAACTTCCATCTTGCCTCTTGAATCAACTGCCTCATTAAGCGTATTGCCTCTTTTAATCCTATAAAAACGCTTTTGGCTATGATGCTGTGACCTATATTCAACTCTTCAATTTCTTCAATCGCCGCCACAGGTTTTACATTTTCGTAGGCCAAACCGTGCCCTGCATGCACATGCAAGCCCAAAGATTTGGCGTATTTACAAGCGTTAACGAGTTTTTCAAGCTCTATCTCTCTCTCCCTGCCAGACTTAGCATTAGCATAGCCACCTGTATGGAATTCAACAGCATCAGCCCCAGCGTTTTTTGCCTCATCAACCTGCCCCTCCACAGGGTCGATAAATAAACTAACAATAATGCCACTATCCTTTAGTTTTTTTGTAATATCCTTTACTCTCTCGAATTTTGCAGCGACATCCAATCCACCCTCGGTTGTTATCTCCTGTCTATTTTCAGGAACAATTGTCGCCTGGTGTGGCTTAACATCTAACGCGATTTTAACAATCTCCTCATTCAAGCTCATCTCTAAATTTAGCGGTATCTTTATAACACTTTTGATCTGGTAAACATCGCTATCTTGAATATGACGTCTATCCTCTCTCAAATGCACCGTAATGCCATCTGCTAACGCTTCTTGAGCAAGTAAAGCAGCATAGACTGGCTCAGGCTCAACGGTTTTTCTCGCCTGCCTAATCGTAGCCACATGGTCAATGTTCACACCAAGCCTCATATCTGCACCCCCACCCTACTTAGTATTTCCTCAGCTATCTCGTCAATAGGCTTTTTAGCATCAATCACAATAGCACCTTTAGGCATCTCAAGGTCGTTTTTCTGCTTAACGAAAATCTCATACCTTCCATCCGAGATGCTTTTTTCTTTCTCCCTTTTCTTAAAATGCTCCAAAGCCAATTCCTCGTCAACCTCTAGAAACACAACCAAAGGCTTTATGCCGAGCCTCTTAAGTCTTTCAAAAACCTTATTCCTTTGCCATTTCTTTATAAAAGTAGCATCCAAAATTACGCTCTTTCCGTTCTTTACAAAACCATAAGCCTGATTAACGATTTCATCGTAAGCCCTTTGCGTCATCTCTTCGCTGTATATACCTTTTTTGTAATCAGATAGGTCTTTATCATAAACATCCATGCCAACAAGTTGTTTTCTAACCTCATCAGATGAGATAACCACAAAGTCCGCTCTTTCCTTTAATGCTTTTGCTACAGTTGTCTTGCCGCTTCCCGTCAAACCACCCAGTACAACAACCTTAGGTTTATATTCGCAAGGCAAATATCCAAAAGCAAGGTCAAAGTATCTACCTGCCTCTTCCTTGTTTCTTTGGAAAAAAGCAATCTTTCCTCTAACGTAAGCTCTGTAAACTTTATAAAAATCCACTATTCTTTCTAAATCTACATCTTTAGAAAACTCAATATACTTTTTAAAAAACAAGTCTGAAAGCTCGTACCTTGAATAGTTCTCTAAATCCATAAGCAGAAACGCCACATCGCTTGCAACATCTGAGTACCTAAATCGCTCGTTGAACTCTATACAGTCATACACATAAATCTCTTCCTCATCAACAATACATATATTTCTCGAATACAAATCACCATGACAATCTCTGATTTTCTGCTCTCTTACCCTTTTTTCAAACAGTCCCTTATTTTCTATATAAGAGTTATTCGTATAATCTTTAATGGCATCATACTGAAACTGTGTAATAAACTCACCCACCCCATCTTTAGTCTGTTCAAAATTCTCATCCGTATTAAACTTATTCGTCTCAATATTACCGAACTGGCTTATGTAATCATTCGTCTCAGCTCTTAGGTGAAAATCAGCAATCTTCTTTGCCAAAGCCACGATGTAAGAATCCTTCATTTGATTATTTTCTATTAAAACGTCCATCATTCTATCCTGCGGCATCCGATTCATCCGCACAGCATAATCAACCACCTTCCCGTCTCCATCTATAGTAAAGCTTTCGCTATCTTTGGTAATCTTGCTTACGCCCAAATAAATCTCTCTAGCTAATCTTCTATTCAACTCAATTTCTTTATTGCAATAAAACTGCCTTTTTTTAAGTGTTGTATAATCCAAAAATCCAAAATCCACTGGTTTTTTTATCTTATAAACTACGTCTTCACCAATCAAAACCCAAGATATATGCGTCTCAACAAGATTAAAACTGTATCTTTTAACCAATTCCTGAACTTGAGATTCTTTCATCGTTTTTCCTCTTTCTCTTTATCTCAAAATTTGAATAAACGCAACCGCAGTAATCCTGTCTGTAAAAACCAAACTTTCTAGACAGCTCAACCGACCTCTTAAACCCATCTCTCTTCTTAAAATCAGTATCCTCAAATTTAACACCAAATTTTAAAGTCAGCTGCTCACCTACTCTTTTTATTCTTTCATAATCCTTCAAAGGGCTCACAGACAAAGTAGTAGTAAAATAGTCAAATCCTTTTTTATTTGCTAACTTTGCTGTCTCAAACATGCGCATAGCATAACAAACAGTGCACCGTTTACCGCCTTCGGGCTCTAACTTAAAAATTTTGGCGGTTTTAAACCATTTATCGATATCGTAATCGCCGATTGTTAGGTTGATTTTATGATAATCGCACAAACGCTTAATCTCATCCAATCTTGTTGCATATTCTCTTTTTGGATGTATGTTGGGGTTGTAGAAAAACACCTCAACGTCATATTTTTCCTTTAGCCTTTCAATCACGCTTGTGGCGCATGGTGCACAGCAAGCATGAAGCAAAAGCTTTGGCTTTTTTGATCTCTCCTCTTGGATTTTTTTAACGGGCTTAAAACTAAACCTGTGAATCTCACATGGGCCATGCCTTTTTAATGCCTCTAAATGCTCCTTAGTCCCATAGCCCTTGTGTTTTTCAAAACCGTATTGAGGGTAGATATCAGCTACAAGTTGCATGTACCTATCACGCCAGACCTTTGCCAATATACTTGCAGCAGAAATAGATTTGACTTTCTGGTCACCATTTACTATAGAATTGTATCTGATAGGTAAATCAAATCTATCCCTTCCATCAATCAGTAAAAAAGTAGGTTTTTCTGGCATGTGCTCTATAGCACGTTTCATGGCAAGCTCCGTAGCCTTAACAATACCAAATCTATCTATCTCCTTATTTGAAGCAACACCTATGCCATAAATAGAATTATTTTTAATAATATCGTAAAGCTCGTCTCGCTTTTTTGGACTTAACTGTTTAGAATCTTTTATTTCATCCATAACAGGAATATCATTTTTTAGAATCACACAGGCAGCAACAACAGGGCCAGCCCAAGGCCCCCTACCAGCCTCATCTATACCTGCTGTTTTTCCCATTTTCTATCGTTTTTAATAAAAATCTTGGAAAGTTTTTTCATGCCCAAATAGTGGGCAACAACATCACACTTAACGAGAAATAGAAAATACACCCTTGTATCATCAATTTCACTCAACGTTTCAAAGTTGCCTTGACCTTTAGAAATCACAACATCGGCACTATTAAACACTTTTTTAGCTTCAAAAGAGGCAGTATAAGGCCAAAAACCAGGTATAACTTGACCTGAGTCTACTACATTTGCCACCTTATCAAGACCAATATACTCAGCATCCTCTACCGTAACGTCGTTTATTATAGGTCCACCTCTAACAATTACAGATACATTAATTTTGGGGTATAGCTTTTTAATGGTTTCTATAAGTATTTTATCAAACACAATCTCGCCTGCATTATCCAAAAGTAAAACCAGATTTTTAGCCTTTTCTATTTCAACAACAAATCTATTAAAATCTGTTAAATCTAAGGGGCTATGTACGGTATCCTCAATTGTTGATTCAAGGTCGAACTTACCCATCTGAGAACCAAAATCTATTATATTACCTGCCAAAGCAAGCCTAATGGAAAAAAGCAGAGGATTATCTGAATTCAATATCTCTTTTTCCATAAGCTTTTGATAGCTCAAGGCAATGTCGTTATACTTTTTCTTTATTTCCCTATAAGGGTCATTGATATCCAAAGCTTTCCTGATTGCCCCGTAAACATCTTCACTAATCAAAGGTGGCGGTAGTTCAATATCTATACCATGTAAAACCTCAACAACACTCTGAACAGGTTTTAACAAGTCATACCTATCATTTTTGTGCAGTCTTGCCGATTTTATGGCTTGACCTATAAAGCATTGATAACATTCAGCGTGTACCCTCATTTAAAACAAGATTATAGACTTTTGTTTAAAACTTTCAAACAAAAAGCTCATTTTGTATAATGAAACTGTGAAGCTAAAGGAACAGGCAACAAAAAATATAAATATTAGAGAAACCTTTTATGGAAAATCCTATACAGCAACGTATTATAGATTTTTCATGCAGTTCATATGCGCCCTTTCTCTACTTGCTATTATAGGTTACGACAATGCCATACCTATAAATTTAGGGCCTCCTAATATCTACAAAATCATAGAAATAATATCCATATTCTTTATGATATTTGATTTTTCACTAAAAACCATTATGTTCTTTGAAGAAACAAAAGAGACAAAAAAATCTATCATTTCATACATTTTAAGCCCAAAAACGCTCATTGATATATTTAGTATCTTACCTTATGGATGGTTGCCTTATCCCTACAGAGTAGTAGTGCCCGTAGCACGGGTATTCAAAGGTGCACAGTTCAGCAAAAGCGCCCGAGAAGTCTTAGAAGGCCTTAAAGAAAAGCGTTTTGAGATATCTATGGTTTTCATTATTTTCACATTCATGATTATAGGTTCGTCTATAATACTGTTCGTCGTGGAAGAAGGTAAAAATCCGCAAATAAAAACAATAATAGACGCTGTATGGTGGAGTATAGTAACGTTTACAACAGTTGGCTATGGCGATATAGTACCAAAAACAACAATAGGAAGGGTAGTAGCCTCATTCCTTATGATTATGGGAATATCTGGGATTGCCTTATTGACAGGTATAGTTTCAAGTGCTTTTACGGACAGAATATTAAAAATGAAATTAAGCTTGGAGGAGGTTATGGAGAAAAAGATCAGGCAGCTATCAAACCACTTTATAATTTGCGGATACGGCAGAGTAGGAAAAGTAGTAGCAAAAGAAATGGAACGCTTCAACAAACCCTTCGTAGTTTTAGAAGAAAATCCAGATGCTGCCCATGAGGCCATAAATGACGGATATCTTACAATAATAGGTAGCGCAACAGATGAAGAGATGCTTAAAAAAGCAAATATTAAGGAAGCACAAGGGATAGCCTTGGTCATGGATTCAGACGCTGATAATTTATATTCATTAATTACAGCAAAGGACGAAAACAAAAACATTTTAGCTGTAGCACGCGCAAATTCTGAAGATTCTGTTAAAAAATTCATCAAACTGGGTGCAAAGACAATTTCACCATACCAATCAAGCGGTTATGACATATCGAGAATGCTTATATCACCAAGAACAGCCGAGTTTGTATCTATTGTTATGCAATCAGACAGAACAATAGAAATGGGCGAATTTTATATCACAAAAAACTGCAAATACGCAGGAAAGAAGATTATAGAAACGGATATCAGAAGCAAATACAACATCATAATAATAGCCATTATAACAAAAAGCAAAAGCACTATATTCAACCCAAAAGCAAACGATATCATCGAGGTTGGTTCAACACTAATTTGTGTTGGAACAAAAGAAGATATGGAAAGATTTGAGAAGGTTATAACATAATTTTACTTTTGGCCAGAATCAATTTAATAAACAACACACATAAAAATGCAACCAAAACAATAAAGAGACTCGCCGCTAAACCCTCTCTAAAGTTACCTTCCATAATTTTCAAATAGATATTTATGGGTATGTTCTCGGTTTTGTAGGCAATCCCGCCACCAACAATAAGTGTTGCGCCAAATTCCCCTAAACTTCTAAGCCAACTCAAAACAAGTCCAGATAGAATGCTGTTCCTCGCAAGTTTAAATGTTGTATCAAAAAAAGACTTGTAGTAGTTCGCCCCAAGCGTCATAGCTATACGTTCATATATGGGAGACACAAGTTCAAAAGCGGATTTGGATGCTTTAACAGTAAAAGGAAAAGCTATAAAAAATTGAGCAATGGCAGCACCCCAAAACGTAAAAATAAATGAATAAAATTTACCAATAAAACTATTATTAAAAACATTTAACAGCAGAACGCCAACAATTAGAGGAGGTATAATTATAGGAACATCGAAAATAGCATCAAGAAACTTTGACAGAAACCTATCGCTCCTTGCAAGCATAAATCCCGTAGGCACCCCTAACAAACAGGATAAAAATACAGACGTAAAAGAGGTCTCTAGGCCAAAAACCACAGCCGAGATAAATTCACCATCTAGAAATAGTTTTCTAAAATCACTAAGAGTCACACCCAAAAACCCCCAAATTATGACCAACAAAACAAATGCAACTAGCAAAATAGCTGGAATAAAAGAAAACTTTGTTAACTTCACTATTCGTCACCACACACAATAGTATCTTTTTTTAAAGATACAGCAACCCTAGACCCTTCACTGATACCCATTTTAACAACAACGTGACGCGTAACTCTACTATAAACAATCAACCCCTTCGATTTTATCTTAAGCAAAACGCTCCCTGGTTTCTCAAAAAACTTCAATACTTCGCCAAAAACAACGTTCTCCTTATTCGATATATCCCTATCAGTCCTGAGCAAGAGCACGTCCTCAGGTTTAATAAATACAAATTTGCAACTGCCTTTTAAACGCCTAACCTTAAAAGAAAAGCCCTTTACAACAATTTCATCGCTCCTCAATTCATCTATTTCAAAAATATTTTTAAAACCCAACAGTCTGGCTATCGAACGGCTCTCTGGGCTTGAAAAAACCTCATCCTTCTTTCCAGCTTGAATCACATTCCCACTTTCTAGAATAGCTATCTCATCTGCAAACTCATAAGCTTCCTCAAGGTCGTGTGTTACAAAAATCGCTGGAATATTGAAACTGTCCAACAATTCGGAAAGCAGTTCCCTAAGCTCCTCTCTAATTGGTCTATCAAGAGCGCTGAAGGGTTCATCCAAAAGCAAAATCTCAGGTTCGACCAATAGCGCCCTAATTAAAGAAACCCTCTGTTTTTGCCCTCCAGATAGTTGATTAGGGTATAATTTCAAAAGATTTTTAATTCCTGCCAGTTCTATTAATAAATCAAACCTTTTTTTATCAAATTTTAACCTCTTAGATTTAACGCCGTAAAGAAGGTTTGCTTCAATATCCATATGCGGAAAAAGTGTATACTCTTGCGGAATATAACCTATGCCCCTTTTAAAAATAGGTGTATTTACACCTCTCTCTACATCAAGCAAAACCTTATTGTTTACAATAACCTTACCCCTGTCTGGTTCGTAAAAACCAACTATCATTTTTAATATAGAAGACTTGCCGCTTCCCGAGATACCAAACAACACATTTTTTAAACCTTTGAACCGTATCTCGACATCTATAGAAAAATTACCAAAATCTTTTTTTAAAACAGCTTCAATCACTGTGGGATTTAAAACAGAGTCTATTCAAATTTTCAAGATAGGCAACGCCGGCAATAGTAGTCCCATAGAATATTGTAATGCGATTCTTGTTATCCATTCTCGAAACCTCCAAAAGTTCATCTATCGTTCCATTCACTACACTTGAACCTGTTATCAAAGCAAGAAAATTATCTGCTACAACCCTCCAGGAGTACCTTCTACCGTCTAAAACCTCAACGCCCTCAAAGTTTTTGCCGATATTATCCTCATCCAAATCAACAATCTGTATATTATTTGGACCAAACTGTTTAACTAGAGCTGAAGCAATGGCAGGCTGAAGCCCAACCAATCCAACAGTAACATCCTCACCCCATCGCTTAAAAAACCTCTCTGCCATCTCGTTTCCACACTCGGTAGGCTCCTGGTTTTTGCAGTGAACTGTATTTGCAACTATTTCAAGATGCCTTAAAACTGCATTAATTGTTGCCACAACAATAGCTCTGTTTCTGTTTGAGTCCAAGCTTAAACCCAAAATATCCTTAATATAGCCTTCAAAGTTGCTCGGCTCATCCGTAAAAGCTTGTCCTTTAGCGTTGAAGAACTTTGCTTCAACAAGAACTTCCTTTCCTTTAAGGAGGGGAAAATCATCCCTCATTGGTTTACCTATAGCCTCTTCTGGCTTTAAAGGCCTCATTTTTATCGTAACCTCTTTATTGAGCAAACCATGATTTTCAACGATATCTTTAAACTTAAGAATAGAGTCCTCCAATATTCCCATAATAACCTCCAAAAAAACTATAATTTCAACGAATTTCTAATTAAAGAAATGTACAAACCTCCTTTCCAAACACGGGAGGCATGGACGTTTCCATCCACACCCTATCGGCTAAAAAGCCATAGCATACAGCCTTAGGCCTTTTAACTCGGAGTGCCATAGCTTTTTTATCAGTTGGCAAAAATACAGTCAAGAAGAAAATTCTTTAATCACAAAAAACAAATTGATAAAATCAAGACATGATTGAATTTATTCTAAAAGAGAGCTTTAATTCAAATGGATGTCCAATTTGCTACATCATAGACAGACAAATGAAAGATTTTATGTTTTGGTTTGAGCGTGAAGGCTACCACGAATACTCAAGCATCAAAGCCCTATTTAAACACTCGTGCATTTGCGAAAGGCACAAAAAGCAAATTTTAAACCTAAAAGACAAACTCAACAACACCTTTGAGCTGTTAATTGAGATGGAAGAAAAGGAAATAAAGGAACTGATGGAGGCAAGGAGCCCAAAAAGGAAAGTTAAGGAGATAGAAAAGAACTGTCGGTTTTGCATGGAAGAAAAACGCATTGAGGAACATGCGATTGAAACATTCGTCAACTCAAAGGAACTTGCTGAAGATTATCTAAGTTCACACTCACTACTTTGCAAAAAACATACGTTTTTTATTTTGGAAAATTCGGACAAAAAAGAATTTACGCAGAAAATCTTAAAAAAGGCACTTCATAACTTAGACATTGTGCATAAAAAGATAGGGTTATACTTTAATAAAATAGATTATCAATCAAAAGAAAAGCCTACAAAAGACGAGTTAAACGCATACCTAGAGGCTTTCAAGTTCTTCTCTAGCCTTTAAAGAAAAGCAGACAAACAAACATCATGAAAAAGAAGAAAAAGTAACCAATTCCCAAGAATTTAATTAGGAACGGATTTTTTTTGTCTGGATAGCGGGTAACATAGATACGGTATGCTATTAAATTGGCGAGAGAACCTATAAGATTGCCGTATCCGCCAACGCTCACCCCCCACAAAAGCTCCTTCCACGCCTTTGTAAAATCAGCCAAAAAGAGTGTTGCCGGAACATTACTCATAAATTGGCTCAAAACGGCAGAAAGAATAAACACAGAACCTTTGGGAACGGATGTTATGTGAATTATCTCTTGCAGGTTATCTGTGAAACCAAAAAACATAAAAAATATACCAAGCAGAAAGTAATCAATCAAAAAAAGCCTTCTTTCAAATATTGCCGCATAAATAATAACGACAAGCGTCATCCAAAACGGCAAAACTTTCAAAACTACAAGAATTATGACAAAAAGCAAAAAAATATAAACATATGAGCCTCTTTTTATCTCTATGCCTTTAACTTCAACAACATCTTTTGCAGACCTAATAAAAACCGTTATTAAAAAAATAGCAAAAGCGGAAATCACTGTAAACGGATAGATAGTTTTTACAAACTGCGAAAAATTCAGGTTGTAAAACCAATAGATAAACATATTTTGAGGATTTCCACTTGGCATAAGAGAGCTAAAGGCATTTGCAGATATCGCCTCCATTATAACAACCAAGTCCTTCTGCTTGATATCCATAACAAGTGTTATCGGAACAATAATCAAAAGCGATATATCGTTTGTTAAAAACATTGATAGAAAGCCGATGAGAAACACGAGTTTAAGAGCGATAAATTTTTCTCTACTTAACTTAAATGCAACAAACTCAAGAAGGCGTGACTCCTCAACACCTTTCAATACAATTAAAAACGAGAATATTAAAAAGAGGATTCTAAAATCCGAAAGGCTGTAGTGGGGAATTCGTTTTAGATATATCGAGGTTGCCACAACCCCAAGAGTAGCAAAAAGAAATAGCCACTCTTTTATGAGCCTCTTTAACCAAAAATTCACATTTGTCATAAAAAATCAAACCTTGATTTCTATATACGCGTTCAAAGAAATTTCATTCTCCCTTGAATCGTAATCCAGAATCTCGGCGTACATACAAAAATTATCTAAATTCAATTTAATTTTCATTCCATATATCAATTTTCATACTGAACAAGTCATTTAACATGTAATTTTATATATCACAAAACCAGGATTAATCAAGCTTTTGGTTAATATTAATCTTTTACTCTATATTTCCCTGTTCTACTCACTAAATTTCGGCATTCCATCCAAAAGTTCTTATCAAGTACTCTGCATTATAAATATTTATTATCCTTCTAATCCAATAAATAAAAGAGGGATTAATCACTCCTTACTTCAAAAGGGTGCAACTTTTATTTGACAAAAACAATACCCTCCTATCCTGACCTTTGGTACTACGTCTAGATGGGAGGGCCTTACATGTAGGAGAGATTACTATTAAATAAATCTTAATAGCAGGGTGTTTACACTTTAAACCTATTCACAAGCCTTCCTACTTCATCAGATATTGTTTTCAACTCATTAGCAGCCATAGAAACGTTTTCCACAGTTTGGGCGTTCTCCTCTGTAGCTTCTTTTATCTCCTGCATCTGCATATTTACTTCTGACACCGTAGACGAGAGCTCTTCTGTTGCCGCGGAGGTTGAATTTACCTCATCTATCACATCACTTGTTTTTGATACAACTTCGCCGATTGTGATTTTATCCGCTTCGGCTTGCTCACTTTCTTTAAGTATTACATTAGCTGTTTCTTCAGTCTTCTCTATGGCTTCTTTTGTATAACTCTGCATCTTGTTTATCGTGTTTCTTATTTCTTCTGTAGCTCTTTGTGTTTTCTCAGCTAACTTCCTCACTTCGTCTGCAACAACGGCAAAGCCTCGCCCAGCCTCACCGGCACGGGCAGCTTCGATTGCAGCATTCAATGCAAGTAAGTTTGTCTGGTCTGCTATATCGTTTATTACATCAACAATTTGCCCTATCTCTTTTGATGCCTCGCCTACAGTGTTTATCTGCTCCATTGCCTTTCTTGCAAGCTCTGCATTATGTTGCATTCTTTCAACCCTTTTCTCTATATCGTTTACCACCCTTCCATTAATCTCACTCACATCTGTAGCTAAAACATTGATATTCTCAGATGATTTAGCGACATCCTCTATTGCCTGCGCTACACTTTCTATAGCATTTGCTATTTCCTTGGTATTACTACTTATTTGTTGGGAAGAGGCTGACATCTCACTTGATGCAGACGATAAGTTATTAGAGTTTGTCTCTAAAAGTTTTATCTTATCCCTTATTTCTCTAATCATCTGTTGTGTTTTTTCTATAAACTCATTAAACCAGCTAGCAAGCATACCTATTTCATCTTTAGAATCTACTTCTATGCGCCTTGTAAGATCTCCCTCTCCCTCACACAAATCCTTAACCATATAGGTTAACGAACCTATTCTATTGGTTAATTTTTTGATAGACATAAATATTACCACAACAACAACGATAATAGCTATACTCATAAACAAAAGGCTTGAATACATAATGCTTCTAGCATGCTTAATAGCATTTGAAATTACATTCCTATTCTGAATTGCTATTACATACCCAATAGTGTTTCCTTGATAATCCTTTATAGGCACAGGTGTAATAAAATAGTTTTTATAAAGTACAAAATCTTTGTTAGCAATCCCTGAAATAGAAGATATCTCTCTTATTATGCCGCTCTTCCCATTCCCACCTATAACATAATACCCATCAAGTTTTTTATTTTTCTTTACTAAAGTTGCAATATTAAAGTATTGAGGTTTAAGCAGAACCAATG
>WFYS01000008.1 GCA_015490005.1 Desulfurellaceae bacterium | reverse complement strand
CTGGTGAGGATAGCATATGAGGAAACACCCGTTCCCATTCCGAACACGGCAGTTAAGCTCATATGCGCCGATGGTACTGCGGGAGAGCCCGTGGGAGAGTAGGTATTGCCAGGGGGTATTTGATCTGAATCTTTCCTGTTGTTTTTTGGTTATCTAAGGGCGGCGTAGCTCAGTTGGTTAGAGCATGCGGCTCATATCCGCAGTGTCCGGGGTTCAAGTCCCTGCGCCGCTACCATGCTTTTTCTATTTTTTGTCTATATTTCTATATTATGATTCTAAAAAAAGAGAAAGTCAGTATTAATGCTGCAATATAGAATTTTGATTCTTGTTAAAGAGGCTCTATCACTATATTCTCTTTACCTTGAATTTCCCTTGTGTATATTTTTACTTTCCTATAGTCTTGGTCAAGTACCTTTTTTAACTTATCATTGAACTCTATAATGTTATTGGCGGGTATTGTATTGTTTATTATTATGTGTCCTTCTTTGTAGCTATTTCTTAAATCTTCCATTGCGTTTTGAATTTTTAATAATTCTTTCTCCATTGATTTGAAAGATTTCTCTTCTTCTTTTAGCTTGTTTTGCAGCTCGTTAAATTTCTTTATTGCCATCAACAGGGCGTTTGGCACATTTTTACCCTCTTTTTTAAGCTTTTGAATTGTGTTTAGAACTGCTTCTGTTTTCTTTTTCTCAGTATCTACCTTTGCTTTTAGCGTCAAGTAACTCTTCTGATGATTTTTAAATACTGTTTTTGCATACTTTTCCTTTACTGCTAATTCTTTGTATTGCTCTTTTATCCACGGTAATTCGAGTGGTTTTATGGATATTATGTTGTTGCCTCCTTCAATGTTGTTTACCACTACACTTTCGGAGGACGTTGTTATACAAGATGACATCATATTTTCTTTTATTTCTACTTTAGGTGCATATATTTTTGTTGCAACCGCTTTATCTACAACTACTCTATTTTTTGCTGTAAGATGGGCGTGTTCTGATAGTTCAACTTCTATTTCATCAGCCTCTACTGTGCCCCTACATATTGCTATCTTGGCGTGTTTGGCTTTTATATAGGCATTTTGATGAACGCTGCCTTTTATGTCAACTTCTTCTGCCTCTATCGTGGCTTTTGGTCCTACATCTCCGTTTACTACTACCTTTTTGCCTTTGACTTTCATTCCTGCAGCTATTGTATCTTCAACCCCATTATTCATTCCGTTTCCAATTTTTAATTCAACATCTCCATCAGCATTTAAGTTGCCCGTTGTTTTTATATCAACTTTTCCTACCGATACGCTTGTGTCTATGTCATAAACTCTATTTCTGTATATTATAACCCCGTCTTTATTTGAAAGAATTTTTATTTTTCTTCCCTCTTCTACTTTCTTAACACTGCCGCTCGCAAATTTAATTTCTTCTATATCTTCTATGATTACGCCTACATCCTGCACGAGTATATTGCCAAATATATCATAGCCTTCCTCACCTTGAGTGGGCTTATAGAACTCAATCAATAGTTGGTCCTTTTTTACAGGAATCAAGAAGTTTTTCTTTTTGTAGTCTATTTTTCCATTCTTATCAACTGTTCCAGCGGCTTTATATTTATCGAAATGAAATACTAATTTGCTATTTTCCCCTCTTATGGGTTTTTTTCCTTCTGCTATAAGTATTCTAAAGGGTTTGTTTGTAGGTGATAGCCTTTTCTTTATTTCCTTTGCAATGGCTGGAAAAAGCTTGTATTTAATTCCGTAGTTTATATTGTTTAAAGCGAGCAATTTTTTAATTGCCTCTATTATTTCTTTTTCACTTATTTCCAAATCAGAATCTAATTTTGTTGTGTCTACGTATATGTAAGCTTTAAGGGGATGTTCTTCTGGGTCTGTTTCTATTGATATTATATTTAGAAGTTTATTCTTTTTTTGACTTTGGTAGATTCTGATTTTATAAATCTTTTTTATATTTCCTATGTTATCTTTTTTCTCTTTTTCATCGACAATGTCGAAATCTAAGAATTTCTTTGGAAGACCAATTATAGCCGCCGTTTCTTCTATTGCATCTTTTATATTACTTGTTTCTCTTTCTACGACATTTATTTCGCCCATATTGTCACCTCGCATTATCTATAGCAAAAATATTACCAATTTATCAAGTAAAATATTGACACGTTAGCTCAAATATATATAATTCTCTTCGTTGACGCCGGGGTGGTGAAACTGGCAGACGCGCTGGACTCAAAATCCAGTGGGGGCGACCCCGTGCGGGTTCGAGTCCCGCCCCCGGCACCATTTTTTTCTGCGTGTAAAACCCTTTTTGTTTCTTATATGCCCTTCAAGTTTATATTTTGTGAGGCATATCATCTTTCTTGTATAAGTTATTTCTCTTCCCTAATATAAGGAATTCCTAGCTCTTTGGGTGGTTTTATATGTTTCGTTTTTACAATTATTGAACTAATAGTGATAACTATAAATGTTCCGATGTATGGGAGCATATTTAATATGGCGGATGGTATGGTTGTTCCCGTGGCTTGTAGTTGGAACTGTAGGGCGTTAATTCCACCGAACAGATATGCCCCAAAAAGGGCCTTTAATGGATCCCACATGGCAAAAATCACGAGAGCTATTGCAATCCAGCCCCTTCCTGCTGTAATACTGTCAAGCCAGAAAGGTGCATACGATGTCGTAAGGTATGCCCCTCCGGCTCCTGCCAAAAGCCCACCAAAGAATGTCCATATGTATCGAACCTTGTAAACACTTATTCCCATAGCATTAGCCGCTTTGGCATTTTCTCCAACAGCTCTCAAATTTAGCCCCGTTGTAGTTCTATATAGTATAAACCACATGACAAAAACTGTAATATATGAAAGATAAACAATAAGGTCTTGGTTAAAAAATATCGGGCCTATATATGGGATTTTATTGAGAATAGGAATCTTAATAATTGGTAATGTGTTATTTAGTGTCATGTTAATCCACTTTTGGCCGTAAAATGTAGTGAATCCTCCGCCGAATATGGTCAAGGCCAATCCACTAACTATTTGGTTGCCTCTCAACGTTATTGATATAAACGCATGTATGAGTGATGCTATACCCCCTGCAATCACACCAGCAATAAAGCCTAGGTATGGGTTTTTTGTAATATAAGATACAATAAAGCCGATAAATGCTCCGACTAACATCATGCCTTCTACTCCTAAGTTCAAAATGCCGGCTCTTTCTGAGAATATTTCTCCTATTGTAGGAAAAAGTAGAATTGTTCCAGCTTTAATTGTATTGGCAAGGAGGGAGATATAGATGCTATGGTGAACCATTTTTCCACCTTAATTTATAGTTCAAAAATATTTGGGCTCCAACTAAGCTAAATAGAGTTATGCTTTCAATTAAGCCCACTATACCGTATGATACTCTCATTGTTATTTGAAGCGAATATCCACCGCTTGCCAAGCCTCCGAAAAGAATAGATGCTAGAATTGTAACAAGGGGGTCTAAATAGGCTATCCATGCTACAATTATCGCAGTGTACCCGTAATCTGCTCCAATTTTAACCTGTAGATAGTGAACAATTCCAGAAACCTCAGTCATGCCGGCTAAGCCTGCCAAAGCGCCGCTTATAGCCATGCCTATTATTATATCCCTGTTTACGCTTATTCCTGCGTATCTTGCGGCAAGGGGATTGTCTCCTATTACCCTGATTTCATAGCCGAATTTTGACTTTTTAATCAAAAACCATACTATAAAAACCGAAATTAGCGCAAATATTATGCCAATTGTCAAACGGGTATCTTTAAATAAAACCGGTAATATTGCTGTTTGAGGAAATGTTTTGGATAGAGGAAATCCGTAGCTAGCTGGATTTTTCCATGGTCCGTACATAAGGAACTTCAATATATAAAGGGCAATATAATTCAAAAGGAGCGTTGTTATGACTTCATTTACTTCCCAAAATATTTTTAAAAGTGTAGGTATTAGAGCCCATATGGCTCCCCCTACCATGCTTGAAATAACCATTACACAAATCATCATAGGTTTGGATAAGCCGTTTGATGCAAAGAGGGCAAAGTATGAGCTAAATATTGCTCCCATTATGTATTGTCCGTATGCGCCGATGTTCCATATATTCATTTTAAAAACTACTATAAGCCCCGCTGTAATCAGAATTAAGGGTGTCGCTGCAACTAATGTTTCTGAAAATGCATACCAGCTCCCAAAAGCATTTGATAAAATGCCACCGTAGACGTCTATTGGATTGATTCCGGCAATTGCTACGGATATGGCACCTATTGCAAGCCCTATTAATAACGAAATAATAGGTATTATTATTTTGAAATGTTGCGGTACAGATTGCCTTTTTTCAAAATATAACATCTATGCTTTTGCCCCGGTCATCATAAGACCAATTGTGTTTTTGTCGGCTTTCTCTGCTTCCAAAATTCCAACAATTGAACCTTCATACATCACAGCTATTCTATCAGAAAGCGAGAGAATTTCATCTAAATCTTCAGATGCCAAAATGACAGCTTTTCCTTTGTTTGCTATTTCTATTAATTTTTGCCTAAAGAACTGGGTTGATGCTATGTCAAGTCCCCTCGTGGGATAGGATGCAATTAAGAGTTTTGGGTTTTCTAGAATCTCACGTGCAAGGATTAATTTTTGCATATTCCCACCAGATAAAAGTTTTATAGGTGCAAAAGGGTTATCTAATTTTATTTTATAGGCTTTTGTCATCATTCTTGTATAAGCAAACGCTTTTTTGTAATTCATTAAGCCTTTCTTTGATAATGGAAACCTGTAATATCTACGCATTATGGCATTGTCAATGCTTGATAAATTGGGGGCAACTCCCATTGCGAGCCTATCCGCAGGGATGTAATTTATGCCTAAACGACTTATAAATCTAGGGTGTTTATTTGTTATATTTAGGCCGTTAAATATTATTTTTCCTTTTGCAACCTTTTTTAGTCCTGCTATAGTTTGAACGAGTTCCTTTTGGCCATTTCCTGATATTCCTGCAATGCCAAGTATTTCGCCTTTTTTGACTTGCAAATTGATGCTTTTTAGAGATTTTGTTCCTTTATCTGAATAAACAGTCAGGTTTTCTATATTTAATATGACTTCATTTGTCTCTTTTTTATTCTTTTGAAAATCGCGTAAAGTTGTTTTTCCAACCATTAGTTTAGCTAGTTCAGATTTTGTTGTTTCATTTTTAAGTAAGGTTTTTACAACTTCTCCTTTTCTTAAAACCGTGATTGTGTCAGCAATTTGCATGACCTCTTCCAATTTATGAGTAATAAATACTATAGATTTTCCATCATCTTTCATTCTCTTTAGAATTTTAAATAAGCCCTGTGTTTCTTGTGGTGTTAGAACTGCCGTGGGCTCATCCAAAATGAGTATATTTGCACCCCTAAACAGGACCTTTATTATTTCAACCCTTTGCTGTTCGCCAACGGTTGTTTGCCAAACCTTTATGTCTGAATCAACCTTTAGACCATAAAGGTTTTCTATTTCTCTTAGTTTTTCTTTAACAGCTTTTTTATTTATGATGAAACCATACTCTTTCAATCCTAAGATTATATTTTCAAGCACAGTTAAAGTTTCTACGAGCATGAAGTGTTGGTGTATCATGCCTATTCCAAGTTTTATGGCGTCCAACGGTGATTTTATTGTAACTTTTTCCCCATTTATAAATATATCTCCGTTTGTTGGCATATATATGCCGTATAACATATTCATCAACGTTGTTTTTCCTGCCCCATTTTCTCCTAAAAGGGCGTGTATTTCGCCTTTTTTGAGATTAAACGATATGTTTTTATTTGCTATAGTTTCTGGGAACATTTTTGTTATGTTTTTTGTTTCTAAAACAATTTCTGCCATAAAATAAAAAGGGAGGCAGGGCTTCTAATCTACAAGCTTCTGCCTCTTGAACTTTTTAGTGTGGAATTGAGCCTACTACTCCTTTAACAAACCACTGAAGTGATAATTTGTCTTTGTCTGGTAATTCTTGTCCTTTTTTAACCATTAATTTGCCATGTTGATCGTAGATTGGTCCATCAAATACTTTCAGCTTGCCTTCCTTGATTTCTTTTTCTCTTTTTAGAACATAAGCTTTTATTTTTTCTGGTACTGTATCACCAAATTTACCTAATTTTACTATGCCTGTATCCATTCCGCCCCAATACCTTTCAGATTTCCATGTTCCGTTGTGTACTTCCTTTAAAACTTTAACATAATAAACTCCCCAATTCCAGGCCCTTGATGTGAGTACGGTCTTTGGAAACATGTTGTGAATGTCCCTATCATATGCAATGGCGTAAATTCCTGCCTTTTTGGCAGCCTCTATGGAAGCAGGAGAATCGCAGCCGCTTACTATAATATCTGCTCCGTTTGCTATAAACGTCTCTGCCGCACTTCTTTCTTTAACTGGATTAAACCATGAGTTTGTCCAAATTACGTGTACGGTTACCTTAGGATTAACTTCTCTTGCACCAATGGTAAATGAATCTATCTCCCTAACAACCTCAGGAATAGGAAACGGTGCAACAAATCCGATATAGTTACTTTTTGTTGTCATTCCAGCTACAAGTCCAGCTAGGTAATCGGCTTGGTACATTCTACCAAAGTATGTCCCCATGTTTTTTCTTGTTTTGTATCCAGAACAGTGCTCAAAGATAACATTTGGATGGTCCTTTGCCACGTTGTATAAGCAGTTCATAAAGCCAAAACTAGTACCAAAAATTACTTTGTATCCTTTGTGGATATAGTCTCTAACAACCTTTTCGCAAGGTGCGCCTTCTGGTACGCTCTCTGAGTAGCTTGTAATAACGTAGGGTAAATGCTTTTGTAGATATATTCTCCCTTCGTTGTGCGCTTGACTCCATCCACCGTCGTTATGTGGACCTATGTAGAGAAATGCAGCTTTGATTTTTCCCTGTTTCGCATATGTTACGTTGCCAAATCCAAGCAATACCAACACTAAAGATGCCAGTGTAAGTGCGAGCAATTTTTTCATCTTAAACCTCCCACAATTATTTTTGGCTTTTTTACCAATATAAATCGTTTTGGTCAACTAAATTCTTGTTTTTGTTGATTTTTGTCTTCCAGTTCAATAATATTGAGTGAAATTAACTTTAAGAGGGGAAAAATGTTAGGATTACTAAAAAAAGTCTTTGGAACACAGAATGATAGAATATTAAAATCGATACAACCATACGTTAAGAAGATAAATGATAGAGAGAGCTGGACGAAGTCTTTAAGTGATGAGAGCATTAGGGAAGAAATTAAGAAATTAGAAGAGCAGTACAACAAGAAAGGTAATTTAGATGCAATATTAGTAGATTCCTTTGCTTTAACAAGAGAAGTGGCCAGGCGTACGCTCAATATGAGACATTTTGATGTTCAGCTGATAGGAGGTTATGTACTCCATAAAGGTATGGTCGCTGAGATGAAAACAGGTGAGGGAAAAACTCTTGTTGCAACGTTGGCTTTGGTTCTTAATGCTATGACAAGAAAAGGAGTTCACCTTGTCACGGTTAATGACTACTTGGCAAAAAGGGATGCTCTGTGGATGAGCCCGATATATCTATCTATGGGTTTTACGGTGGGTGTTATTCAGCAGCAGAATAAATCCTTTTTGGTAGATTGGGACAATAAAGAGAAATTTACAACAAAACTTGTTCCTTGTTCTAGGAGAGAGGCGTATTTTGCGGATATTACATATGGTACTAACAGTGAGTTTGGGTTCGATTATTTAAGGGATAACATGAGTTACTCTTTAGATGATTACGTTCAAAGGAATTTCTATTATGCTATAGTTGATGAGGTGGATTCAATTTTGATAGATGAAGCGAGGACGCCATTAATTATATCCGGTGTCGCTGATAAACCATCATCTTTGTATTACAAGGTCGACAAAGCTGTAAGACAGCTTAAATCCGAAGATTATGAAGTTGATGAGAAGGCAAAAAACGCCGTGTTGACAGATTCTGGTATTGAGAAAATTCAGAAACTTTTAGGTATTAAAAACCTTTACGACATAGAGAATATAGAAATTTTACACATGGTAAATCAATCTTTGAAAGCACATGCTGTGTATTATAAGGATAAAGATTATATAGTTAAAGACGGAAAAGCTATAATTGTTGACGAGTTTACAGGTAGGTTGATGCCAGACAGAAGATATTCAGACGGTTTACATCAGGCGATAGAAGCAAAAGAGCATTTGAGGATTCAAAAAGAATCCCAAACGTTGGCTTCGATTACATTTCAAAACTACTTTAGAATGTATGAAAAACTTTCGGGTATGACTGGAACAGCGGCAACAGAGGCGCGTGAATTTAAGGAGATTTACAATTTGGATGTTGTAGTCATTCCGACGAACAAGCCTGTTGTTAGAATAGACCACAATGATTATGTTTTTAAAACCCACAAGGAGAAAGTAGATGCTATAGTCGGAGAAATTAAGGGGAGATATGATAAAGGTCAACCAGTGTTGGTTGGAACGACAAGTGTTGAAAAGTCCGAAGAAATTCATAAATTACTTGTTAAAAAGAGAATACCACATGCTGTATTGAATGCAAAGCACCATGAAAAGGAGGCAGAAATTATAGCCCACGCAGGTGAACCTCACAGAGTAACAATAGCAACAAATATGGCTGGACGTGGAGTTGATATAAAACTTACAGAAGAAAGCAGGAATCTTGGTGGTCTTTTTATTCTTGGCACAGAGAGGCATGAATCGAGAAGGATTGACAACCAGTTGAGAGGTAGGTCAGGCAGGCAAGGTGACCCAGGTGAATCTAGATTTTTCCTCTCTTTGGAAGATGACCTGCTTAGAATTTTTGGTTCTGAGCGTATAAAGCTTTTGATGAGTAAGTTGGGTGTTGAAGAAGGAGAGGCAATAGAGAATAAGATGATTACACGTGCTATAGAGAATGCTCAGAAAAAGGTTGAGGACTACAACTTCGAGATAAGAAAAAATCTACTTGAATATGACGATGTGATGAATAAACAAAGGCATGTGATTTATCAACAGAGGCGCAGTATTTTAGAAGGTAAAGACCTTAAGGAAGATATTCTGGGATATGTCGAGTCAATTGTTTATGATTTGGTAGATGTTTACCTTCAGCAAAATATCGATCCGGTTAATTGGGACACAAATGGCTTTAATAAGGAAATGAAAAGGATTTTTGATAGAACGTTTAAAATTGATACACAGGAACTTTCAAAAACAAAACAGAGAGATAAGCTTATGCAAAATATAAGAGATGAATTGATTAAGGAATACAATGAGAAAGAGGAATTAATAAGTTCAGAGGAGATGAGAAATTTAGAAAGACAAATTCTTCTTCAAATAGTGGATATGCACTGGAGAGAACATCTTAAAAATATGGATTACCTAAGAGACGCTGTTGGACTTAGGGGTTATGGCCAGAGAGACCCTCTTGTTGAGTATAAGAAAGTATCTTTTGATGAGTTTGAGGATATGGTGCGCAGGATTCAGGAAGATACGGTTGCTTCAATATACCATATAAGGATAGTTGTTGAGTAGTTATTGCATTGATACGCCGTTTGATAGATGGTTAATTTTTTATACAAACAAAAATAGGATAGAAGCGATTTCGTTTGAAAGTGCGCGCCAGGGTAAACCACTTTCAGGAGATTTAAAAGCCTCTATATACAAAGTATTTGAAAGTAAGAATTTTTCTTATTTTGACTATAATTTGCTTGATATATCTGGTTTAAGTGAGAAACAATTAAAGTTGCATAATTTTTTAATTTCTACAAAGGTTGGAGAGGTTTTTTGCTACTCAGATGTTGCCCTGGCCCTATTTAGTGATAAACGTTTTGCAAGGGCTACGGCAAGGCTTTTATCCATTAATCGTTTTGCATTCTTTGTGCCTTGTCATAGAGTTGTAGCGAAAAATGGTGTTGGTGGTTATTCGAAGGGTATAGAATTAAAAAAGAGGATTCTCCTTTGGGAGGGTGTAAAACTGAACAGGGGGCAAGGATATGTATAGAAGAGAATCTAGCTTAGGTGGTTTTTTCTGTGGCTTGTTCATAGCCATTGGTTTGGTGGCGCTAGCTTATTTGGTTTCTCAAACGGCATTGAAAATTAAAGGTCTTGAGAGAACTGTTAGTGTTAAAGGGCTATCAGAAAGACTTGTTAAGGCTGATGTCGCCATTTATCCTGTTGAATTTACAGTTGCGGATAATAACCCTTTTAATCTTTATAAAAAGATTTCCTTTGACAAAGACGCTGTTTTAAAGTTTCTAAATAACGAGGGCTTTGATGATAGTGAAATTTCAATATCTCCGCCTAATATAACGGATAACTATGCTAACAACTATAACTCAAATGCTCGATTCAGGTATACAGGTAAAGTTGTTATAACGCTTTACACCCATAAAATAGACAAGGTTGTCAATTTAGGGAAAGAGCTGTTTAAACTCAATAAAGAGGGTGTCATGGCAACAAATGTAAAATTCGATACCACATATCTTTATACAAAGTTGAACAAAATAAAGCCTGTTATGGTTGATGAGGCTATTCAGAATGCAAAGAAGGCGGCTGAGAAATTTGCACAGGAGTCCCATTCTGTTTTAGGAAAAATAAAATTCGCAAGACAGGGGTATTTCTCTATTACAGATAGAGACCCTAACACGCCTTACATAAAACGTGTTAGGGTTGTAGTTGATGTTGTTTATTACCTTAAATAGACAATTTTTCTTTGAGTTTCTCTAGCTCTTCTTTGTACTGTAATAGTAAATTTGAATTTTTCTCTATATTTTTTAGGATTTCCTCTGATTTTTTCTCATTTTCTGTTTTGAGCTTAATAGCTTTATCGAGCGCATGTTGAATCGCTTCTATTGTTAGGTCTAATTTGTCTCTTAACTGGTCCTTGAATTTAAAGGTTGTTTCTCTAACTCTTTTTGTTAAGTCGTATCTTACGCGTCCACAATGTCTGTCAAACAGCTCAATTATAGTGTTTTTGATATGCTTTTGTGCTATCCTTTTGCCGATAAAGAAAGGTAATTTGGTTCTGAATGTTGTTGCGAAAATGTTTAAAATCCCCATTTGCTCCTCTAGCATGAAATAAAAATCGCTCTTTTGAATCAGTTTCTCACTGTCTATGTAGGCGTTCAACTTTACATCAAATAGAGTGGATGCAGTATTTATAATGTCTTCTATTTTCTGATTTATCTTTTTTGCAAGGTCGTTGTAAACTGCCTCTACTTTTTCAGAAATTGTATCGGATCGTTCTTTTCTCCAACTTGTGAAAATTTGAAGTATGTATTCGTTCATCTTTTGCGTCATATAATTTTCAAATTCTTCTGTTGACATTTTTTCCTTTGATTTCTCCTTAAAATGCTTTTGCATCTTTTCAATAAGGCTGGGCAATTCTTTTTCTTTTAGAGTACCAATTTCATCATCTAGTTCTTTATAAATTTTATCTATACGTTTGTCCAAGATGTACTCATACTCTTCGGCTTCTTCTTTTACGCCCTCGATGAATTTTGAAAACTTATCTACCTTTTCTTTTAAGCTTTCGACAGACAATTTTTGTGTTTCTTGCTGCAGTTTATATGAGGTTAATTCGTTATTTATATGTCTCAAAAGTGTATTTATTACACTTGTTGCTATTATATTTATCCTTTCTTTTGCTATAAATTCATTTAGCGCCTGTTCAATCTGTGGTATTTTGGAGGTTTCCAATAAGTCTTTGTCTTTGTTTAATTTTGCCTTAAGGGCATTCCTTGCGGAAATTGGATAGATTTTAATGTCTTCTGCTTCTGTATATTCTTTCAATAAATTTTTGTTGAAATCTACAACTTCATCTAGCTCATCTTCAGAAACTATATCTATTTTATTTAAAACAAAAAAGAACTTTTCTGTGTAAACCTTAACATTTTTTAAAAACTCAATCTCAGCTTCTCCTAGAGGTGGGTCTGGACTCATCAAAAACACAGCAGCATCACAATAAGGTAAAAAGTTGTATGCCACGTCTGTGTTGTGCTTGAAAACACTACCTATTCCTGGTGTGTCAATAATCCTTACGCCTTTTTTTAGGAATTCTGAAGGATGGTAAACATAAACCTCTTTTACCTGTAACTTATTTTCTGGGTTATGTTTTTCAGTAACATACTTTTCTATTTCAGAAGTTTCTATTGTCTCTTCGTGATTGTCTAAAAATTTTACGACAGCCTTTTTCTTGTTAGAGTATTGAATTATGGTAACAATTGATGTTAAAGGCAAGACGGATGATGGAACTATGGTGTCAGATAAAAGAGCATTTATAAAAGTAGATTTTCCCCTTTTGAACTGTCCAACTATAACCAGGTTGAACTGCTCTTCATCAAGCTTTTGCTCTGCCTTTTTTAAAGCAGTGCTTTCGGGAGTAATTTTGCCTATGTCTTTAATTTTTTCTTTTAATATAGATTTGATTTCCATAAAATCACCTCCACCTTGCGTTTTGTTGGGTAGAGGTTATCATCCCCGAAACAGGGGCATTTGAGGCTAACCTCATAGCCTTGCGTCTCTTATACTATATAATTTTTTTTAAATCAATGGTTTTGTAGGAAACATAAGATAAATATTTATGCTTAGCTGTTCGGATTGTTTTATATGGTTTGACTATATTTTTTAATCTTATGAATTCACGTATTTAATATTACTAAAAACAACTTTAGAAAAAATAACTCTTTTTGTTGAAATTTAAGAACAAATGGTATAATATTTTAACAAGAATTTAAGAAGAAAAAAATTAAAAATGGATAGTTAACCATGTGTGTAAATTTAAATTAAATATGGATGGAGGTAGAAGATGAATTTTGAGTTTACTGACGAACAAAAATTGGTAAGGGATATGGCAAAGGATTTTGCCCAAAAAGAGTTAAAACCTATTGCATCCACAATAGATAAGGAGCACAAGATACCTGATGAGATACTTAAAAAATTAAGTGATTTGGGTTTCTTTGGTGTTTATATGCCTCAGGAATATGGAGGCGCTGGCCTTGATTATATATCGTATGTTTTGGTTGTTGAGGAAATTTCTAAGATTTGTGCTTCTACAGGGGTTTTGCTTTCTGTACACAATTCTTTGGTTTGCGGCGGAATTCATATGTTTGGGAGTGAGGAGCAGAAGAAAAAGTTTTTACCCGAATTGACAAGTGGAAAAAAAATAGGAAGCTTTATGCTAACAGAACCCGAAGCTGGAAGTGATGCTGCTTCAATTTCTACTACATGCGAGGATAAAGGAGATTATTTTTTGGTTAATGGCAATAAGATTTTTGCTACAAACGGAGCATTTAGGGGTATAGGTTTACTTTTTACTACACATGATAAGTCGTTGAGGCATAAGGGTGTTAACACGTGTGTATTGGATTTAAGCTCTGAAGGGATTGAACTTTTAAGAAATGAGGAGAAAATGGGATTGAGGGGTAGCTATACATCTGCCTTTGCTTTAAATGATGTTAAAATACCAAAAGAAAATTTGCTATTGGGGCAAGGAAAAGGCTTTAAGATTGCAATGGACTTGTTGGATAGTGGCAGAATAAGCATTGCAGCCCAAGCATTAGGTATAGCAGAAGGTGCATTTGAATTGGCACTGGAGTACTCAAAAGAGAGAAAACAGTTCGGAAAGCCCATTAGTGCATTCCAGGCTATTCAGTTTAAACTTGCCGATATGGCAATGAGGATAGAGTCTGCTAAACTGTTGACATATAGAGCTGCATGGCTAAAAAATGAACATAAAAATTACCTAATAGAGTCAGCTATGGCTAAAACAGTTGCATCTGAAACAGCAAATTTTGTTGCAAAAGAAGCATTGCAAATATTTGGCGGTTATGGTTATATTACAGAGTATGAGATTGAAAGATATTATAGGGACGCAAAAATCACCGAAATTTATGAAGGAACGAATGAGGTTCAAAGAATAGTTATAGCCAAGAATCTTTTGAAATAAGGAGGGTGGGAAGATGGCTAAATATCCTGAGTTAGAACAGCTCTCAAAAGAGGAGTTAATTGGTGTTATAGAAGATGAGGCTAAAAATTGGCTCGCCCACGATGGATTGTGGTTTCAAGCTGTTGAAAGACATTTTGGCATTGACAAAGCTATAGAATTGGATATAGAAGCTTGGAAAGATTTTACAGTTGTAGAAGCTAAGAGGATAATGAAAAGACTAAATTTGCCTGAGGATGGTGGTCTGGATGCTTTGGAAAAGGCGTTAAATTTTAGAATGTATAGGAGAATAAATGAACAGGTTATAGAAAGACCAGATGATAAAACGCTTATTCTAAAAATGAAAACCTGTAGAGTTCAAGTTGCAAGAGAGAGAAAGAATTTAGAGTTTTTCCCTTGTAAACCTGTGGGGATTGTGGAGTATGGTTATTTTGCTTCTACTATAGATAAAAGGATAAAAACTACGCCAATAGCAGCTCCACCTGACCCAAAACATCCAGATTATTACTGTGCTTGGAAATTTGAGTTAATTGATTAAAAAATGTTGATGTTATGGAGGGTGACATGGCTTATGTTCCAGAAAATGTTGTAAGAATAGTAACAGCTACAAGTTTATTTGACGGGCATGATGCTTCAATAAATATTTTTAGGAGAATCATGCAGGATAAAGGTGCAGAGGTGATACACCTTGGGCACAACAGAAGTGCATATGAAATTGTGAATGCTGCAATTGAAGAGAATGCTCAGGCTATAGCTGTCACATCTTATCAGGGTGGTCATGTTGAGTTTTTTAAATACATGTATGACCTCTTGAAAGAATATGGGTCTGAAGAAGTTAGAATTTTCGGAGGCGGCGGTGGGGTTATAGTCCCTGAGGAAATAAAGGAATTAGAAGATTATGGTATTGCTAAGATTTTTTCCCCTCAAGATGGTGTAGAGATGGGGCTTGAGGGTATGGTGGAATACCTTATCAAATTAAGCGATTTTCCGAGGTATAATGAGAAAGATTTGGAACTGTATTTAAGCGACATTAATAAATATCTGCCGAAGGCCATAAGTTTGGTAGAAGATTTGATGACACGTAGCAAATGGACAGATGAGCATCAAAAAATCCTTGATAACTATTTTGAAAAAGCTGAAAGTAGCACTAAAGTCATAGGTTTTACAGGTCCTGGAGGGGCAGGAAAATCTACGTTGGTTGATGAAATATTGAGACGATTTACCAATACGTTCGATGGTAAAAGAATAGGCGTCATTGGTATAGACCCTACAAGGAAGAGTGGCGGTGCCCTTCTTGCTGACAGAATTAGAATGAATACTTTACCACACAAGAATGCTTATATGCGTTCAATAACCACTAAAGAGGCTAACACATCTGTATCCCATTCTACTGAAAACATCATTAAATTGTTCAAAATAGCCGGATTTGACGGCGTAATACTTGAAACTGCTGGTTCTGGTCAGAGCGATGTTGAAATTGTTCATCTGGCTGATGTTAATGTATATGTTACAACACCGGAGTATGGTTCAGCCCTTCAACTTGAGAAAATAGGCATGCTCGAGTATGCAGATATGGTTGTTCTCAATAAGTTCGACAAGGAAAATGCAGAGGATGCTCTGTTTGAAATAAGAAAGCAGTATGCTAGAAACTTTAAATTATTTGATAAAGATTTGGAAGATTTACCAGTTTACGGTACTATGGCTTCCCGTTTTAACGATAATGCCACAACATACTTTTTCTATAAATTGATGCAAAGGGTTGGGTTTGTTGATGACATTCCAAGTGATGTCCAGGTTATGAGAAAAACAGAGAATGTTTCTTTAATACCAGCAACAAGAACTAGGTACTTAAGTGAAATTGCTGACACTGTTAGAGATTACCATAAGTATGTGGACAGTCAGGTTAAAATAGCATCCAATCTTTACGGATTGGAGAAAGCCAAGAAGCACATAAAAGAAATACAAGGTAGCAACGAAGAAGATATAGCTAGAGTTGAGAGAGTCATCAATGAACAGATAGAAAAATTAGAAGAGCAATTGGATGAGAATGCTTATAAGCTGTTAAAAGAGTGGCCAGAAATTAAGGAAAAATACAGCAAAGATAAATTTGTGGCCAAAATTAGAAATCAGGACGTTGTTTATGACCTTAAAACCAAGACGTTGTCAGGCAATTATATACCTAAAGTTAAACTTCCAGAGAGTGAAGATTATGGAGAGGTATTAAAATACAGGTTAAAGGAAAATGTACCTGGAGAATTTCCTTATACGTCAGGTGTTTTCCCTCTTAAAAGACAAGATGAAAGACCTACAAGAATGTTTGCCGGGGAGGGCACACCTGAAAGAACCAATAAGAGATTTCATTATTTATCTAAGGGGCAACCTTTTAGTAGGTTATCCACGGCTTTCGACTCCATAACATTGTACGGAGAAGATCCGGACAAAAGACCAGATATTTATGGAAAGATTGGTAATTCAGGAGTTTCAGTTCCTACGGTAGACGATGCAAAAAAATTGTACAGTGGGTTCGATTTGTGCGATAAAAACACATCTGTGTCTATGACAATAAATGGTCCAGCCCCGATGATGTTAGCTATGTTTTTGAACGCAGCTATTGACCAGCAGGTTGAGAAATATTTGAGAGAGAATGGTTTGTTTGGCAAGGCTATGGACAAGATAGATAAATACTACAAAGAGTTGGGAGTACCTAGACCTATTTATAATACCAACTTTGGCGTGAAAGAAGCAAATATAGAGAATCATTTAGGATTGGGGCTCTTAGGCGTTCCTGGTGATTTTGTTGTGGATAAGGATGTGTACAGTGAAATTAAGAAGCGCACGCTAAATGTTGTTAGGGGAACTGTGCAGGCTGATATTTTAAAAGAAGACCAAGCCCAAAATACGTGTCTTTTCTCAACTGACTTTTCTTTGAAACTTATGGGGGATATTCAAGAATACTTTATAAAGAATGATGTGAGGAATTATTACTCTGTTTCCATATCTGGTTATCACATAGCAGAAGCAGGTGCAAATCCAGTAACCCAACTTGCTTTCACGCTTGCTAATGGCTTTACGTATGTTGAGTATTATTTAGCGCGTGGTATGAATATAGATGACTTTGCCAAAAACCTGTCATTTTTCTTCTCAAACGGCATGGATATTGAATATGCTGTTATAGGTCGTGTTGCAAGGCGCATCTGGGCTATTACTATGAAGGATAAATATGGAGCCTCAACAAGGAGTCAGAAGTTAAAATATCATATTCAGACATCTGGAAGGTCTCTGCACGCAATGGAAATTTCGTTCAATGATATCAGAACAACCTTGCAAGGTCTCATGGCAATATATGATAATTGTAATTCTTTGCATACAAATGCCTATGATGAGGCTATAACAACACCAACAGAGGAGTCTGTACGTAGGGCTTTGGCTATTCAGATGATAATTAACAGTGAGTTTGGGATGACTAAGAATGAGAATCCTCTCCAAGGGTGCTATATAATTGAGATGCTAACAGACCTCGTCGAGGCTGAGGTACTAGAAGAGTTTGATAGGTTGTCAAAGAGGGGCGGTGTATTAGGAGCTATGGAATCGAGATACCAAAGAAACAAGATTCAAGAAGAATCTTTGTATTACGAGAAATTAAAAAACACCGGCGAATTGCCTATAATAGGTGTCAATACCTTTATTTCCGATAACCCTGAAACGAGCGCAACTGAATTGAGTCGCTCGACTGAAGAGGAAAAGAAGCAGCAAATAGAGACTTTGAAAGCTTTCCATCATAGAAATAAGGAAAAAGCAAAGGAATAT
The DNA here is from genome assembly GCA_015490005.1 of Desulfurellaceae bacterium. GTDB lineage: Bacteria > Campylobacterota_A > Desulfurellia > Desulfurellales > Hippeaceae > Hippea. Next base: position 6,313 of record WFYS01000008.1, on the reverse strand, counting down.
TTGGGTAGGCTAGAAAAGGTTGCTATGGAGGGTGGAAACATATTTGAGGAGTTGATGGAAACTGTTAAGTATTGCAGCTTAGGGCAAATCACTCATACCCTCTTTAGAGTCGGTGGTAAATACAGGAGGAATATGTAATTAATCTATTTTATCTCGGGGGGGATAATCTCCTCCCTTTCTATTATGTATTTTTCGTCTATTTTTCTTGTTGTTGGTGTGAACTCTGAAGCCCATTTGGCGATTCTTAAAAGTATTGTTTTTCTAGATTCTGAGTACTTGTTTTTGTAAAGTTCATTATCTGAAGCCTTAAATAGCTCCTCTGTGCTATTAAATTGTCCTTCATGGATTACATAACCCCAGGATATGCTTATAAATAACTCGTTGCGCAAATTGTATTCCTCTAACTTTAGTATTATCCTTGATATTAATTTCTTTGTCCCTTCCAAAGATGTATTTGGTAACATTATAGCGAATTCATCTCCACCTATTCTTGCCACTACATCGGAAGCCCTTGTTGAAACAGAAAGAATCTCTGCAGTTTTCATTATTAATTCATCCCCTATTTTATGTCCAAGCATGTCGTTCACAATCTTTAAACCGTTGATATCAGCTATAATTAGACCCAAAGGAAGACTTCTTTTGTTGAACATTCTGCTAAATTCCTCTTCAAAGTATCGTCTGTTGTAAAGTCCTGTTAAACTATCATGAAAGCTTAAATATTCTAACTGTTTGTTCTCTAAATATTTCTGTGTAACGTTGTTAAACGAGACTATAATCATTCTACCTTCTTCGCCATCTATTCCTGTGGCATAAATATTAAACCATTTATTTAAACCTATGGCGGTAGTTATTTTAATTTCACATCCTTCGCATATTTCTCTTCCTCTCAAAACCTTCAGAAACTTATATTTTATATTGTTGGGTAATTTTATTTTTTCTAAAATGTCACTTGCTTCACGAATATCTAACATTACTTTAGCAAAACTGTTGATAAATATCGGTAATCCTTTCCCGTTTATTATAATTATTCCCGTTTTAATATTGTTGAGTACGCTTTCCATAAAGTCCTTATTCTTTTTTAAAGATTTAAAAGCTATAACGTTTTCCGTTACATCTCTTATCAAACACGCAACATATTTCTCTTCCACTTTGTATATTTTAATCAACAGATAAGACTTATAACCTTTATCTATAATGGTGTAGAATTGACTTGATATAGGTTCCTTATATACCATTTTAATAGCTTTTATAATACTAGGTGAATCTTTAAAGATTTGTTCAGTTTCATTTCCAATTGTTAAATCCATATAAATAGGTTTATCTATATGTTTTTTGTTTGCATCCTCTACAATGAATTTACCGTTTTTCTCTGTAAAGATTATGAGAGTATCTGGTATGTTTTTAGCAAGGGATAAATATTTATCTAAAAGCTTCTTAATCTCTAAATTCTTGTTTTCTATAGATTCTAAGAGGTTATTTATTGAGATTGATACGTCTTGTATTTCTGAAATCTTTACTTTATCTACATCTATTTTTTTATTTTCTGGGTAATATGAGAAGAAATCTTTTATGTAATCAATATCCTTTTTGAAGGGTTTATATAAAAGTTTAGCAAAGAGTAGGAACCAAAGTAATAACCCTAAGGTTATAGATGACATAAGGGAAATTAAGGAAATAGTAGTTACATATCTTAAAAATCTCTTCTTTAAATAATTACCGAAATTTGGGAAAATGCTTTCAAAATTTTCCGGAGCCCCGGAACCCAATACCCAGTTGTAAGGTTTATAAAGCTTTAAATATACAATTCTTTTTCTTGTCCCTTTTTTTCTTACTGTCCAAATTAAAGGAGTAAGTAGCTCCCCGTTCTTCTTTAATTTATAAAAACATTCCTTTGTGCGCGGTTTACCATTCATGTTAGTTATGAATTTAGAACTAAACCCTATGCATGTATGTTCTTTAAAAGCGGGGTCTGTGTAGAAAATTACTTTTCCTAAACACGGTTTGTTTTCTGGGTTTAGTTTTATAACAAAGAAATTGGGGTTTTTGAAGTGTTTAAAACTAGATGATAAGCTTTCTAAAATTTTCTGCTTCACTTCTTTTTCAAATTGTGAGGTAAATTTTCCATATCCTATGTACCAATTAAAAGGCTTGAATAGTTTAACATAGGCCATTTGTTTCTCGCGCTTTCCTTTGTATAAAAAGGCATTATACACGTAACCTTCTTTGTGCTTTTTTGAAATGGAAATCTTTTGTTTGATGAGTTTAGAGAAAATCCTGTTTTTAAGCAAATTTTTACCAATAAGATTCTTTTGCGGCCCTAAAACTTCAACGCCTCTCAATGTAACGATGAAATAATATCCTTTTCCTCTATCCAAAACTTGATAGCTCAGTACGTCTGAAATTCTACGTTTTATTTCTTGATTTGTGACTTTTCCTTTGTATTTTTCGTATATAGAAAAAGCGAGTTTCCAAGCTAAAATATCTCTATCCTTTAATGTGATTTTTATGTTTTTGTATGAATTTGATTTTATTGAATTTATCAGGCTTATGGCGTCTTGGACTTGTTCTTTTTCCATTCTCATTTCTCTTTTTATGTGTATTTCCTTGTTGAAAAAACGAGGCATGTCGTTGGATAAATTGTTTAAGAATATTCCCCACACGAAACATATGATTAGAGTCAATGTTATTGAGCTTATAAATATAAAAATTATTGCCAAAGCTGATAAATTAAGTTTTTTCATCTTTTAGCTTTTTGTTCCATTATTTTTTCAACATCCATAATAACATATTACACCATCTATAGACAAACCTTTCTAGCAAAAATTAAAAATGCAGTATGAGCCGACATAACATCGAGAGGTCTTAGCCTTTCAGCATTTGTTTTCCAAAATCTGTGCAAAATTTCGCTAACGTCTATATCCAAGACAGGTAGATTTTCAAAAGCTTTGAGTACGAGCGAGACTTGGTTGATAGTTGGCACCAAAACCCCTAGTGTTTTCCCGCATTTTAAAGATTCTACAGTTTTGCCTAGGTATAGCCACGGTTCTTTAACGTCTATGAATATGGCATCAACGTCTTTTTCGTCGAAGCCATCCTTTATATCTTTATGTTTAATTTCAACAATTTTGTCTAAATTAAAACGCCTCAAATTTTTTGATGCATTTTTTACAAATTCTTCTCTTCTTTCATAACTTATAAGCTTTCCGTTTTCTCCTAAAATTTGAGCAAAAACGGCGCTCATTGCGCCACTTCCAACGCCACTTTCTAAAACTGTATCGCCTGGTTTTATATCAAGCCTGAATATTATGTAGGCTGCATCCTTTGGATATACGATTTGAGTAAGCCTGTTTAATTTTTTCATTATAAAGTCGTTTAAAGTCGCAGATAAAAGAATATACTCGTAATCAAGATGGGTTTTTATGGCTTTCCCAAATTCAGTCTGCAGTATTGCATCTTTTTTTATTGTGCCATTGGATGTAGAATATGCATTGTTAATGTCTTTTAGGTTAATAATATGCTTTTTCCCTTTCTTCTTATCATATAGTAAGACAATGCTATCTTCTTTAGGGTAGTTCATCTCTATCACCTACATATGTGAAACTATCAACATCAAACAATCCTTTGTCTGTTAGTTTTAGGTGGGGTATTACCTCAAGGGCCATGAATGAGAGTATGTCGAATGGGCTTTTTAGCTGACATCCCAATTTGCGTGTCGCAAGTTTTAAATTCTCAACCATTTTTGCTACCTTTTGTGGTTCTTCTTTTGTTGCTATACCGCCAATTTCCAAAGGTAAAAAGGTGAAGTTTTCTCCATCGTATACTACTTGACCACCCTGTAATTCTGTTATTTTTTCAACAGCTTTGGTTAAAAACTCATCACTAGTTCCTACGGCAACTATGTTGTGACAATCGTGTGCTAAAGACGATGCCAAAGCGCCCTTTTTTAAGCCAAATCCTTGTATAAAACATGCGGATCTATAGCCTCTACCATATCGTTCAATTGCTACCAATTTTAACAAATCCTTTTCTAAATCATACTCTCCTTCAAATGGTTCTATTTTTAGTCTGTCTGTAATTAGAGACCTATCATTGATCTTAATTGCAATGTTTCTATTTTTTATCTTTGGTATGGGAACAGGCATTTTGACGTGTATTGAATTTTTCAAAAAATCGGGTGTTTTTAGGCTTATAATTTTTTGCTCCTTTAACGGTTTTCCGTTGACAATCACATTTTTTGCATTGAACTCCTTATCAAAAAGTACGAAATTAGCAACGTTGCCAACTTTAATTTCGCTGTATTTGTCAAGGTTGTAATACTTTAGCCCATTAAATGATGCAACCTTCAAAGCCAAAGCGGGGTTTATACCGTTTTTAATGGCCTTTTTGACGTTATAATTAATATGACCGGCATCCAATATATCGCCTACGGTCTTGTCATCTGAACAGAATGCCACTCGGTTTGGGTGCTCTTCTATAATTTTGTATGCCTTATATTCTGTGATTTCCGTACTCCCTTCTCTCAAGAAAACAAAAAAGCCCAATTCTAATTTCTGTTTTATTTCATCGTAGGAGTAGCTTTCGTGGTCATCTTCAATCCCTTTTTCTCTGTATTTTTTTAACGTTTCCAAATCAAGATGGGGAGCATGCCCGTTTACTCTCTTGCCTGCCTCTTTTGCTATTTTAATCATCTCCAAGAACTTTTGCTCCCCATTCACAACACCCATTACATTCATCAATTCCCCTAAAGATAGAACCATCTCGCTTTTTATTAGTCTTTTTACATCGTCAACGTCTATTTTTCCACCACTTGTCGCAAATGGTGTTGCAGGAACGCAAGAGGGAATGGCAAAGAAAATATTTATCGGGCTGTTTTTTGCTTCATCCATGAAGTAGTTTAAACCATAGATACCTGCTACGTTTGCGATTTCATGACAATCCGCAACGGCGTATAGCGTTCCAAAACGTGAGACCGTTTGAGCAAAACCGCTCGGTGTCAAATGTGTGCTTTCTATATGGCAGTGACAATCTATAAGCCCTGGCGATAGATACAAACCATTTCCGTTTAAATTTTCCTTTGCCGGTATTTCGTTTTGGCTTAAACTTACAATTACGCCGTTTTTTATGCCCACATTAAGTTTTTTGAATGTGAGCTTCTCAAAATCAACTACAAGTGCATTTCTGATTTGCAAATCCATCTTACACCTCTAACACGCTGCCTGCGCCTGCAAAGAAGAACCTATCCTTTAGTTTGCTGTACAGCTTTGCTCCAACCTCCAATCCTGTGCAGTGCGAGGCGCCAACTTTCTTTATATTGTATTTATCAATAACTTCGAGTGTCTCATTAATTTGTTTATCCGTTGCAAAACCCAAGTGTGTTCCTCCTATAACAGCATATATTTCTTTCTTGCCCGTTTTGTTGATAAAGTGGTTAAGGATATTAACAATACCTGAGTGTGCACATCCCAATATAACAACCAAACCCTTTGATGTGTCTATTGCCAAAGAAAAGTCGTCCCATATTTGGTCTTGCACAAGCTCTCCATTTTTATTTTCTACTTTCATTTCCTCATCTATTTTTTCAAAATTTGTTTTTCTTTCTACCTCGCCGCTAGAATATATACCCTTTTCTATTTCCCTAAACCCCTTTTCATATATAAAATCTGCACCTAAGCTTTCAAGGTACGCTTTACTAAACGGAATGCCTACGTATATTTTGACATCATTTTTAGACCAGTACCTTTTTAAAAATGCATCTTTATGCGTGTAAACAGTTAGAGGGGATTTTATTTTTAGTAGACTTTCTAATCCTCCTGTGTGGTCGTAGTGCCCGTGTGAGAGATATAGAAATTTGATTGACGACAAATCCTTTTTTAAAGTCAATGCATTATTAACAAGTGCTTTTCCTTGCCCTGTATCAAAGAGAAAGTTAAAATCTGGTGTTTCAACAAAGGCTGAAAATCCGTGTTCACCAATTATGCCAAATGGTTTAACGACGCTATTTTCCGCTAGAACAGTAATTCTTACATCCATTTTTTCTCCTTTTTTATTGTTTGAAAGTTAAACATGCAATACTACTCCCTCAATAGAGAAATGATGATTCTTGTATCTATAAGTGAATCTAATGCATCGCATGTGGATTTGAAGATTAAATCTGCATATTTCATCAGTTTAGCATTACATCCATCTCTGTTTATGACGGCAAAGGAAAACTTGGTTGTTTTGAGCATATCAATGTCATTGTTTCCGTTCCCTATAGATACACAATATTCAGGCCCCAGTTTGTTTACAACTTCTAGTTTGCCCTTAGAAGTTG
>WFYS01000007.1 GCA_015490005.1 Desulfurellaceae bacterium | reverse complement strand
TTGATAGGCTCAAGAAAATTCGCGATAAACAATATAAAAAACCGACGCCCGGTATGAGGAGAGGACTTACAAATGACGAAATCTTAACACTTGCATCAGCAGGAAAATCAAAAAGGGGATTACAGCCATCCAAAATCAAACAGATGGCTAACTGGATAGAAAGCACAAACAAGCTTAGTTATCTTTATGAGCAAAAAGAAAATATTTTAAACAAGGTAATTCATGAACAGTTGAGAAACGCGGAAATCATATTTGCAACAAATTCTGGCGCTGGTAGCGAATTTTTAGAAAATTTCAAATTTGATGTGGTATTCATGGACGAGGCAGCGCAGTCCATTGAGCCAAGCGCATTGATACCGATTATAAAAGGAAAAAGGCTAATAATGGCTGGCGACCATAAGCAGCTACCTCCAACAGTGTTGTCCGAACGTGCAAAAAGGTTGAACTTTAGCTTGTTTGAAAGATTTGCAAATCTATTTCCAGAGAATTGCTACACACTCAAGATTCAATACAGAATGAATGAGAAAATTAGCAAATTTCCTAGTTGTGAGTTTTATAATTGTGTTGTGAAATCGCACGAAAGCGTGAAAAACATAAAGCTTTCAGATATTGCAAACATTGGCGAACTTGTGGGTTTCGATGAGCCTTTAGTATTCTACGACACAAAAGAACAATTTTTAGAGACAAACAAAAAGGGAAGTCAATCAAAATACAATCCGCTTGAGGCAGAATTTGTCAAAAAACTGGTTGAGGAGCTTTTATTCTTAGGTGTAGAATGTCAAGATATAGGCGTGATTACACCGTATAAAGACCATGAAGAGTACATGAAAAGGATAATTGAGGATATAGAAGTCAAATCCATTGATGGCTTCCAAGGTAGGGAAAAAGAGGTGATAATTTTGAGTTTGGTTAGAGCAAATAACAATGAGGAAATCGGCTTTCTGAGGGACAAAAGAAGACTCAACGTTGCAATAACAAGGGCAAAGAGAAAGCTCATTATCGTAGGAGACGCAAAAACACTTTCGAGCAATCGCACTTATGCAAAACTTATAGACTATGCGTCAAAAGAGGGTATACTAAAACCAATATAAATTTAGTATAGTTACTTACCACTGCTTTCCAAAAACTGCTTAATCAGTCCAGTATTAATACCTGACTCTTTCTCACCAGACTGAGTGATAAACGTTGGCGTGTATGTGATATTGAACTTGCCGAAGATTAAATCGCTGCTTTTTTCAACGTAATCTAAGCCTTTTTTGCAGGTATTTACTTTGCCATAGCTGTTAGTCAAATAGTCTTTAAAACCCCTCTTATTACAAATAAAAGAGGATATTTTGCCTTTTGAGCCTTTATACTCATTAACAAAAATTAACTTAACACCCATTTTGAGGTTATCAGTAATCCTTTTGACATCGTTTTTAATACTGTTTGCAGAGGAACTATTAGGGTCAACAACAAGATAAAAAAATCGGCTCTTTTTAGAGCCTTTTGGAAAATAGCTACACACAGTAACAGAGTTCAAACTCTTGCCATAAAGCTTAAATTTTTTCTTAAATTGATAGGAGAAATATTTTTTCACTTCTTTATCGGTCAAAGAAATACCGTTCTCAAATAGAGACCCTACAATAGCTACTTTACTGTTTGAGTAAATGGGAATAAGCTTTCCATTAATTTCAACTAAAATATCGCATAAATTAACACTCTTTAAAGGTCTCTTGCTAACTATTCTATAATCTGGCGGCATATATGGCATAATTTTACTCAACGTTATGTTGTCACATACAGCATGGGCAAACATTTAATTTGGTATAAGCAAAATAGCAAAAATTAAAAGAACCAACACAACTATGATCTTATTAAAATCAATACAAGCTTACAAGGTTTTTTCTTGACGCACTTAAGCTTTTTACAATAAACTCTTCAAAAAGCTTCTTAAGGAGGCGCAGATGGAAATTGTAATGCTTGTTGAAAAGGCAAGCAAGGCGCTTGATGAGTTGGGTAGAATCCCATTTACAGAAAGCGATATACAAAAGTACATAAAGGAGCACTTCAAAAAAGACATACCAATAGAGAACATTAATTCAGCTGTCCAAGTTTTACTTGTGTCAAATAACAGTGAAGCACCTATAAGAAAATGTCTATATAAAGAGAAAAACGGCGGATATTCGTATCTACACGCATGTTCTTTTGGTGTCGGATAAGTGAACACAGTTGCAGTAGGCCTATCTGGTGGCGTTGACTCAAGCGTTGCGGCATATCTGTTAAAAGAAAAGGGTTTTGATGTTGTTGGCATAACTTTGAAGTTAAACAACGACGAAAGCTCCATAGAAGACGCAAAGAGAGTAGCAAACCTTCTTAGCATCCCCTTGCATGCTTTTGATTTTACAAAAGAGTTCAAAAAAATCGTAATAGATTACTTTTTCAACACCTACAAAGAAGGCAAAACACCAAACCCCTGCGTTTATTGCAATAGATTTGCCAAGTTTAAATTCTTGATAGAAAAGGCTGAAAGTCTGGGTATAGAAACCGTTGCAACAGGCCATTACGCAAAAAAGGGCACAATAGAAGGCCATGAAGTAATCTGCAAATCAAAAAATACGCATAAAGACCAATCATATTTTTTATCATTTTTAGAAAAAGACCAAATAAGAAAACTCTTATTCCCACTTGAGGAGATTGACTCAAAACTTTATATAAGAAAAATAGCGGAGAAATTAAATTTGCCTACCGCCAAGAAAAAGGAAAGTTACGAAGTCTGCTTTATCAAAGGAGATTATCGAGAAACATTGTTAAAGAAATATCCAAACTATGGTGTTGGCTATTTTATCTTGGAAGGAAAAAGGATAAAGAAACACGAAGGTATATTCAACTATACAGTGGGTCAAAGAAAGGGTTTAAAAGTTCCCTACACCGAAGCCTTATACGTAGAAAAAATAGACACGAAGACATTTGACATAAGGCTTTCAACAAAGGATAAGTTGTATAAAAAGAACGTTGTTGTGCAAAAGGTCAATGAGCTCTACGTACCAAGCAACGATTTTAAAGCCACAGCCAAATTGCGCTCTATGATGAACGATGAGCCATGCACAGTCAAGGTAAGTAGAAAAAAATTTGTTTTAGAATTCGAAAAAGAGCAATTTGCACCAGCACCTGGACAAGTGGCTTGTGTTTATTTGAACGATTGCGTAATCTTAAGTGGCTTTATTGAAAAAAGTTTTTAACATTGGGGTGTTAGATGAGTGTAATTGATGCAATTATTTTGGGGATTGTTGAAGGCTT
>WFYS01000006.1 GCA_015490005.1 Desulfurellaceae bacterium | reverse complement strand
CTTTCTTTTTTAAGCTTTCGAAGTCTATTTCAACGGGTGAGTTCCTATCTACTGTTGTGAGTTTAATGTAGTCCTCAAGGTTCTTTTCCTCTTCCAATGTCTTTTTGATCTTGGGTTTGAGTTTGTATAAATTTTGTAAAATTCCGTCAATGGATTTAAACTCATTCAGAAGCTGTGCGGCTGTTTTTGGGCCAATGGATTTAACACCGGGTATATTGTCTATACTATCACCCACAAGCGCAAGGTAGTCAGGCACCTGCTCTGGATAAACACCCAATTTCTCATAGACCTTGTTTTTGTCGTAATAAACCTTCTTTGTGGGATCGAAGATTACGACATTGTCTTCAACAAGTTGGAACAGATCCTTATCCGAAGCAACCATGACTATGTCGTATTGGTTTTTAAGCTTTTCTGCGTATGTGCCAATCAGATCATCAGCCTCGAAGCCATCCAGCTCTATCCTTGTTATGCCAAAGGCATCAATAAGCTCTTTTATGGGCTCAATCTGAACCGACAGTTCATCGGGCATCTTCGGCCTGTTCTTTTTGTATGTTTCGAGTATATCTTCCCTGAATGTCTTTGCCTTAGTGTCAAAGAATATGGCTACGTATTTGGGTTTTGTATTTTCGATCTCTATTAAAAGCTTGGCAAAGCCGTAAATCGCACCAGTGGGAAATCCTTTATACGACAAGCCCTTTATTGCAAAAAAGAACCTATACAGAAATGAACTTCCATCAATTAGATAAACCTTATCTTTCATAGCTTAAAATTTACACAAAAAGCCAGCTTGCGTCAACTTACGTTTGGTAATCAAAATCTTTGACAGGTAGCTTTAAAAGAACTATCATACCAAATATGGAGAATTTTTATTATGCAGCTTTTGTTTCTTTTGTTATTTCTCTCATAGTTGGTATTTTTTTTGTTGTTTTAAGTAAGAGAAAGAAGATTTTTGTTGACAGGGTTACTGAAAATAAGCCACAAAAATTTCACACAAGTGATACACCCAGAATTGGTGGTTTGGGTATATTTGTTGCGTTTACCGTTGTATCTTTTGTGCTTGGAAATTCTATAGCGTTAAAACTTACGCTCGCTTCACTTCCCGTTGTTTGGGGGGGGTTCTTAGAAGATGCTTCTTCCAAAGTTGAGCCAAAGATTAGGCTTTTGCTGGCTTTTCTCTCTGCCTGTTTGGCAATGCTTTTTACGGGTGTATTGATTAGGAGCTTGGGTTTTGCTCCATTTACACATCTGCCTTACGCTATAGCTTTTGTGTTTACTATTTTTGCTGTTGCTGGTGTTGCTAACTCCATAAACATAATAGACGGTTTTAATGGTCTTGCAAGTGGTTTTTCTTTGATTGCTTTATCTATATTTTTGGCAGTGTCCTACCAATTACACGATACTATCCTATTTGAAATTAGTTTGGTTTTGTTCTTTTCTGTGCTGGGCTTCTTTGTTCTAAATTTTCCCTTTGGCAAGATTTTTTTAGGAGATGGAGGAGCCTATTTTTTAGGTTTTATGCTTGCCGAGTTATCTGTGTTTTTAGTCTCAAGACATCCCCAAATCTCCCCCTGGTTCTGCTTGGCTGTCATGATATACCCCGTTTGGGAGGTTATATTTTCGTTTTATAGAAGAAAATTTTTACGCGGCCTGCCTGTCATGTATCCTGACAGAATGCATTTTCACAGTATAGTTTTTAGAAAATTGACAAAATCCAGCCCAAAAACATCTCTGCTTATCTTAAGTTCCATCATCCCTTACGAATTCACCCTTTATTTCTTCAAAAACCGAACATCAATATCAATGCTCTTTATCCTATTATTTATAGTCGCCTACAATATGTCTTATCATGCAATTGTGTGGTATAGAGGCAAGACCCCATTTCACACCTCGTAGATACTGTGTCATTTGTCAACCCCTTTTAGCCAATTCAATATGTTTTTTCTAAGTATGCACTCTTATACTGTGCCAACGCCATAATTAACAGTTTCCTTATGCAAGCAACCAAAGCCACCTTTTTCTTCTTGCCGTTAGATACAATTCTTTCAAAAAACTCTTTAATCCCTCATTGCGCACCCCATTTTTGTATTTTTTCATCAACTCTATAATACCGCCAATAAAGCTCTCCAAGTAAATCAAGTATGAAGATATTTCTCTGCAGCAAGTTGGCTACAACTTGCCTGCCTATCTCTTCTATCATAACAATTTGAATTTCATGAAAGT
>WFYS01000005.1 GCA_015490005.1 Desulfurellaceae bacterium | reverse complement strand
ATGTAACACTATTAGTCAAGCCTCTAAATTTTTTTGTTAGTACCAAATAAGAATAGCCTCTTTTTTTGCAAAATAAAATAGTATTTTTATATCTCAGCATTCAGCATCTCCTTTATATCTATTTTTGCAACCCGTATCTTTTTCACTCTCACCAATCAGCTGAATATCCAGATACTCTTTTGGTATTTCTTGTGTTATCTCACCGTTAGGCAGTTGAAAAAAGAGCTGCTTATTTTTGCTGTAAACATTTGCTATGCCTTTTTTTAAGCTTTCTTTTTGCGCATCCTTAACTGCTTTATTGCCGATCTTCAATATCATAATCTCAAGATTATTCATTTTTTCCACTCATGATAAAACATTTTCTTCAGCTCTTCATTATAAACCGTATCCTGTGTTTCTACAAATTCAAAACTATAATCACCGTTGAAAACCAGCATCCATTCGTCAACCATATTTTTATAAACATTTTTGCTTTATCCCTCATTACGCACCTATTCCCCCATTTTATACCATAAAATCCCATACAAGCTCTATCCAACGGCTCTAATATCAATCTATGTTTATCATCCAAACCAACAATTTGCTCTTGATTATCCAGAATAAGCAGATGTATGGCAAAGAAGCTCTCAAACACCCACCTTGCAGTGGGGTTCTGAATGTTTCCCAAGATGATTGGAAAAGGTTTTGTTTTTATTTTTAAGCTCCTGAATCCTCCTAAACATTTTTGCATTTATCATCTCATCCTCCCTGTATTCTTCAGGAGGATTATACAGAGAATTTTATTTTTAAGCTGCTATGTGAATTTAGTTTAGCATTTCCAACAATACCAGAGCTTTCATGTGAACCTACCGCATTTTTTTCTGTACGCAAAACAAGGTAGTCTGCGTAACAGTGTGAGAGACAAAGAAGTCTCGGAATCTTTAAATGGGGGGGGTGATGAAATGAAGAGATTTGCAGTAGTACTGCTCGCAGGAATGTTGGGACTGGGTGTTAATGCAGCACAGGCAAAACAGGTTAAGCAGTTCAAAATGCCTAAGTTGGCTTGGAGCCAACACATTATTTGCACAGTTGATCATTACGCCGACGGACTTGTGACCAAGACGTGTAGAAGTTGGAAAACGGGCAATGTACCGAATCAGGAAAACACAACAGAAAAAGGCAGGGCAGATAGCCCTGTCTAATTTTTGAGGAGGTGAAAAAGTGAAGCGTGTAAAAGTCTATGTAATTGAGACAACAGGTTTATTCTTTTGGCTTAACGAGCTTGACAATGACGATTATGTCAGGCGTATTGGGCGAATAATGCACAAAGACGCGATAACTGAGCAAGAAGTAAAAAAGAAGCTGGGAGAAAAGCTTTTAAGACTTTTAGAGAGTAACGGTATTCTAAGGCCGTTTTTGATTGTCGTTCTGGACAACTGTGAGGTTGAAATCCACAAGGACAGTGTTGTTGAGTTAGATGAGGAGGTGAGCTGATGACAAGATCGCGGCGGGTTAGCGACAGGCTTAAGGAGCTTAAGCAAGTAGAAAAGCGAATTCAACGAGAATTACTTTGTGAAATCGCAAGGACGGTTGTAAGAAGCTTCGATTATGAAAGCAAAACACTCGACACGAAAGGGCTTGTCGATCTGATTAATGAGAACTGGGATTTTTTGTCTAAGAAATTCAAGATCAAAACAAGAAAAAGCGAGGTGGGTTATGAAAATTGATTTTGTGCAGATATGGGCATCTTTGTTCGTGAACGGATTTTTTTGCGTGCTTGCAAGCGTGTTTTTCTTCGCCGTAGAAAGTTCTTTATCTGCCGCAGCAAGGATCTTGGGTTTTTCAATTTTTGTTCTGGCCGGGGTTTACTCCCTTTATCTCTCGAAGAGGTTGAGAAGATTTGTCGAGACTTTATCGCCTGAACAGGAGAGGATCCTTCTTTACGACGAGGATACACCAAACGGCGACTAAGACTAATAGTCGCTACTTCTCTCTTTTTCCCTGATCGAGAAACTGTAACACAACTCCCTATATATAGAGAGGCGAAAATAAAATGAAAGGGGGTTGATGACTGTGGAAAAAGAAAGAGAGATCGCAAAAGTCGTCATGTCGGAAATTCTGGAGCAAGAAGACATGGGAGAAAAGGCCAAAAAATGGATAATCGAACATGCGGAAAGGTACATGTGGAACCAGTATCTCTATCGCAAGAGGAAGGAAGAATATTTGCAGTATATGCAGAATATGCTGTATTCTCGCGCGATTTTACAGAAAATAGAGTTTCTCAAAAGCGACCTGTTGAGTACAAGGAAAAAACTTGTAGAGAAAGCCAAACATGGCAAGAAGCTAAAAATAAAAGAAAATTCACGCCAAGAGGCGGCGCTTGCCATTGGAAATTTTGATTTTGCAGAACTTCGAGATGAGATGGCGGCGGGACAGAGCATATTTGCTGCGCTGCAGGATCAGGAGATAGACGTTTCTATTCAGAAGCAGCTCCTATAAGTTGCATACTTTCCATGTTTCACATCCTTATCTTTATAGCCCGCCTGGGCTGGCGGGCTTTTTTCTTGGGAATATTGCGAAAAAACAAGTATTATTGCAAATACCCCCTCTTTTAGGGGTAGATCTAAGCACTTTCTGTTCCATTTTTTTGCAATCCTTTTAGCCCTTTTCGCTCTGTTCGTTTACTGTGCATTTGGGTTTGATTAAAATGGAGGGTTGGGTGCGGAAAGTGGGTTTTATACTTATTTGTTTGATTAACCATTCGCAGCAGTTTTTATTTTCCTGAAGCATGGGGAAAGTGCCCTTTTTTATAAATTCAAGTTCATTAGTCCTGATTTTAGTGCCGGAAATATCTTTACCATTTAAGTTAAAATTGAAGTGGAATTCTCCATTTCTATAGATTATCCTTAATCCAAGGTCATATTCTTCACTTTGCAATTTATATTTAAAACCACTCAACAAGATATACGGTTCTTCATATGAGGTGGACTCAGCATATTCTACTTCTACGTAAGTAAAAGGCTTACATGTTTTTTTGCCTTCCAATTTCCACCATACTTTTCTATCACTTATAGGTTTTAAACCGAAACATTTGTTAAAAAGATGCCAGGAATGCAATTCTACATGGTGTCCATTCATTTGCCTGTGTTTCAATAAATAAATTTTGTCAATTTCATCCTCTTCATTATAATAGAATCTCAACTGTAATTCTTTGCAGTATTTGATGTATTCGGGATTTTTAATGAAATATTTTCTCCAATCTTCAACTCTTGCTTTGTTGATAATCTTTTTTAATTCATTCTCTATGTTATTCGTTGGATTAAGATCATCGAGTAATTCTTTTAAGTATTCTTTTTTACTGTTTTCAAACACTCTATACCAGCTCTCAGATTTTGCCCTGATATGTTCATCAAAAGAACAGAATGTTTTGTTTAAGCCAACTTCGGGTAAATAATCTCCTTTTGTAAGAAGAGTTTGATATAATAAAATCTGATTTTCCTTGTTTCCTTTTGTAAAACCCCACAGTCTTATGAATTTATCCCTGTAACTTTTAAATTTTTCTAAATCATAAGTATTTTCGTTTTTACTAAATTCAATTAAAAATCCAATTTTACCATCTAAATACCAATGATTTTCAGTTTTAATAATTTCTTGCTCCCAGCCGTTAGTTTTAGTGATAAGTTCGGCTTTTAACATTTCCTCCTTCTGCTGGTTTTGCGAGAAGAAATCAGTGAATTTTTCCTTCGTTCTAATATGTTCCAAAATCTTTTGCCCTTTCAAACTATCACTAAATTTTTTAATTGCTTTTAATGCATTAAGATAATATTCTAACGAATCAATTCGTGTATTGTTAATAAGATTTTTTAATACTCTGTACCAATGTTCATCGTCATTGTGCTTTACTATTCCCAAGTAGTAAGCATAGAACCGTACACGGTCCCATAAGGTAGGATTTTCTTCTAAGATGTATTTGACTTGTTCAGGAGTATCCTTACAACTGCCCAAATAATTTAAAAACTCGATTAACCCACCTATATGCTCTTTTTTATTATATATCTTTTCAAAAAATGAAACTAAAGAGTTCTCCTGAACAAAGTCATCTAATCTACTATAATTATTGTGCAAACCTGTTTCATTGTTTATTGCATATAAATTAAGGGTAAAGTTATAGAAGAACCAATACATATATCTGTCAGTTAATTTAGCAATATCCCCTTCACGATTTTTCCTATTCAGTTTGGCATATTTCCAGAAAATATCTACATACTCTTTTTCAAATATTTTGGCAATATTAATAAAGTCTTCTTCACTAAAGTATTTTTCAATAAGCTTCTCAAATTTTGCTTTGAAATTTTCATAGGGCGTAAGCAGTTTTCCTCTTGAATTCATTTTGATGTAGAGGTCGTCGGTTAAACCAAAATTGTTCAACTCAAGAAAATCAAAGGTGATTTTTGAATCACTATTGTAGAGCAAGTCAAATAAGTTTGGTTCATCTTTAAAAGTTTCATCAATATCGTCAATCATATTTAACATTCCTGAAATCGTGGGATCATGTGACCATTCCAGATAAAACCAGTTTTTATCTTCGATGATTTTCGATGGTTTGCTACCATCCTTAAATTTTACGTCTCTCTTGGATACCATATAGTCTAAAAATTCCTCAGAACTGACACGAACCTCATATCTTAACTTTGATTTGCCATTTTCTTCGTTTAAACAAAAAATTTCTTGAAATTTTTCTATATTTCCCTCCTTAATAGCGCTATACCAATATAACAAAAAAAGAGTTGTTATTCTCTGTTGGCCATCTAATAGAATTAAAACTTTTTTTTCATCATGTGTTTCAATAGAACCATAAATGAAATCAAGGTGCAATCCGTTATTCAAGTGATCTTTTGTTGAATTTAGAAAATTTTTTCTTATCTCTCTGGCTGATTCCCTACCCTGTGCATAATCTCTCTGGATAATCGGAATTTTAATTTCATCATATTCTCTAAAAAGCGAGATAATTGATTTACTATTGCTGTTGCTCATTTTCATCCTCTTTTTGAGTGAAGAATGTTTTAAATGTTTCAATAATGGCATTCAGGTAATCTTGAGCATCATTCTCTGTCCAGTACATAATATTATCAAATCGTCTGCTGTACGCCTTTAAAAATACATTTTGAGTTCCAATAGGTACAAAACTTCCATTCTTTATTTTTTCTAAAATAATTACTCTTTTTATTGGGAAAAAGGCATTTTTGTATGCCCTATTGGTTCCTGCGTCGAGTAAAACAAGATTAGAAATATTATCTCTATTTTCTATTTTCTCTTCTTGAAAAGCACTCAAGAGGTCTTCTTTAACTTTGTCAAATAGTTCTTTTGAGCCCTTATCCTTATTGTAAACCTCTACTAAATTTCTAAAAAGTTCTCTATCAACACTTTCATCTTTTAATTTCACTATAGCATTTATGTCCAGCTGCTCCATCTCAATTTTCTCACCTGTCCAGAATTCAAGTATAAGTTTTACATATTCTTTTAGCGCTTTGCCCTTAAGTTCTAAATCGGTCTGCGAAAAGACATGTTCAATGTCCCATTTTTCCTTTTTATACCTGTAGAATGGAAATCTTACATTAGCGCCTTTATTATTTAACAAAATCAAAATATTAAATAACAGTAAAACTTTTTTAACTTCATCATTACCATATTCTAATTCTTTAATTTTCTCTAAAGCTTCATCTGTATTTGAGGTCCCTTTACTTATAGATTCATAAATTCCTTCTTTTAAGCATCTTTTAAACTCTGATTTCGTTTTTTTGTCATATTTATCTTTAATAGAAGTAATATCTTTACCAGTAGCTATTAAGTAGCCAATTAAATGATAAAACTCATTATCCTCATACCATTCTTTAAGTGTATAAAAAAGTCTTTTAATTTCTTTCCATATTTTCCATATTTTAATCTCTCTCTCTTTCTTGTTTTCAATATCTTTCGATTTAAGATCTTCATAAAATTTATAGAAAGTGAAATAGTCTTCAGCGTCTCTTGGCCTTTTCTTTATAAGATCAAATATGTATTCAATCCTCGTATCATAATTTCTGTCAGAAAAGTTTTTATTGCTTTTATCAAAGATAAAAAACCAGAAATCATCCTTCTGTAATGTGCGTTCTATTTCATCCCATTCAGCGGCAATTTGAAGTTGTTTTAACCTTATTTGTTCTTGATCGGAATTATGGAAATTAGAGCTGTTTAAAAACAAGGCCTTGATCAATTCTGCGTTGGTAAGTGGAATTTTACCTATGTTTAGCCTTGTAAAAATTTCTACTCCTTCTACATCTCCTTCTACCTCATACCAAACAACTTTTACAGGATTATCTTTATCTTCTTCCGCTAACAATGTAGATAAAAATTTATTGTACTTGTTAAAGTTAAATTGATTACTTTGAAACCAGTTCTTGATAGTATCATAAGCATTACAAATATAGTAAAAGTCTATGTTATTTTCTTTTACATTTTCATTGTTGCATAATTTTCCATTTAATATTTCGTTAAAATTTTCCCTTACTTGATAGTCCAGATAAAAAAGGTCTCTACTAAAAGCCTCGGAAATTAGTCTATTCAGATGAATTTCCTCAATAATTTTCAAGATTATATAGATTGTTGTTAGTCTTTGCTGACCGTCAATCAACTCCCAACCATCCTCTGTTTTTTTCACAACAATGGGTTGAAGGCAATAAAACTCCTTTTCACCTTTATTTTTATCGCTAAACTCCCAGATATCATTTAGTAACTGTTCAACTTGAGACTTATCCCATCTATATCCTCTTTGATAATAGGGAACTATAAATTTTTCCCCAAGTATCTCGTAAATTGTTTTTAGCTCTATTTTCCCATTCATAGAACGCTTTTAACACATTTTTCTTAAGTTTTCAACCTCAAAGCAAATCATATTTTCAATATTTAGTTAGAGAGATCCATAAAAGACGTTGTCTTACTTTCAAACTCCAATTTTGCTGTGCCAAAATGCTTGCCTTTATTTATGATGTTTATTTCTACTATTCTTTTTTCTTTTGTGTTTTTGTTGTATATCTCGTCCCTGTAAAGTAGCATTATAAGGTCAGCATACTGCTCAACGCTGCCAATTTTATTTAAATCTGCAAGTGTTGGTCTTTTATTTTTCCTGCTCTCCACCGCCTTGTTTATCTGAGAAAGAGCTATCACTGGAATGTTTAGTTCTTCTGCCAGCATCTTTAGGGTTTGTAGTACTTTTGAGAGTTGTTGAGTCTTAGTTATGTTTGAGTTTTCACATTCCATTAGTTGTAGATAATCTATTATTATCATATCTACACCTTTTTTCTTTAATTCCCTTACTTTTGCCCGTATATCGGTAAATGTCAAAAGAGGTGTTTCGTCTATGTATATTGGTACTCGTTTTAATTTCTTTATAGCTTCAGACACTTTATCTTGCTCCTCTTTGCTATCGAAGGAATTTTTCACTATTTTTTCTACCTCTACTTTTAAAAGCACAGATGCCATTCTCGAAATAAGATTCTTAGCTGAAACCTCAAGCTCAAATATGGCAACTTTCTTTCCGTAAACCAAAGCAGAATTTAAAGCTATATTTATAGCCAAACTTGTTTTGCCCATACCTGGCCTTCCAGCAATAATTATGAAACTGCCATTTTGAAATCCACCCGTTACATTATCTAAATCTCTAAATCCAGATGGTATACCGATTACTCCATTTTCCATGATTGATGACATTTTAAGGTGTTCAATGAAATCATTGGATTTAATATCAGCAATTTTACTACCACCAATATCAAATATTTTATTTCCTTCATTTTTTAGAATCTCTTCCATATTCTCTGATGTTTTATAAAGCATTTTTAACCTCCTATGCTTCATAAATTTCATGTTTCTTATAAAAATTTCTAATCAACAACTTTCTTAGCCCTTTCAAACTGCTCACGATAATGCGCCTTCAAATACGCCGTCTGATAGGCAATGTAGGCATAGGCAGCAGAGTGGGATTTGTTGAAGCCGTACTCCGCAAATTTGGCCATGAGGTCGAAGATGTATTCTGCTTTATCCTTTGGTATTCCCCTCTTTGTTGCCCTCTCAATGAATATTCCCCTCTGCTCATCCATAATCTCTTTTTTCTTTTTGCCCATTGCCCTTCGCAAGATGTCTGCCTCGCCCAAAGAATAGCCTGCAAGTTTGCTTGCGATTTGCATAACCTGCTCTTGGTATAGGATTATGCCGTATGTGTCTTTGAGGATTTCTTCAAGTTCTGGCAGTGGGTATTCAATGGGTTTTTTACCATGCTTTCTGTCTATAAAGTCCTGAACCATACCACTTTCCAAAGGACCAGGTCTATATAAAGCTATAAGGGCTATCAAATCTTCAAAGGTGGTGGGTTTAAGTTCCGTTATGAGTCTTTGCATACCGGAGGATTCAAGCTGGAATACTCCTAATGTATCGCCCCTCTGGAGAAGTTTATAAGTTTCTTCATCATCAAAGGGAATATTAGATATATCAAAGCCATTTCCAATAAGTTTGACGGCTATGTTGATAATGGTCAATGTTTTTAAAGATAAAAAATAGAATTTTGGCAAGCCTAAATCGTCGATAAATTTCTTGTCATATTGGATAGCCACTACTTCTTTATCAGGTACTTTATACAATGGACAACTTTCGTATAGAGGATTTATTGTTGAAATAGTTAAACCAGCAGAGTGTATAGCAGGGCTAAATTTTATTTTTTCCAATTTTTTCGAGATATCAAAAAGCATACTCATTTTATCGTCTTCTTTTATTTTTTCCTTTAGAGAGGGATTTTTTTCTATTACTTCACTCAAGCTGTATTGCATTGGTGGCACCATTTCAAGTATTTCTTTTCTTTCCTTTTCAGAAAAATTTAGAACTTTGGATACACTACTTACAACGTGCTTCGGATACATGCTATAAAATGATGTCAACCAAGCCACATTATACTCCCCATACTTCTCCCTAACATAGTGTATGACCTCATCGCGCCTTTCTGCACAGAAGTCAACATCTATATCTGGCATTGTTACCCTTTCTGGGTTTAGGAAGCGCTCAAAGAGCAGGTTGTATTTGATGGGGTCTATATCTGTTATGCCGATAGAGTATGAGACAAGGCTGCCTGCAGCAGAGCCCCTGCCAGGGCCAACGGGAATGCCGTTCCTTTTTGCATAGTTAACAAAGTCCCAGACTATGAGGAAGTAGCCTGAGAAACCCATCTGCTCTATTATGGCAAGCTCATGCTCAAGTCTCTTCCTGTAAAGCTCTTTCTTGTCTTTATCAAAACCCTGTGTTCTTCTTTCTAACCCCTTATAGGCAAGTTTTCTTAAAAATTCTTTTTCATCTGAGCCATCTGGTGTTTGATAGTGGGGAGGAGCAAGTTTGCCCAGTTCCAATTCAACATTGCACATGTCAGCTATTGTCTTGGAGTTATAGACAAACTCAGGGTTGTCTTTGAAAAGCTCAAGCATCTCCTCTTCTGTTTTGAAGTAGAACTCATTTGAGCCCATTCTCATTCTGTCTTCATCATCTAAGTGCTTGTTTGTCTGAACGCAGAGGAGTGCATCCTGGGCTATGGCATCCTCTTTATTTAGGTAGTGACAGTCATTTGTTGCAACTATGGGCGTATCTGTTTCCAAACCCAGCCTTATTATCTCTTTGTCTATCCTTTCTTGATCTTCAAGGCCGTGTCTCATGATTTCTAAGAAGAAGTTGTCTTTGCCGAATATCTCCCTGTACTCTTGAACTGCTTTCTTTGCACCTTCAAAGTCGTTGTCTAAGAGCTTTCTCTGGATTTCTCCATGCAGGCAGGCACTGCCTGCTATGATGCCCTCTGAGTGCTCCCTTAATAGGTTTTTATCTATTCTTGGCTTGTAATAGAAGCCTTTCAAGAAACCCATGCTGCATAAATACATTAAATTCTCATAACCCTTCTTGTTCTTTGCAAGGAGTGTTATGTGGTAATTGCCTTTTGTCTGTTTGTCGTCCAAGGTTGTGGGTGATATGTAGCCCTC
This sequence comes from Desulfurellaceae bacterium, assembly GCA_015490005.1. Classification (GTDB taxonomy): domain Bacteria; phylum Campylobacterota_A; class Desulfurellia; order Desulfurellales; family Hippeaceae; genus Hippea. Next base: position 7,361 of record WFYS01000005.1, on the reverse strand, counting down.
AAAGCCAAGAATGGGTTTGATACCATTTGCTTTTGCTGTTTTGTAAAACTCCAAAGCCCCGAACATGTTGCCGTGATCTGTGAGGGCAATTGCTTCCATACCGCTATTCTTTGCCTTTTCAACCATGTTTTTTATTTTGCTTGCACCGTCAAGCAGACTATACTCAGAGTGGTTATGCAAATGCACAAAAGCCATTTTTTATCCTCCCATGAATTAACCTATTGAACAAGGCTTTCTTAAATCCAACATTTTCAACCCAAGTTATTTATACCATCTTGACTAATCTCTTCTCAAGTTTTTGTGAGTGACTTGGTCCTGTCTTTTTAGTAGGTTTAAAAACTAAAAATCAGATGTAAACATATCAAGATTATTTTATTAGTCCCAAAGAAAACTCAGACAAAAGCTCTTTTTCTGGATAATGCTTTATATTCCTGGTTATTATTTTTAAGGTTTCTTTCTTTTGCCGTGACTTTGTTTAAAACAATTTCACTCAACCTTCAGCTTCGTCAGCTTTGCTTCAAACACGCCTATTACATGCCACATGCGGGCGAGGAGCGGGATTTGGGGTGGTTTCATTGAGACCCAGACTAAAACATCTTTAACCTTGTTCTTTTTAACAACCTTGCCGTCAGAATTGAGCTTAAAAAACCTCAATTCCACTTTTAATGCCTCTGTTTTACCCTTATCCCTTCCTAAATCATCTAAATTGATCGTTTCATAAGTTAGAGGCTTAATCAAAACCTTATACATGTGCTTAGAAACAACAATATAGCGCACATAGGTTTTGCCAAGCTCATAGTTATGGGTTAAGAAAAACAGATAAACACTCAACGGTGAATAAAGCCCGTTCTTTTGATATAGCTCATAACTCTTTTTATCTCCATTTTTCTCATAAATTACCTTTGCATGCGTTGAATTATCAAATCTCACATAAATAAATTTCTTCCTCTTTTTGGTTTCAGACCAGCTCTTGTAAAAGACATCTCTAAAGGTTTTTAAATTAACAGAGTCTAATATTTCAACATTAAGCCTATACAACAGCTTAATTAGAGAAACCGTCTTGCCTTTGAATAGAATGGTTAGATTATCGTTATTAAAGGATGCCTTGAGAGTGCCCTTACCCACAACGAGGCCACTGAAGTCGAACTTATACTGGGCATCAAAATCCTGCTTAATTATTTTGCCGTAAGAAAGCGTTGCACAAAATAAAACAAACAGGAACGTTATAACTAAACCCTTAAGCTTCATGCATGTATGTTATACAATGACAAAGCTACATTCAATCAAAAAATCACATGCCGAGGTAGGCTTTCTTAATGCGTGGGTCTTCTAACAATCCTTTAGGATCTGTTTCCTTTATAATTCTGCCAAGTTCCAAAATGTAAATCCTATCTGCCACCTCTGATGCCTTGTGGGCGTTCTGTTCGGAAAGGAAAATCGTCAAGCCCTTTTTATGCAGATTATCGATAACCTCAAACACCTCATCCACAAGTTTGGGCATAAGACCTAAAGATATCTCATCTACCATAAGAATTTGAGGGTTTCCCATCAACGCCCTCGCAAGCGAAAGCATCTGCCGTTCACCGCCAGACAACGTCCCTGCAAGTTGATTTTGCCTCTCCTCAAGCCTTGGGAATATTGAAAAGACAAATTTCAGTCTATCATTTATAAAAGCTCTGTCCTTAAATCTATAAGCCCCAAGCATGAGATTTCCAAAAACAGTAATCTTTGGGAAAACTCTGGCACCCTCTGGAACATAGGAAATCCCCAAAGTTGCCCTTTTGTGCGTTGGATAATCGTTAATTCGCTCACCCTTAAAAAGAATATCCCCAGATTCAACCTCAACAAGTCCCACTATTGCCTTCAACAGGCTGCTTTTACCCGCTCCATTTGCACCAACAATGGAGACACACTCGCCTTCTTTAACTGTTAATGACACAGAACGCAAAGCCTTGATTTTCCTATAGCTAACAGACAGATCCCTAACTTCAATGATACCTTCTGCCAAGGTAAGCCTCTATCACCTCTCTGTTATTTACAACTTCAGCGGGTGAGCCTTCCGCAATCTTCCTGCCGTAGTTAATAACCATAACCCTTTCGCAAAGCTCCATAACAACAGGCATGTTGTGTTCAATAATGATTATCGTAACGCCCTTTTTATTTAAACTGACAACAAGCTCCTTTAACTCATCCATCTCAGAGAAACTTAAACCAGAAAAGGACTCATCGAGTAGTATAAGCTCAGGCGTAAGCGCAAGCGCCCTTGCAATTTCCAATTTTCTCTGTAAACCCAATGGCAACTCTGAAGCATTCCTATCCTTCAAATCAATCAAACCCACATCCTTTAGAATACCTTCAGACAGTTCCAATGTTGACTGGGTCTTCCATCTTTTTAAAGAGACAAACATGTTCTTGTAGAACTCTTTGCCCAACGATGTGGCAACACTTTCTAAAACCGTCATACTTCTAAACGGCCTAACAACTTGAAATGTTCTACCTATGCCAATCTGAGCTCTCTTAAAAGCACTTAAATGCGTTATATCTCGCCTCTTGTAGATCAGTCTACCACCATTTGGCTTTATCAGCCCACTTATAATATTAAAAAGCGTTGTTTTACCGGCACCGTTTGGACCAACTATGCCAAAAATCTCTCCCTTTTTAACATAAAAGGATATATCGCTTAAGGCTTTCAAGCCACCGAACTGCTTTGATATGGACTCTGCATTCAGGATTTCTTCAAAACGCTCCACACCAAACCCCTCTTACCAAAGAATCCATCTGGCTGAAACCTCATCATGAGCACAATTAAAAGTCCATAGACAAGCATCCTATAGCTGTGAATGGGTCTAAAAATCTCAGGCAAAATAATCAAAAGAACTGCTCCGAATATGGGACCTATTATCGTTGCCTCACCACCAACCATCACCATGGCAAGAATTGTCACAGACACAGGAAAAGAAAAGTCGTTTGCGCTGATAAATCCCATAAATGACGCATAGAGAATACCGCTTACGGCAACTAAAGCCGAGCTTATGGCAAAAGCAAACAGTTTGAACTTTACAGGCGAAATGCTGCTTACAGTAGCTGCCGTCTCATCGTCTTTGATGGCAAAGCTTGCAAGCCCAGCCCAGGAAGTTTTATAGATATAGCTAATGGCAATTGTTACTGCCACAAAAAGGTAAACAATGAGCATAAAAGAGAAGTTTGAAATCATTTGGCCGTGGATTGTAGGGTAAGGAATGTTGCCTATACCCATTGCTCCGCCGAAGTAGTTAAATGTATTGAAAATCCCCTGGACAATGAAGTTTATACCAATGGTTGCTATGGCAAGGAAGTCCTCCGAAAGCCTCAAGCATGGAAGACCCAATAAAACGCCGATAATCGTTGTTATAACAATAGAAAGTACGCTCGCCTCTAAAAAACCCAAGCCGTACCTTGTGGTCAAAATGGCAAAGGAATATGCACCTATAGCCCAAAAGGCGGCATGCCCCAAAGAAACCTGACCAACATATCCCACTATTATGTTTAAACTCAATGCAAGGATGATATAAATACCTATGGTAATGAGAAGTGTGATCAGATAACCACTCATGCTTTACTTTTCCCGAATATGGTCATTATTCCTTCAGGTTTGATAAGCAAGACCAAAACCATGAATATGAAAGCCAAGGAGTCCCTCGGTAGTGGTATGTTAAATACGCCTATGGACACAGCCTCAACGACACCGATAATCAAAGCCGCCCAAAATGCACCCCAGATATTGCTCATACCGCCAACAACAATGATAGCAAGGGATTTGTAAGCTGGCACATCTCCCATCGATGGATAAACGGAGTTAAAGTAAATCCCCACAAGCATACCGGCAAGACCGGCAAATGCAGAACCAAAGGCAAATGCAAGCATAATCATGTTCTTTGAGTTTATGGATACGGTCTCTGCCATCTCCATATCTTGGGAAACGGCTTTAAGTGCCAAGCCAAACCGCGTTTTCTCCGTGATAAATCAGATTAAAAGTATGGATACAAAACTAACAACAATAACCAATATCTGACTCTGGCTCAAAACAACACTGCCAATGTGGTATTCTCCGCTAAAAAGACCAGCTGGATACGACTTTATATACGGTCCAAAGATAAGCCTTATGGACTCCTCAAGACTTATAAACACACCAATGCTTGCGATTAAAGAGATTAAAGGTAAGTATTTCACCAAAGGCACATAGACAAAAGCTTGAATAACGATACCGACAACCGCAGCAAAAAACATGGATGACAAAACGGCAAGTAAAAGTGAATGTGTTAAAAGAAATGTGTAAAGACCCGCATAGGCACCAACAACATAGACACCAGCATGGGCAACATGGATGATACGTAGGATGCCGTAAACCAAAGCCAGGCCCATGGCTATCAGGGCATAAAGACTTCCTATGGTTAAACCGTTAACAATCTGTTGGATGAGCAACCCTTCTGCCCCTCTTGTAAGTTTCAAAAATGGGATTTACGCCGTAGTGGTACGGTATAAACAAATAGCTATTCTCTTTGAGCAAGATGAAATCAGCCTGCTTTCCAACCTCTATACTTCCTATGCTTTTGCCCCTATCAATGGCACATGCTGCATTGAGCGTTGCAGCGACAAAAGCCTCTTCGGGTAACATATCCATCAAAAGGACGCCAAGCGTAATGATAGCCGGCATGGACTCAGAGTAGGAACTGCCCGGATTGAAATCCGTAGCCAAAGCCACACCAACACCATTATCTATGAGTCTGCTTACATCGGCAAAACCCTCTTTCAAGCTAAAAGCTGTGCCGGGAAGGAGCGTTGCCATGGTACCGCTCTTTTTCAAAGCCTCCAAACCAGAGCTATCGAGTTTTAGCAGGTGGTCGCATGAGTAAATCTTAATCTTTTCTGCAAGGTTTGAGCAACCAATGGACTTTATTTCATCGGAATGTATCTTTGGCTTCAAGCCATACTTCAAGCCGACTTCCAAAATTTTCAAAGTCTCATCAGGCGTATACACACCCCCTTCACAGAAAACATCTATAAATTCAGCCAAACGGTTCTCAGCCACATACGGTATCATTTCGTTTATCACAATATCGATGTACTTGTCCTTGTTTGATTTAAACTCCAAAGGCACAGCATGGGCACCGATAAATGTGGACACAAAATCGAGCGGGCTTTCCCTATTCGCAATTCTAATCGCCTCAAGCATCTTCACTTCATTTTCGAAATCGAGCCCGTAGCCACTTTTAGCTTCAATCGTCGTCGTTCCATAGTTTAAAAAGGTTCGTGCCTTTACAACTAAATCTTCGGCAAGCTCCTCCCTCGATACTTCTCTAACCCTCTTTACCGTGCTCAATATTCCGCCGCCAGCGTTCAATATCTCCATATATGTCTTGCCTTCAAGTCGCATCTTAAACTCATTTTCACGGGTGCCAACAAAAACCGCATGTGTATGAGGATCAACAAAGCCGGGCAAAAGCGCCTTACCCTTAGCATCAACAATCTCTTTCGCATCCCTATATTTTTCAAACAGTTCACCTGTTTTTCCAACATCCACAATCACACCGTCTTTTACAGCTATGGCACCATCGTCAATGTGGTGAATTTCTCTCATCTCTTTGCCTTTTAAAGCACTTCTGCCCCTTGGCGTATAGATATTTGCCCTTATGATAAGCAAATCAGCCATGGTTACTTCCCTAATTTATCCTTTACAACCTCATTTATTAATTTATCGTCAGCAATCTCTGGCATTGTGATGATACCGAGCTTTGTTGCGTTCCACTCGTTAGCCACCTCTATTGCGTTTTTATTTCTCGCCCACGCCCTTCTTGAGACGCCAACCATCACATCCCAATCAAGTGCCCTCTCTATAATCCTATCCACACGCTCAGAACCGTCCAAAACAAGCCCAAATCCACCATTTATCGCCTTGCCTATGCCAACACCGCCACCGTTTGATAGCACAACCATGCTCATGCCACGCGCAGCATTACCGGCAAAACAGTGAACAGCCATATCGGCCATGATGTTGCTGCCATCCTTGATGTTTGCCGTCTCCCTGAATGGCGAATCGGTGCCGCCTGTGTCGTGATGATCCCTTCCAAGCATCACAGGGCCTATCTCACCCTTCCTTATCATTTCGTTGAACTTCAGGGCTATCTTTACACGGGTCGGCGCATCGGCATAGAGAATCCTTGCCTCAGTCCCAACAACTAACTTGTTCTGCTCGGCATTGACAATCCAGTGGTAGTTGTCCCTATCCTGCATCCTCCTTGTCGGGTCAATGATCTCTGCTGCTGCTTTGTCGGTTTTTATTAAATCCTCATGCCTGTGGGAAAGGCAGACCCACCTAAATGGTCCATAGCCATAGTCAAAGTAAAGCGGCCCCATGATGCCTTCAACATACGAGGGGAAGATGAAGCCCTCATCTGGCGTTTCACCGTTTTTAGCCACCTCTTTCACACCCGCATCGTAAACGGCCTTTAAGAAACTATTGCCATAATCCCAGAAGTATCCGCCCCTTGCATGGAGTGTCTTTATCAGTTCAAAGTGTTTCCTCAAAGATTTGTTTACATACTCAACAAACAGCGGATGGTTTTCCTTAATCATCCTGCGTGCCTCATCCAAAGTCAAACCCTGAGGAATATACCCACCATCATACGGCACATGGCACGACGTCTGGTCGCTTATAAGTTCAGGCTTTATGTTGTTTTCAACCATATATTCAAGCAAGTCAACCACATTCCCGTGATATGCAATCGAGATGGGCTTTTTAGCCTCCAAATACTCACCTGCCATATCAAACGCATCTTTTAAGCTATCCGTAACCTTGCTCACCCATCCCTGGTTCTTCCTTGTCTCAATCCTCGAATAATCCACCTCGGCTATAATGCCAACGCCGCCTGCAATCTCTATAGCCTTAGCCTGTGCACCGCTCATGCCACCAAGCCCCGAGCTTACAAACAGATGACCCCTTAAGTCTTGATCCCATGGTACGCCCAAAAACAGCCTTGCAGCATTCAAGATCGTAATGTATGTTCCGTGAACTATGCCCTGTGGACCGATATACATCCAGCCACCCGCTGTCATCTGGCCATAGTTTGCAACACCGAGCTGTGCGGCTATATGCCAATCATCCGGGTTGTCAAACATGCCAACCATCATGGAGTTTGTGTTTATCACCCTTGGAGCTTCCTTATGAGATGGAAAAAGACCCAACGGATGGCCACTCATAACAACAAGCGTCTGTTCATCTGTCATTATTTGCAGGTACTTTTTAACCAACCTATACTGCATCCAATTCTGGAATACCTGACCCGTTTCACCGTAGGTGACGAGTTCATAAGGATATAGAGCCA
>WFYS01000004.1 GCA_015490005.1 Desulfurellaceae bacterium | reverse complement strand
TATACACATTGAGCCGGATGAGGATATCTTGAGGGTTAGATATAGAATCGATGGAGTGTTACATGAGGTTTTAAGCCTAAGTAAAGTATTACATCCTGCTATTATTTCAAGGGTGAAGATTATGTCTAATATGAATATAGCAGAAAAGAGACTGCCCCAGGACGGTAGATTTAAAATAAAAAGAAATTTTAAAGAGGTGGATTTTAGAGTTTCCACACTTCCCACGAATTACGGCGAGAAGGTTGTTTTAAGAATCTTGGACAGAGAAAAGGCGCTTCTTAACCTACAAAACATTGGTATGGATGAGTATAGTCTAAGTATTTATGAAGATATGATTTCAAAACCCTATGGCATCATATTAATCTCTGGTCCAACAGGTTCAGGAAAGACAACTACACTGTATGCGTCGTTGAATAAACTCAATACACCGGAGAAAAATATAATCACCGTTGAAGATCCGATTGAATACAACTTTAAACTGATAAATCAGGTAAATGTCGATGAATCAGCTGGACTGACTTTTGCTAATGCTTTGAGGTATATACTGAGGCAGGACCCGGACATAATCATGATCGGTGAGATTAGGGATAAAGAGACGGCTGAGATTGCCATTCAGGCATCGCTGACTGGGCATTTGGTTTTGTCCACTATACACACAAACGATGCAGCATCTAGTGCTGTGAGGTTGGTTGAGATGGGAATTGAAAATTACCTTGTGTCTACATCTTTGATAGGTGTCGTGGGCCAAAGATTAGTGAGAAAGATATGTCCACATTGTAAGGTTGAATACAAACCAGAAAGAGAGCTAATCGAAAGATTGGACTTGGATGAAGATATTGTTTTGTATAAAGGCGAGGGATGTGAGAAGTGCAAGTTTAGTGGTTATCAAGGAAGAATTGGCATTTATGAAGTGATGAAGATGGATATCGACATAAGAAGCTTGATAAACAAAAATGCACCCATTGACGAGATTAGACAAAAGGCCAAAAAGAAAGGTATGCGGTTTATGAGGGATAGCGGCCTTGAGCTTGTTAAGAAAGGAATTATAACGCTTGAAGAGGTTTTGAGAGCAACAGTTGTTAAGGAATAGATTTCATGAAAATATCTCAAATATTAAAAGGTAATTTTAGCTCAAAAATCAAGTCAATTGACGAGTTGAAGGCTTTTTTAAAAGAATACTTTGAGACTGATGAGGTTGATTTGTTTCTTTTTGGCTCAAGGGCAAGGGGTGATTACAATAAATTTTCCGATGTTGATTTGGGAATTTACAAAAAGAAGGATGTGGATTTGAAGATAAGTTTATTGAGGGAAATTTTAGAAGATTCCAATCTGCCGTTTAATGTGGATATTGTTGTTTTAAATAACAATGAAAAATTTAAGGATATAGTGTCAAAAGAGGGCATCAAGTGGATTTAGAGAAAAGAAAAGAAAGTTTTAAGAGAGCTTTTGATAGACTAAAAGAGGTAGTTGAGAACACAAAAAAGGAAGACAAAGACTATGAAGTTTATAGGGATTCTGCTATTCAAAGGTTTGAAATCACAACCGAGGCGTTCTGGAAGTGTGTTAAGGTTTTTCTAAAGATAAGGGAAGGAGTTGTGTGCAGTTCTCCAAAGGCTTGTGTGAGGGAGCTGTTTTTGAACGGTTATGTTGATGAAAATGATTTAGAGAATTTTTTTAGAATGGTTGATGATAGAAATTTGACATCGCATACTTACAATGAAGAGGTTGCAGAGAAGATTTTTCAAAGGTTAGGGAGTTATGTGAAGCTGCTGAAAAAACTGGAGGTGTGTTTGTAAAGCTTATGTTTTAGTTTTTAATTAAAGAGCCGATTTTTAAGGAGGGGGGGTGAAAAAAGTATTGTTAATTTAGGTTTTGAATTTATATAATAAACTGGTTAAAAAAATTTTGGGAGGTATTTGAGATGAGGAAAGAGGGTTTTACACTGATTGAGTTGATTATCGTCATCGTGATTTTGGGTATCTTGGCGGCTTTCGCTGTACCTAAGTTTGCTGGCTTTACAAAGGATGCAAAAGTATCTGCTATTCAAGGTGTGGCAGGTAGTATTAGATCTGCTGCTAGCATTGTTCATGCTAAATGGCTTGCTCAGGGCGGTGGTGATAACGTAACAATGAGCGACGGAACGACTGTAAATGTAGACGACAATGGTTATCCAACTGCAAGTTCAGATGGCATATCGGAAGCTATAAATCTTGACGGTGCTGATAAAATATTTGATCAAGATAATGGTACATTTGAGTACGATAATAAAACAGATTGTTCAGTCACATATAATAATAGTACTAATCCGCCGACCATTACTGTTAATGATAGTGGTTGTCAATAAAATCACATGAAATTTGCCTATCAAGGCACTACTGAAGGCAAGAGGGTTTCCGGCATTATAGAGGCGGCGTCTCAAGATGAGGCGCTGCTTTTTTTATACGATAATGGCATAGAGGTTGAAGCTCTAGGGCAGGCCTCTGCGTTTGATGAGCTGAGCAATATTATAAACCAGCTTAGGGTAAAATTTGGCCATGTAAAGTTAGAAGATCTGATTGTTTTTACACGCCAATTTGCCACGCTGTTTGATGCAGGTGTGCCTATTTCGACGATTTTGGAGCGCTTGAGTGAGCAGACAACCT
>WFYS01000003.1 GCA_015490005.1 Desulfurellaceae bacterium | reverse complement strand
TAATTCAAACTCCATCTGTTCATCCAATAAAAACGACATTTTAAAGTCCATGACCTTGTCTGTGAAAAGGGGCGCTAATCTCTGGTTCTCCTTTGGGATATCATTGGAGTGATACCTGTTGTTTGAGTCTATGTATTGTATGAAACTGAAAGGAACGGTTGGGGCACCTATATTGTTGGTTAGCTGAACATGTATGTGTATATGTGGCTGAGGAGAGTATCCTGAGTTGCCACACAAGGCCAATATTCTTCCCCTTTCCACCCAATCTCCCTCTTTTACCCTTATTGATCCCTTTAACAAGTGGCATATTAAAACATAGAAGCCCCTTTCATCGTAAATCAATATGAGATTTCCCCAGTTATTATCTTTGTTCACTGTACCTATAGGGTTATCCTCTATGTCGTTTATGATTTTTACAACTCTTCCTCTTGCTGGAGACAGAATGGGTTTTCTAAAGCAGTAGTAGTTATCTATAATTTTCTCATCCCCACTGTATGTTTTGCCATTTTCATCGGTTATCACGAAATCAATTGCGTACATCCAGGCGCCTTTGTGAGTCCACTTACCGTTTATACCCTGCCAGACAGTCCACTCACCGGAGAAAGGCAAAGATAGCGTTCTGTATGTCCCGGGAAACCTGCTGTTGTAGGTTAGGTAATGATCAAGCGTTTTTTCTGGAGTGCCCCTGTAAAACTTTGTGATCAGTGGAAAGTTTAGTAAGCCCAACACATATAAAAACATCATGGAGGCGATGTTAAAGGGCAGGGTAAAGACAGGTACTCCGTATTGATACCAAATCTTTTCGATGGCGTATAAAAATATTGACGATGAAACTACGGCTATTATTGAAATTGAATAGCTCTTTACGTTTGGTATTAGAAATACTCCTCCTAATGCCATTGCTATGAGTATAAAGTTAAATGAATTGACATTGCTGAATGCCTGCACAAAAGAACCCGTAAAAGCTGCTATTGTTAGTGTGCCTGTGAAATATCCAGTTACAGCTAAGAAGAAGAGTATTCTTGATACGAAAAATATAGCAAGCAGTATGATAAAACCGCTTATTACATTAGGCAGAAAAACGATTGCCCCCAAGGCTCTTGTTAAACCAACAAACCACAATGGTAGCTTGTTTACCCACTCAAAGATGGGTGTTTGGGGATAAAATCCGTTAACAAACAGGTTGCTGTATTGACTTGATGCCAGATACACTATACAGCTAACAACAACAAATGGCAAACTCAACACTGGCAGCTTTAGGTATTGGTATAATACGCTAACCAAGCTAAAGGTTAAAAGGAATGTGATGATGCCAGATATTGATACAAGAAACAGTGTTAGGAGATTAAACTTAAGCAAATATCCTATTGACAGGCCCACAAGTAGTGGGTTGTAGGTGTAGAATCCAGAAGAGAGAAACTGCTCGTGCATACCCAGAAATTTGGCAAAGATGTATGAGCTGATGACACACAAGAGACCTGAGATGCCAATATTGGGATTTATGAAGGATAGAATTAGTAAAAGAAATCCAACGAAGTACCTGTCAACAAAGAATATGCCAGCATAGCTGCTTATTATGGATTCTGCGAATTTTTTGTAGTTTTTCATTTTTTGAGTTCGTATTCCTCCGGTAGGATTTCCCGTTTTGTTATATCTTCCATGTCTTCCTTTTCTCTGATAAGTAAAGGTTCTCCCTTCTCTGATATTATGCAAACTGAAGGTCTGTACATTATAAATTGCATCCATTGTGTTACATTGTAAGCACCAACAGGTGAGATTATCAGCCTTGTCCCTCTCTCGAGTGGTGGTAGGTTAACAGATTCATCAATTACATCTATATTCATGCAAAGGGGACCATAAATTACGCTGGGTTCTGCTGTGCCACTAACCTCTCTGTCCATCTCAATATTGAATTTATACCAGAATGATGTAAACAGAATGTTAACACCGGCGTCGATGATATAGGACCTTGTTCCATCGGGCAACCTTTTTATGGCATGGACCGTTGTTATCAAATACCCCGCTTCATCCACTATTGCCCTTCCGGTTTCCAAAATAAGTTTGGGGAAATCATTCGGTCTTAGGTTTTCAAGTAGTGTATCACAAACCGCTTCCGCAAACTCATCTATTGATGGAACAACAACCTCTGGTGGAAGGTAAACGCCCTTTAATCTGTTCTTTGAAGGAAAACCTCCTCCTATATCCAAATACTCGATTTTGTAGCCAAATTCATCTTCAACTTTATAGGCAAACTCGACCATTTTTTTAACTTCTTGGGAGTATGCATTTGGCTCCAAAATAAATGTGCCAATGTGGCAGTGTAGACCGTTAAGTATTAGATGACCACCGTAGCTTATCCTTTTTACTGCATCCAATGCCTGTCCGCTTTCTATATTAAAACCAAACCTTGACCACTGCGGAACAATCCCTGTATCCATGTTTACCCTGATGCCAACCTTTATCTTCTTGTTTAGTTCTTTTGCCACATTTTCTAAGTCCTGTATTTCCTCAAAGTGATCTATATTTATCATGGCGCCGTCTTCTGCTGCCTCTTTAAGACTTTCCATAGTTTTAAATGGTCCGTTGTATATTATGTTTTTACCGTCAATACCAAGCCTTTTGGCTTTTTTGTATTCATACTCGGAAACAACCTCGGCAATGGCGCCCTCCTGATGCAAAGTGCTACAAATAGTATCTAAGTAATTTGTTTTGTAAGACCAACCAAATAGAACATTTGGATAGCGATTGGAGAAGGCGTTATACAGCTTTCTGTAATTTCCCCTCAGTTTTTTCTCAGAGAATACAAATAAAGGGCTGCCGAATTGCTCAACTAACCTCTCTATAGCAACACCGTCTATATCTTTTCTTATGCGTTTAAAAACACCTGTACCAAACTTGTTCATAAATCCCGTTTGTAATTTCTTGATTATAGGTTTTTCGTAAATTGTATTGTTCATAGGCTTTCTCCTTTCATGGTTATTTTTTGAAACAGTGATAGGTCTGTAACGATGTCGTATGTATATCTGACATAGAGTTTTCCAGCCTCATACTCCGTCGAGTTGTCAAAATCCATTCCAAATGCCTTTTTTACCATTCTTGATGGTAAATTTATCCCAACGCCTGTGGCAAAATATATCCATGCCGGAAATCTTGGGTTTACCTCTATTAAGTAAATATCATTATGATCAACTATACACTCAAGCTCGAAGGCCCCTTTCCAGAGGGTTTTTTCTATAAAAGTTTTAGCAAGCTCAAATAGCTTGCCATTTTTAACCGTTACACCCGTCCATATCTTGCCGAGACTTGTAATCCAGAGCTTTTTTATTGCAACCAAACCTAAATCTCCTCCCTTACCATCACCGACACCCACAACATTCATCTCCTCCCCACTTACGACTTGTTGAACAATAACCGGGTATCCCCATTCTGCTACAATTTTTCTAAAAAAACCTACTGCTTCTTGATGTGTGTATGCCCTGTATGCTTTGTAAAATGCACCTTTGACCATTACGGGCAGACCCAACTCCTCAATTGCTTTTGTTAGTTCATCATAAGATGTGACAGTCTTTGATTTGGGTGTTTTTATGCCTATCTTTAAACTCGTTTCCTCAAGCTTTGCCTTGCTTCTTAAATTGAACTGCTCCTGAGAAGGAGTGAATGTTTTAATTCCGTATGATTCTAATTTTTCTTTTGATTTGATAAAAAAGGGCATTTCTGCATCCAAAGTGGGTATTATCATATCAATACAGACTCTGTCTTTTATATATAGCAATCTACTTATATATTCTTCTTCGGATGTAGATGGATATGGAAGAATGAAGGATTTATCAACAAGCCAGTCCATGTATATCCCTGGTTCCATTGCATCGTAAGCCAATCCCACTATCTCAACATTTAGGTCTTTACACTCTTTTAAGCTCCTTATTACGCCTATACCCGGTCCCGGGTTGTCCACAGCATTAATGCCTGTAACTCCAATGCACAGTTTCTTCATTTTCTTCACCTTTGACATTTTTTATAACAAGGATAGCGATCTCAGCTGTTCTATGAAATCCGTAACATCCTTTAAAGCAACAGAATGTTCAATATTGAACTTCTCTGATGTGATTTTGGCGATTTCCTCCCCGCTTTTTCCATTTTTTAGCTCACTTAATATTAAGATACCTGTTTTGTTAGTTGTATAGCTGTTGCCTGTATATGGGTCAAAGATGAAACCCTCGTCGTTAATAGCAAGTTGACTGAGCCTCTCCATTTCTCTACCTCCAAAAATCTAAAATAACTTTCTGAAAAACAATTCTATCCCTCATTCCGCACCTCCTCCTCCATTTATACCATAAAACCCCATATAAGTTCTACCCAATTGGTCTGCCAACCTTTTTTTCTACACCTTTCTTACTTTTTCTCTCATACCTACCATATCCCAATGTTTCTGTTAGCTCACCCTCATATATCGTTTCTATGGCATCCTTTATCATACTTCTAAAGATAGAGTTTAAGTCCTCCTGGTTCGACAGCTTTCCCTGCTTCATCAACTTTCTTATCTCTTCCCTGTTCACAAGCATAGATAAATCCTCCTTTTTGTTTGGCGTAAAGCAAAAAAGCTTTCCGCCTTTATTTTAATATTCAATACCAGATAAGTCATCAGACTTATCTGGCATTAACTGTTAGTTAGGAGGATTTACAGGATATATCAGGTGAAATTGTGTATAATGGTCTTAGGAGAAAGGGTGCTTACAAAAAATTGGGGACGGTCTCTAAAAATTACGGAAGCACTATAAAACTATAAAATTGCCCTTATTTAAAAATATTTATTTTACTTCTCTTTTTCTATCTTTTTTACCAAACAATTTGTATTTGTTGTAATAAAGTGTAATCCTAGGATAAAAACCCTAAGTTTACATAGCTTTTCTTCTAGTTATCTACTATAGGAACACATTTTTTGTTAACTGGGTTTAGATAGACGCCTAGAGACTTATAAATAACCAGTGCAACAGGTATACCAATTATACTTATAAATAAGCTAATCATTTGTAAAACTGCAATGCAAGCGAGCAAAAGCCCAAGTGGCAGGTATAAAATCATAATAATCATAGAGTAAGCTTCCCATATTTTATTTTGCTGTATATTAAGGTCTTTTTTATCGGCCATTTTATAACTAAACGGTAGAAAGAGAAATTTTCCATGCTCCATAAGGCCTAAGC
>WFYS01000002.1 GCA_015490005.1 Desulfurellaceae bacterium | reverse complement strand
TTGTAATAAAATACAAAGGAAGATAATAATACAATACACAATAGCTAACAAAATAGCATATAAAGGTATTATGCCTATGTTAGGTGCTATATTTGCTGATTATATTGGCATTTATAATGTTGAGGATGTTAGCAAGTTCTATAGCGAGGAATATAACAGAAAGTATTTGGACCCACATAAGCTTGATGAAATAAATGAGATTAGAAAGGTAAAAGATGAACTTGTTAAACTTGGATATATTGATAACCACTATTCACCTAACCTAAAGCAGTTTTCATTTGAAGATATTAGGAGCAAGATTAGTGAGTTATTTAATCGTAAAAAGCTATGTGCTATCTGTGGTAAGGAGTTTGTTGCAAGTAAGGATAATCAAGTTGTATGTGGCAATTTAACATGCCAGAAAAGGCAAAACAGGATTAAAAAGAGAATATTTGAGAAGTTTACTAAAGATACACCTAAAAGGAAAATAATTGATTACTTCAAGAAAAGCGAGGAGAGAACTTATAACCGCTATAAAGCATCGGATAAAATCAAGTTTGAAAAGGTTAAAGATTGGGATGCACTAATAGATAAGCTACTCGAGGATTTAGGTTGGAAAGTTTGATTAGTTTAGGGTAAAATACCCTAAAATGTTCTTTTAAAAAGCCAACAGGTGTAAAATAGGTGTAAAAAACGGTGTGAGCACTTGGTTACTGAAACCAGCGAATTACGAGAATTGCTTTAGTGATAAGGATTTCTGCTAACGGTTGAGGTGCTGAATGAGGTGTTTGCGACATGATTTCGAGTCAGCCGCCTTCGACCACTCGGCCACCTCTCCGTCGAAACTTATAGCAAATTGGTAAATATCTATCAATAAAAAAGTTATGCTTTTTGCTTGAGTTTATAAGGATTTCTTAAGCCTTGCAATTTTCTTACGTCAATATAGTTTCTTAAAGTTAAAAATTTAAGTCCCTTTCGAAAACTTTGCTGCAATTCTAGGAAACCTTATTAAAGTAACATTCTTGTTATATGAAAAAGGATTGAAAGCATATAAACTAACCAGACATGACGAAGTGCTTCAGGTACAAATCCAGCTTTGATAAAGAGATTAGCTTTACATCAACCATTTCTGACAGGCCACCGAGTTGAAATATGTTGTAATCGTAGTCTAAAAACTTTAATTTCATATAGAAGTCGATAATCGTTTTCAAATTTTTAGAGCCCTTCTGGAACCAGAGAAAGTAAATACGCCAATTTTCGGGCATGGCGTCACAATCCGAGTATTGGTTGACCAAAATCTCAAGCAAATCAATAAAGTTGTCATTCATCTTTATATCCAAATCGAGATATAAACCACCTTGGTGGTAAAGAATCAAAAAACGAACTATATCTGACTGAAATCTAAAGTTAAATTTTTTAAATTTTGAGAGCTCATAATTGTGTTTACTTAAAAAATCGTTTATCTCAGATGTTGTTATGAGCCTGTAGCCTGGAATTTTCTCAAAAACTCCTCTATTGTGCTCAATGAATGAGCTGTAGATTTCAGGAACATTATCATCAAATCCATACCACAGTTGAAAAACGTTTGGTAACTTATACTTATTGTTCACAAAGCAATTTTAACAAAATCTTTGATTGATTTAAACGTTTTTTGTAAATTTAAGTCATGAAATTAACGGTAAAACATGGAGACAAAATCAGCGAGCTTCAACTTAAGAAAGGAGAAAATCTATTAAAGATCTTGCACAAAAACGGCATCTTCATCACAGCCTATTGCGGTGGCAAGGGTATATGCAAAAAGTGTTTGGTTAAATTCTTAGACAACCCTCCAAAACCCTTTGAACACGAAAAAGCTACCTTAAAAGAAAAGATAGATCAAGGTTATAGACTTGCATGTCTTCATAGTCTAGAAAACGAGGCAATCATAGAAATTGAAGAAGTCAAGCCCGTATTTGCTCAAATCGAGGCAGAACCTTGTTGCGATAATGATAAATCCCATATTGCTTTAGATATAGGAACTACGACTATTGCCATTGCTTATATAGAGAAAGGGAAAATAGAAAAGACATTAAATATGCTAAACCCCCAAATTGCATATGGAAGCGATGTAATAACAAGAATTGCATATTCCAATGAAGGTGGATTTAAAACATTACATAAAACAATAAATAACATAATCAAAAAATTAATTTCTGATTTTAAAAAACCAGACTCAATGATAGCATGTGCTAATCCAACTATGCTTTCGTTCTTCTTGGGTTTTAACCCAAAATCTATTGGAGAATATCCATACACACCGCCGTTTAAAGGCAGTTTTAAAGGAAAATTTGATGACATAAAGTTATACGTTCCGCCAGTAATTAGTGCCTTTGTCGGTTCGGACATAACGTCAGCTTTGAGTATACTGCCAGAAAATCAAAATTTTATATTTATTGACATAGGAACAAATTGCGAGTTTATTTTAAAAATAGGTGAAAACTATTATTCATCTAGCGTACCTGCAGGCCCAGCTCTTGAAGGTGTAAATATAGATTATGGTAGTATCGCCCAGGATGGTGCAATATACAAGGTAAGCTTAGAAAACGGTTTCAAGGTTTATACCATAAATAACAAAAAACCCACAGGAATAGCTGGCTCGGGGCTTGTGAGCGCAATAAGTCTACTTAGAAAACATGGCATTATAGACAAAAGCGGGAAAATAGTGAAGCCATGGGAAGCAGAAGCTCCATTTAGCTTAATTAATCGAATAAAAAAAGAAGGTTTTATGCTAGCAGAAGGAGTATATTTGACACAAAATTCAATACGAAATTTTCAACTTGTAAAAGCCTCTATAAATACTGGTCTAAAACTTTTACTTGACAGAAAAGGAGCGCCAGAACCAGAGAAGGTATTTATAGGTGGTGGCTTTTCAAGAACGCTAACAAAAGAGGAAATTACCGGTTCAGGTTTATTGTCTTTTGGAGATGAATTTGTTATGCTTGGCAACAGCTCAATTAAGGGTGGTGTTAGGTTGTTCTGCGAAGAAGAAAGAAACAAGATAGAGAAAATAGCAAAAAAAATAGAGTACATAGAAATAGCCAACGAAAATAGATTTGAAGATTTGTATATAAAGAGTATGGATTTTGATGCGTAATGCGTTTATAAACGCCGTAGGCTTCACGGCTGCGACATTGACAACTTTTAGTTTTGTGCCGCAGTTTTTAAAACTGATAAAAACAAAGAAAACCGAAGGCTTAAGCCTTATGATGATGATGCAGATAGCCATTGGCTTGTTGCTTTGGATAGTGTATGGACTTTTAAGAAAAGATATTGTACTTATAAGCGCCAATACAGTGGGATTCTTCATTGTCTTTGCAACAATTATTGTTTTTTTAAGATTGAAGGGTGAAAAGAATGAAAATTAAAGTGGTTACATGGAACGTAAATTCGATTAGAGCAAGATTACCGTTGGTTTTAGAATTTATAGAACACAAAAATCCTGACATTGTGTGTATGCAGGAAACAAAAGTAGAGGATAAATTGTTTCCAAAGGACGCATTCGAAAATATAG
Source organism: Desulfurellaceae bacterium (assembly GCA_015490005.1). GTDB lineage: Bacteria > Campylobacterota_A > Desulfurellia > Desulfurellales > Hippeaceae > Hippea. Next base: position 21,647 of record WFYS01000002.1, on the reverse strand, counting down.
GATATAACGTTGCAATTTTTGGTGAAAAACGTTTCAATGGTGTTTCTACATTATCAAAATTTCCATTTGAAAATGTTAAGTCGCACATATTCAACGAAAAAGTAAATCAAAAAAGAACACTTATTACGAAAATTAACGACATTACAATAATAAATCTATATTTTCCAAATGGCCAATCCCCTGGAACAGAAGCCTTTCAGTACAAAATAAACTTCATTTACAAGCTAAAGGATTTTTTGGATGAAAACTTTTCAATAGATGATGATTTGATAATTTTAGGGGATTTTAATGTGGCAATGGAAGAAATTGATGTTTATGACAAAGAAGCAATGGAAGGTAAGATAGGATTTCATCCAGAAGAGAGAAAAGCTTTGAGAGATCTATACAGCTGGGGATTTGTGGATTTGTTCAGAAAGTTTAACAAAGGAAAAGCATTTAGTTGGTGGGACTATAGGGCAGGGGGATTTTGGAAAGATATAGGGTTAAGAATAGATTACATTTGGGCTACACCCAAATTAGCAGAAAAATGTGTTGAATGTTTCATAGATAAAAGTTTTAGAAGAAAGAAGAAACCGTCTGATCATGCACCAGTAGTGGCTATTTTTGAGTTGGAGGAAAAATTATGAATTATCAAAATGTGGTTTTAGGTTTAAACGAATTTTGGAAAAGTAAGGGATGTGTAATGCTGCAACCTTACGATATAGAAGCTGGAGCCGGAACGTTTCATTGGGCAACAACACTAAAATCCTTAAAAAATGAACCTTGGAGCGCTGCTTATCCTGCACCTTCAAGAAGACCAACAGACGGGCGCTATGGAGAGAATCCCAATAGACTTCAGCATTACTATCAGTACCAAGTTTTAATGAAGCCATCACCTGAAAATATACAGGATTTATATTTAGAAAGCCTAGAGTTTTTAGGAATAAAGCTAAACGAACATGATATTAGATTTGTTGAAGATAATTGGGAATCACCAACATTAGGAGCTTGGGGGTTAGGCTGGGAAGTGTGGCTTGACGGCATGGAGATAACCCAATTTACATATTTCCAACAGGTTGGGGGATATGACCTAAAACCAATACCTGTCGAAATTACATACGGCACAGAAAGGCTCGGCATGTACATACAGGGAGTTGATAACGTCTTTGATATGAAGTGGAATGATAAATATACCTATGGTTATATATATAAGCATGACGAGTATGAATACTCTGTGTACAATTTTGAAGTTGCAAATACTAAAATGCTGTTTAAACTGTTTGAAATGTATGAAGATGAAGTTGAAAATTGTTTAAGAAATAAACTTGTAAGGCCGGCTTACGATTACTGCATGAAGTGCTCTCACGTGTTTAATTTGCTTGATGCAAGGAACGCAATAAGTGTTACAGAAAGAGCTGCATTTATAAAACGTGTAAGAGAAATGGTTGCTAAAGTGGCTAAGCTGTACGTGGAGGGTGAACTATGAACCTACTATTTGAGGTTTTTCTAGAGGAACTCCCAACGAGTGAAATGGCACATTTAGAAAATAATCTTTTAGAGCTTTTCACAAAGGAGATGAAAGATAGGAATATTCCATATAAAGAACCAACATTCTACTTAACACCACGTAGAATGGCTTTGAAATTTGAATTCGAGGAGAAAACAAAACAAGAAGATAAAAAGATTTATGGGCCGCCAAAGAGCGTGTGTTTCAAAGATGGAAAACCCACTAAAGCATTAGAGGGATTTTTAAAAAAGAACAATGCAGCTGAAGAAGATTTGAGCTTTGAAGAGACAAAAAAGGGTGAATATGCAGTAATTGTAAAGAAGGGTGATGTATTAGAAACAAAGCCTCTAGCCGTTGAAGCTATAAAAAATATATTTACAAACATCCACTTCTACAAGAAAATGAAATGGGGCGATGGAGAGTATGAATATGTTAGACCGGTTCACAACGTCCTCTTTTTGATAAACAACGAACCTATTGACTTTGAATTCATGGGTAAAAAAGCTAATAGCTATACATTTGGACATAGATTTATGTCAAAGGGAAAGATAGAAGTAAACTTTGAAAATTATGAAAGTAAATTAGATGAAAATTTTGTCATAGTCAGTCAAGGAAAAAGAAAAGACTTGATACTGAAAGAATTGGAAAACACGGCAAAAGAACAAGATGCTCAACTAATCTACGACGATGATTTACTTAAAGAGGTAGTTAATTTAGTCGAATATCCTGTTGTGGTAATTGGTAAGTTTGAAGACGGTTTTTTAAAATTACCAAAAGAAGTTCTTGTCACATCCATGAAAGACCATCAAAAATATTTTGCTTTTACGAAAAACGGTAAACTTCTAAATATGTTTGCTGCAATTTCAAACATAAAAGCAAACAACATAGATATTATTAGAAATGGATATGAACGCGTTTTAAAAGCGAGATTCTCTGATGCGGAGTTCTTTTTTGAGGAAGATAAAAAAGAAAAACTCGAGAGTTTTGTTGAAAAATTAAGCGATATGTTGTTTCATGAAAAATTGGGTACACAACTTGAAAGAACACAGAGACTTATTGAACTGTCTGGCTTCACAGCTAATTTATTAGGATTTGATGAAAAAAAAGCCAGAAGGGCTGCATACCTTTCAAAAGCCGACCTACTCACTCAAATGGTCTATGAATTTCCGGAACTTCAAGGGGTTATGGGTAGAGAGTATGCTTTTATCTCAGGTGAAGATAAAGAAGTGGCTCAAGCAATTTATGAACAATACTTGCCAAAAGATAATGAAATTCCAGAAACAGGAGCAGGCATATCTTTATCCATTGCCGACAAAGTGGATATAATTGTCGGCGGTTTTTTTGCTGGCCTAAAACCTACAGGAGCAAAAGACCCCTACGGACTGAGAAGGGCAGCCATTGGAATAATTAGAACAATCATTGAAAACAAGATATTCGTTAACTTAAGGATGATATTGGAAAAATCGGCAGAACTTTACAAAAAAGATGTAAACTTCGACGAGATAATGGAGTTTTTTAAAATACGTTTCGAGAATTTATATAGTAATTACCCGCATGACCTACTTAAATCAGTTACTTTTAACTTTGATGACATTTACGATACATATTTGAGACTTTTGGCAATAGATAGGTTTGTACAAGAAGATACAAATAAAGATAAACAGTTTACTATTAAAAGGGTCTTTAATATCGTAAAAGACTTTGAATGTTTGGACGTTAACGAAGAGTTATTTATACAGAATGAGGAAAAAGAGCTTTTTGAAAAAATTAGAGATATAGAGAACGAGTTGGATGTTTATTTAAAAGATAGACGCTATTTTGATTTTCTTAAACGAATTACCTCTATAAAAGATACTGTAAATATTTTCTTTGATAAAGTTATGGTTATGGATAGGGATAAAAGTTTGAGAAATAACAGGCTATCCCTTCTAAATAGGTTAAAAAATATAGTGTTAAACGTAGCAAACTTTAAATATTTGGAGATTTAATATGAGATTGAAAAGCGGATACGGTTTAACTTTTGATGATGTGCTGCTTCTGCCTAACAAATCAGAGGTGCTACCCAAAGAGACTGACGTAACGGCATATTTAACAGAAAGGCTGATTCTAAAAACCCCTATCATCTCTGCCGCTATGGACACTGTTACTGAGCATAAAATGGCCATTGCAATGGCAAGACAAGGAGGGTTAGGCATAATACACAAAAATATGAGTATAGACGAACAGGTAAGGCATGTGATAAGGGTAAAAAAATCGGAAAGCGGAATGATACTTGACCCTATTACAATAGACCCAAATTCAACTATAAACGATGCATTAAATTTAATGAAACAATACCACATTTCCGGCATACCTGTTACCCTTAACGATGGAACGCTTATAGGAATTATAACAAATAGAGATGTACAATTTGAAAAAAATTACTCAAAACCCATAAAAGACGCGATGACAAAAGACAACTTAATTACCGCCAAAGAAGGAATAACGCTTCAAGAAGCTGAAGATTATTTAAAACAATTCAAAGTTGAAAAACTACCAATAGTTGATGAAAACTTTAAAATTAAAGGACTGATAACAATAAAAGATATAAGAAAGAAAAAAGAGTATCCCAGGGCATCAAAAGACATGCACGGGAGATTGCTTGTCGGAGCCGCAGTTTCAGTAAAAGATGGACTTGAGCGGTCAAAGGCTTTGATTGATGTAGGTGTTGATGTAATAGTTGTAGATTCTGCACACGGCCACTCAATGTATGTATTAAACCTTATTGACAAAATAAAGAGCAATTTCCCTAATATAACAGTTATTGGTGGTAATGTAGCTACAAAAGAAGGAACGAAAGATTTAATAAAAGCTGGGGCTGATGTAGTTAAAGTTGGTATAGGGCCAGGTTCTATCTGCACAACACGTGTCGTTGCTGGTGTTGGCGTGCCACAAATCACGGCAATTAGCGAATGTGCCGAAGAAGCAGCCTTGTATGACAAAAAAATTATAGCAGATGGAGGGATTAAATTTTCTGGCGATATGGTCAAAGCTCTGGCAGCTGGAGCAGAAGTTGTTATGATTGGAAATTTGCTTGCAGGAACTGAAGAATCACCAGGTGAAAGTGTGATTTATCAAGGTAGAAAGTATAAAATCTACAGGGGAATGGGCTCTATTGAAGCCATGAAGGAGGGAAGTAAAGACCGATACTTCCAAGATGATATAGAACCAGAAAAGCTAGTACCTGAAGGTGTAGAGGGTAGGGTACCCTACAAAGGAGAGGTTGGTGACGTTTTATATCAGCTAGTAGGAGGACTAAAATCTGGAATGGGCTATCTGGGAGCTAAAAATCTAGATGAACTCAGGAAAAATGCTGTATTCGTCCAAATAACAGAGGCATCTTTAAGGGAAAGCCACGTTCATGATATAATAATGACAAAGGAGCCACCAAACTACAATGTTTAGAAAAGTAGTATTTTTTATAATTTTCTCAATCTTTGTATTAACAAAAATTTCGGTAGCAAGGGAAATCTATGTCTATTTTACACCGTCTTATGAAGCATTGGATGCGATTATAGATGAAATAAACTCAAGTGAGAAATCTATAGACATAGCCGTCTACGATTTCACATCAAGACCTATTGCAAGAGCTTTGGTTAGAGCAAAAAATAAGGGCGTTAAGATAAGAGTGATTCTGGATAGGTCTGCCAACGGACCTGGTAATAAATACACAAAATACTCATTCTTAAAAGAAAACGGAATTAGTGTTAGATTTGCAGCACCTCATATAGCATGGGATAGAGAAGGTTTGATGCACAACAAATTTGCAGTTATAGACAAAAGCGTAGTTATAACTGGCTCTGCAAATTGGACAGCTTCTGCCTTCAAGATAAATGATGAAAATGTTTTGATAATTGACAGGTTAGATATTGCAAACGTCTACGAAAAGGAGTTTAATTACCTGTGGAAACGTTCAACGATAAGATAAAACGTATGATAGATGCAAATTTTAACAGAACACGAGAAGGATTAAGGGTTGTAGAAGATATTGCACGTTTTGTTTTAGACAACAAAGATGCAACAAGCAAAATAAAAACATTGCGGTCGGAGCTAGCAACAATAGAAAAAAATTTTGATTTTACACTGTCAAGAGAAACAGAAAACGACGTTGGAACTTCACTTTCAAGCAATATAGAAGAAAAAAGGGCAAACATCTTTGATATATTTAAGGCAAACACTAAGCGTATCGAAGAGTCTCTTAGAGTATTAGAAGAAACCTTTAAAACAATAGATGCAGTGGTGTCCAAAAAATTAAAATCTATGCGTTACAAAACATATACAATTGAAAAAGAACTTGAGGTAAGGTTGAAGAAAACCTATGAACAAAAGTAGAATTAGAAACTTTTCAATAATAGCACACATAGATCACGGTAAAAGCACGCTTGCTGATAGACTGATAGAGTTCACAGGAGCTTTAGATAAGCGTGAGATGAAGGAACAAATTCTTGACAGCTTAGAAGTTGAGCGCAAACATGGGATAACAGTCAAGGCTCAGACTGTCAGGCTTACATATAATTTTAAAGAAGAAGATTATATTTTAAACATGATAGACACACCCGGTCACGTTGATTTTGGTTATGAGGTATCAAAAAGCCTAAAGGCATGTGAGGGTTGCTTACTTGTCGTGGATGCAACACAAGGAGTTGAAGCACAAACCATAGCTAACGCTTATCTAGCTATAGACAACGACCTTGAAATAATACCAGTGGTAAATAAGATAGACCTACCCGGTGCGGACATTGATAAAACAAAGAGTGAAATAGAAGACGCTTTAGGTATAGATGCAAGTGAGGCAATAGAAATATCTGCAAAAAACGGTACAAATATAGATAAAGTATTGGAAGCCATAGTAAAAAGAGTTCCTACACCAAAAGGAGACAAAAACGCACCTCTTAGAGCACTGGTTGTTGACTCATGGTATGATAATTACAGGGGAGTAGTTTCTATAATAAGGGTTTTTGACGGAACCATTAGGGTAGGCGACAAAGTCATGATTTATTCAACAAAGAAAGAGTATGAAGTTGAAGAGTTGGGGTATTTCACACCTAAACAAAAAAAAGCTAACGAATTTTCTATAGGAGATGTAGGCTACCTTGTAGCTAATATTAAAAACATTAAAGAAGCAACAGTCGGGGATACTATAACATCGCCAGATAGACCCACAGACAATCCGTTCGTTGGCTTCAAAAAACCAAAACCTTTTGTATTTGCTGGCATATATCCAACAGAAACAGAAGATTACAATGATTTAAGAGATGCCTTGGAAAAACTACAACTAAACGATGCCTCTTTAACCATAGAAAAAGAGAAATCTGAATCCTTGGGTTTTGGTTTTAGATGCGGTTTTCTAGGTATTTTAAGCATGAACATAACACGTGAAAGACTAGAAAGCGAATTTGGATTAGATGTTGTAATGACTACCCCAACAGTTTTATATAAAATTGAGAAAACAGACGAGTCAATTATAGAGATATCCAATCCATCTGAACTACCCCCGCCACAAAAAATAAAAACGATATTCGAACCATATGTTGAGGTTGAAATAATAACGCCTGCAGAATATGTGGGCAATCTATTAAAACTGCTACAAGAAAAGAGAGGCAAGCAAAAAGAAATTTTATACATTGCGACAGACAGAGTATTAATTAAATATGACGTTCCCCTCGCAGAAATACTAATTGATTTTTATGATAAGCTTAAATCACTATCAAGAGGCTATGCGTCATTTGATTATGAGTTTAAAGGATTTGAAGCTGGAAATTTAACAAGACTAATTATCCTGATAAATGGAAAAGAAATAGACTCCTTTTCTTTAATTGTTCCAAAGGACAAGGCATATAGGATAGCAAGAGAAGTGTTGAAAAATTTAAAACAATATATACCAAAACAGTTGTTTGAAATAAGACTTCAAGCTAAAGTTGGTGGGAAAATCATAGCTAAAGAACAAATAAACGCCCTACGCAAAGATGTTTTAGCAAAATGTTACGGTGGGGACATAACAAGAAAGAAAAAACTTCTAGAAAAGCAAAAAGAAGGTAAGAGAAAATTAAAGCAATTAGGTAATATAAGCATTTCAAAAGAGGCGTTTATAAAGCTTGTAGAAATAAAGGGGGATTAGTTGATGGATTATAATAAACCCAAAAAAGAGAGCAAACTGGCAGAATGGATAAAATCTATAGTAATAGCCTTTATAATAGCTATGTTTATTCGGGCTTTCTTTGTGGAGGCCTTCAAAATTCCATCTGCATCAATGGAGCCAACATTGCTAATTGGAGACCACGTTTTGGCAAACAGATTTATTTATGGAATCAGGATTCCAATATCGGGCAAAATAATTATACCAATAAGCCATCCGAAAGACAGCGATGTAGTAATATTTAGATGGCCAAAGGATAGAAGTATTTATTTTATCAAAAGATGTGAGGGTGTACCTGGAGATGTACTTGAGATGAAAAACAAAGTACTTTACAGAAACGGTAAAAGGGTTATAGAACCGTATGTGGTTCACAGAGACCCTCACATATATCCAAGAAGCACTGAAGTTCGTTTATTTAAAACACTTTGGGGCTCTCGAGACAATTGGGGACCAGTTAAAGTTCCACCACATGACTATTTCATGATGGGTGACAATAGAGATAACTCATACGATTCAAGATACTGGGGTTTTGTTCCAGAAAGAAATATAGTTGGTAAAGCGTTCATCATATATGGATCATGGACTTTCAACCCATTACAAGTAAGGTTTAATAGATTTTTTAAAATCATACACTAAAAATGAAACAAAGACTAAACCTACCCAATTCCATAACAATATTCAGAATATTATTCGCAATACCAATTTCAATAGTGCTTATAGAAAACCATTATAAGCTGGCATTTTGCCTATTTCTAATAGCGGCAGCGAGTGACATTGTTGACGGTTTTTTAGCTAGAACATTAAATCAACAGACAAAATTAGGTTCAATTTTAGACCCTATGGCAGACAAAATACTAATAAACTACACATTTCTAATACTTGCAACCCAAGGATATATACCCATTTTACTGCTTGCCGTTGTGATTTCTAAAGATGTTATACTGGCTACAGGGAGCACCATAGAAATTTTGTCTTTAAAAAATAAAAACGTAATAGAAATCAAAGCATCAATGTTTGGTAAAGTTTCAACCTTCTTTCAAATAGTAGTAGTAGCGCTCGTATTCATAAAAATCTTTGGCGTCTATTTTAACAAACTTATCTTTGAATTTTTTGTTTACTCAACAATTTTACTAACCATTTTAGCTTTGCTTGTCTATATAAATAAATACAAAATTAGAAGTATAAAAAACGGAGGTTAACAATGCTAAACTTAAAACCCAATATTGGTGGAATTGACAGGGAGCTTAGGCTTATTGGAGGTTCTTTACTCACTTTAATCGGTTGTATAACAAAAAATAACCTAATCAAAGCCGCTGGATGCACTTTTCTAATAACAGGCATAACAAGAAAATGTATTTTCTACGATTTACTCAAAATTAACACAAATAAAACAGTTGAGAAAAGCAATTAATTTTGATATAAGCTTTTGAGCACAAAAAGTGGAGGTTTGAGATGGCAAGAAGATGTGAAATTTGCGGTAAAAAAGCTTTAGTGGGATATAAGGTAAGCCACTCACACATCAGGACAAAAAGAAAATGGTACCCAAATATCCAAAAAGTTAAAGTTTACGTAGACGGGAAAGTAAAGAGAATGTACGTTTGCACCCAGTGTATAAAAGCAAATAAAGTTCAGAAAGTTGTCCATTAAACTTTAATTTTTCTATCAAAAAACGGATTTTTGGTGGTTGCCGATAGCGGGATACCGTAGGCTCCACCAATTTTCTCTTTAAAATAGCCTACTTCTTTGGCCGCTTGCCCTAAAGATATCATAATTCTATTATCTATGCCAAAAATGGAAGCAAGTTTAACTAGACTACCTATCGCAATACCCGCATCTGTAGCCGATATAGCACACACTCCCCCTTTTTCTATACACTCATCACATCCCGAAAAACCACAGAAGCCACAATCAAATCTATGATAAAATAGTTTAAACCCAATCAAAATAATATAATCTACACTCTCGCAGTTGATTGCATCCCTTTTATAAAATGTTAGTTTCGTCCTTTCTGTAATCTCATACATTTTCTTAAAAATCTTTGATTTTTCTTCGCTGTCCGTTACGAGACTAACAACAATATCATCCCTTCCTACACTTTTTGGTGCAGTTACGGCATCAGCGATTAAAATTTTTGAAACGATATTTAAAGCATCTTTAATAATCTCATTCACCTTCTATCCTCCTTTGCATATAGGCCCTTAATTTTAAGAGTGCCTTTGTTTTTATCTGAGATACCCTTGATTCTGTCTTTCCTATTACAGAAGCAATTTCCTTCATATTAAAATCTTCATAATAATAGAGGCTTAACACCGTAAGTTCGGTCTCACTTAATGTCTTTAAAGCTTCCTCTATAGAATCTTGAAGCTCACTCTCCTCTAAAATATCAAGCGGGCTTTTTGTTGATTTATTTTCAATTGTTTCTATAAGTATGGCGCCTGAATCTGCAACAGTTTCATCTATACTCATCATAGTAGCATTTGATTGCTTAAGTAATAGATTATTAAATTCTTCCAAATTCATTCCTGCTCTTTTTGCCACATCTTCATCTGATGGATTAAAATTACCCTCTTCCATGAAGTCCTTATAAGCAGAATGAATCTTTTTTAGCTTATCTCTGGAATACCTTGAGACAGTGTCCACACTCCTCAGTTTATCAAGGATAGCACCCCTAATTTTTGTGTTTGCATAAGATTTAAATTCAGAAATGCTTTTGGTCTCGTCCCAATTATCCAATGCTTTCAATAAGCCAATAACACCAACCTGAACAAAATCATCTTCGTCATACCCTTCTGGTATTCTAACAACCAATTTCCTTACTATATGCCTTATTTTTGGGTAATAAGCCTCTATGATTTCTTCTTTATTCATACTGTCTGTTCAGAACCCTCTTCTTGTGTTTCTTCTCCTACTGTGCCCTCTTCAGGTTGCTCTTCATCGTTCTCTGGCTCTTCTGAGATCTCTTCTACTTTAATGAAATTCATATAGTAAAAATTCACAGCTGCTGCCGTTATCAATCCAAAGAGGTAAAAAGAGACTACCGTAAAAAAGGTTTTCACAAAGGCATCGAAGAAATTAATTCCTTTATAGGTAAAAATCAACGTACATACGGCCGTAGCCACAAGTGCATAGAATGAAGAAATCCACTTGGGGTCAAGCAATATATCATCTCTCTCCACCTACTCCTCCAGCAATTTCAACAACTCTCTCTCATTAATAATTTTAACCCCTAAACTTTCAGCCCTATTTAACTTAGAACCCGGATTATCACCAACCACTAGATAATCCAAATTCTTGCTCATACTACTTCTCACAATGCCACCTTTTTTTTCGACAAGTTCTTTAAAATATCCTCTAGGTTTAGATAACGTACCTGTAAAAACAAAACTGTTACCTGAAATCTTTGACTGCTCTTTTTTCTTATCCTCAAAATGAACACCGTACGATAAAAGTTTATCAATTGTATCCAAATTCCTTTTTTCTGAGAAGAATGAAACCACGCTATTTGCAATCTCCTCACCAATTCCATTTATACCCAAAAGCTTTTCCTTAGTTGACTCTTTTAAATTCTCCAAATTCCTAAACCTCTCCGCTAACAATTTAGCCACATACTCCCCAACGTGCCTAATGCCCAATGCATAGATGAATTTAGCAAATGTTGTGCCTTTCGAACGTTCTATCGAAGTAAGTAAATTTTCAGCCAATTTCTCTCCAACCCTGTCCAAACTCATCAGGGTTTCTTTGTCCAATGTGTATATATCGCTCACGTCCTTAACAATGCCCTTATCAACCAGCTGCTCAACAATTTTATCCCCAAAACCGTCTATATTCATTGCCTTCCTTGAAACGAAGTGCTTTATGGACTCCTTCAAAGCACTGGGGCAGTTGATATTGGAACACATATAATAAGCACCGTCTTTTATAACCTTTGATCCACAAACAGGACACCTATCCGGCATTTTAAAAGGTCTTTGCGTCCCGTCGCGAAGATCTTTAACGGGTTTGACCACCTCAGGTATCACATCACCCGCACGCTGGACAAATACCGTATCGCCAATCATTATGTCCTTTTTCTCAATCTCATCCATCGTATGTAAACTGGCACGCGACACCGTAACACCACCGATATTCACAGGCTCTAAAATTGCAACAGGCGTTAAAATTCCCGTCCTTCCAACGTTGACCTGTATGTCAAGAATCTTCGTTGTTGCCTGCTCTGCAGGGAATTTAAATGCAATGGCCCATCTCGGGGATTTGGTAGTAAAACCCAATTTTTCTTGAAAATCGAACCTATCTACTTTTATAACCACACCATCCAACTCATAAGGCAAAGAATCTCTAATTTTCTCAAGCTCTTTTTTATATTCAATGGCTTTCTCAATACCATGAGCTAACTCATTGTATTCACTTATAGGAAAACCTATCTCTTTCAAAACCTCTAAAGATTCATGTTGAGTCAGTATTTTTCTACCATAACCATCAATTTGCCTTATGTAATACATAATCATAATGAGATTCCTCTTGGCCGTCTCTTTAGGGTCCAACTGTCTAATAGACCCTGCAGCGGCATTCCTTGGATTTGCAAATGGCTGTAAACCTTTTTCCATCCTCTCACTGTTTATTTTGTTAAATTCCTCTTTTGTCAACAAAACCTCTCCTTGCACATCAATGTAAACCGGAGGATTCTCTAGAGATAAAACTAACGGAACGTTTTTTATTGTCCTAACATTTTGCGTTACATTTTCACCAACGAAACCATCTCCTCTTGTTGATGCCACTTCAAGTTTGCCATTTTTGTAAATCAAATCTATTGACAAACCATCAAATTTAGGCTCTACGCTGTAGTCAATAACCTCATTATGAGAAACACCCAAAAATTTCTTTACCTTCGAGTCAAAATCCCTTATCTCATTATCACTAAACCCATCATCAAGTGAAACCATAGGTATTCTGTGTTCAACCTTATCAAATTTATTTAAAGGCTTTCCCCCAACCTTAACCGTGGGAGAATTTTCATCATAAAACTCAGGAAATTTCTCCTCAAGCTCTTTCAACTCTATTAGTAAACTATCATATTCTGAATCCGATATTATGGGGTCATCTAGAACATAATACCTATAGTTGTGATAATGCAAGGCCTTTCTTAGCTCATCTATTCTCTTCTTAGCCTCATTTTCTGTCATAGCTACCCCCAATAGTTTAATTTAAACTGTTTGCCATCAAATACTACATAACTAAAATTCAAAAAAAATTCTCCCGTATTTAAATATAGCCCTCTGCCAATTTTTTTAAACACTGGATTGTGAGTATGACCCAACATGACAACGTCTATACCGCCAAAAATCAATTTTTTTGAGAAATCCTCAAACGCTTTTTCCGTTCCTCTATAATGTTTTGATTTCAAGTTTTCTTTACTAACCTTAGATGCCAATTTAGACAAAAAGAGTAACTTGCCAGGCGGGATTGTATTTATAAACGAAAGCATAAGTTTATTTTTCAACGTTGCTCTAAATATACGATAGGCAATATCCTTTTTATCTATTGTATCACCATGTGCCATAAATACATCGTAATCCCCTATCTTTTCCACCAAACCTTCCTTAACAACTCTAACTTTCATATAATCGTGTATTCTCTCAAGCTTGTATTCATGATTGCCTTCAAACAAAGTTACCCTTACTTGCCTAGACACAAATTTCAACACATTTACAAGCGACAAATGATGGGGATAAACAAAATTATCATATCCATAGTAAAACTCAAAGAGGTCTCCAAGAATATATATAGCATCAAACTCAGTATAGGTATCAAGTAAAAACTTTACAATTCTTTTTGAGGCAGGGTAGTGGATATCAGAGAGAAAAAGACATTTCATAACCTTTGCTTCGCAATAAAAATTTTTCCCAAAATAGCTCCAAAGATAAAACCTCCAATATGGGCAAACCAAGCAACACCCCCCATAGATGCAGAGCCCATCCACAATATTCCGTTAAAGTATTGAATAAAGAACCACGTTACGATAAAAAACCAAGCCGGAATCCTAAGAAAAGTTAAGAAAAAGAATATAATAACTAAAGTTAAAATCCTTGCCTTTGGAAAGAACATTAAATAAGCCCCCATAACAGCCGATATGGCTCCACTTGCACCAATCAATGGAATATGAGAGTGCGGAGCGACTAAACCTTGAGTAAATATAGAGACCAACCCACCTATAATGTAAAAAAACAAATAGTTAACATGCCCCATCTTATCCTCTACATTATCTCCAAAAATCCACAAAAACCACATATTCCCCAAGATATGAAAAAATCCACCGTGCATAAACAGTGAATTAAATGCCCTAACTAATGAATCAACAAACATATGCTTATCAAACATAAAATATGGAATAAACGCATGTTTATATATAAAAAGCATGAAGTTAGGCCTGCTTAATTCACAAAAGAATATTAGCACGTTTACCAGAATGAGAATATAATTTACAATGGGTCTAGAATCGGATGGGATATCATCTCTTATAGGAAACACGCTTTTTCCTCTTTTCTAAAACAAATTTAAGGGCAAGATAAGACAAGGTCGATACTGCCAAACCTACAAATATGCTACCTACAAATATATCAAAAAATACCCCCTTACCGCTATTTAAATAATGCTCCAGAGTGAATGGCCTTATATTAAAAGTTTCATTGCTGTTAAGTATAAAAGAACCCAGCTTAAAATCAGCATAATACACAGGAGCCAATGTCCAAGGATTATTCATCCAAGAACCTGTAATCGTTGCTACTTTATTAAGTTTAAAAATAAAAGACAGTACAATAGCCAAAATAGTATGAAAACCTAGAAAAGGAGATATAGAAATATAGACTCCTACGGCAAAAGATAAAGCTATTTTATGAGGCGAATCATCTAAAGATAGTAAATTTTTCAAAACCTTCTTATAGTTTGTATGCAAGCCTAACCTTTTTTAAACAAAGATTTTATAGAAAATCTATCACGATTTAATTTACTAAGTCCTTTGGAAGCTATAGAATTGTTAGGGTCTATTTTCAGAGCCTCTTTAAAATAGTGAATAGCTGATTTTCTCAACTTTATAGACAAATATGTCTCACCAAGATATGAGTAAGCTTCTGATTTCCATGGATTTAACTCTATAGCCTTCTTAAAATGCCTAACTGCCTCATGATATCTTTTCTTCTTAAACAAAGCCAATCCCATAAGCATATTGACTTCATAATCGTACTCATCAAGAGACTTTAAAATATCTATCGCGGAATTATAGTCACCGTTGTCTATAAATACATGGGCTTTTTTCTTTATAATACCAATATCATTTCCTTTCTTACTCTCTTGCTCGTCTCTATCAAAGCTCTTACCCAAACTTCCTTTAAGAAGATTGTATGCAAGCGTTATCTCTTTAAAACGTTTTTCTTTCTCCCTTTTTTCTTCTTCGCTGTTTGCAGTATCTGGATGAAATTTTTTTGCTAGTGTAATAAACGCTTCTCTTAATTGTTCCTCTGTTACATAGTAATTAACACCTAAAACTTCGTAAGGATTCACTTATACCCTTTAAGCCTTTTTTTAAGCTTATTCAAAATATTATTCTCAAGCTGCCTTACTCGTTCTTTGCTAATGCCATATTTTTCCCCTATCTCCCTAAGGGTTCTTGGTCTGCCATCATACAAACCATACCTTAGTTTAATTATGTCTCTATCTCTTTCCGGCAACTCCTCTAAAAACTTACCAACCTCTTCTGTCAATGACTCCCTAATATGCTTTTCCTCAACAGATTCTTCATCTAAACTAATCAAATCCCCTAAAGATACATCTCCGTTATCTCCCACATATCCGTCCAAAGATTCAAATCTAAAACGAGTAAGCTCTGTGTTTTTCAACTCTCTCTCACTTAAATCAGAGATTTCCATTAATTCTTCTTCTGAAGGCTCCTCATTAAATGCTTTTCTATATTCATCTTTTAAACTATCTAGCTTTTGAAGTCTATTTTTAGCTTTAAGTGGTATCTTTATCGGTACACTTTGTTCCGTTATATATTTCATTATAGATTGCTTAATCCACCAAGAAGCATAGGATATAAATTTAACATCCTTATTCGGGTCAAACTTCTCTGCAGCCTTAATCAAACCCAAATTTCCTTCATTTATAATGTCCATCAGAGGTACACCTAAACCTTTATATTTTTTTGCTAAGCTCACAACAAATCTTAAATTATGTTTAACAAGCTCTTTAATTGCTTCTTTATCGCCTTTTTTTATCCTATACCCTAGCTCTTTCTCTTCCTCTTGAGTTAAAACAGGTATTTTAGATATCTCCTTTAAATAACTCGATAAAGCACTGCTCTCTAAGGCATCTATCTCTTCTTCTAGTTGAAAATTATTTTCCTTTATCTTTTTACTTTCCATCTAGTATAATTCCTTGAATCTTCTAAAACAACTCCATATTTTGCAAGTTCATCCCTAATTTTATCAGCAGTTTCATAATCTTTATTTTTCCTTGCAACTGTACGCTCTTCTATTTTTTTCTTTACCCATTCAACATCAATATCCTCTGGTATAAACCAATTAGCCGACGAAGCATCAAACACACCTAGAACGTCGGAAATTTTATTTACATCTTCTAAGAATTTTTCCCTATATCCCTTAAATGGCTTTTTGTCTTTTTTTTCTACGCTATCCAGGTATTGATTAAACATTCTAATCGTTGCAAAAACCTCACCAACAGCCTTTGGGGCATTAAAATCATCATCCATAGCTAACTCAAAACGCTCAATCATGGAATCCAAATATTTATCAATATTTTCATCTCTCTCACCATCTTTAAAAAACTCTGTTTCCTCTAATCTTTGTACGAAATTATAAAATCTATTTAAAGCCTCTTTTGCTGCATCCAACCCTTCAAACGAAAAATCGATAGGGCTTCTGTAGTGCGTTAAAAGCAAAAAATACCTTAAGGTCTCACCGTTGTATTTTTTAAGCACGTCTCTAAGGGTAAAAAAATTGCCCAACGACTTGCTCATTTTTTCCTTATTTATCCTTACAAAGCCATTGTGTATCCAATACTTGGCAAAGGGCTTTTCTGTAGCTGCTTCACTTTGTGCAATCTCATTTTCATGGTGTGGAAAAATTAAATCCTCACCACCACCGTGTATATCGAATGATTCTCCTAAATACTTCATACTCATAGCAGAACATTCAATATGCCAACCAGGTCTTCCTTTTCCCCATGGAGATTCCCACCAAGGTTCACCCTCTTTTGACTTTTTCCACAAAGCAAAGTCTAATGGGCTCTTCTTGTTTTCATTCACCTCAACCCTCGCACCACTTTTCAACTCATCTATATTTTTATGCGATAGCTTGCCATAATTCTTAAACTTTTCAACACTAAAATATACATCACCATCAACTTCGTAAGCATAACCTTTTTCAATTAGTTTCTTTACCAACTCAATAATCTCGTTTATATGCTTCGTTGCTTTCGGTTCATATGTGGGTTTTTCTATATTAAGCTTCTCCATGTCTTTGTAATACTCTTCTATATACCTATTAGAAATCTCTTCGCAACTAACATTCTCTTTATTTGCTTTATTTATTATTTTATCATCCACATCGGTAAAATTTTTGACAAACGTAACATCATACCCTTTATATTTAAAATATCTGTATATCAAATCAAAGGCAACGGCACTCCTACCATGACCAATATGACAGAAATCATAAACTGTAACACCGCATACGTAAATTCCAATTTTTTTCTGATTTAGCGGTTTAAACTCCTCTAAGCTCTTAGAAGCCGTGTTATAGACTTTTAACATACTCCATCACCTCAAAACGTATTCTTGTGTTCTATCTGGGATTTCTTCCATACCATTAATCGAAGGGAAATATATGCCGATAAATTTCTTGTATTGACTAATAACAATACCTTTGGCAATCGTAACAGGGATTGCAGAACCTTTATTTATCCTCGCAAGCTCTACCTCCTTACCAGCTAATATAGGCAAATCTTTTGAAGCTTCAAAGAAAAACATAAAACCCAAACCATTCTGCATTTCACTTTGTTCTACTACTATTTGTTTAACCTTCACGTCACCTACTTTTACCGATACTGGGTTCTTAACCACTTCATATGGATAAACGCCCGACACTACATCGTCTTTAGAAATTTCTGCTACCGAATTCACTATTTTACCCTCAAAAATGCCATCACTGACTTTTTTTAAGACCTCAATTTCACCCAAAGGCAAAAAAACGCTATCCTCGCCCGAGTAGAGTGATGTATTTAAAGAATCCTTATACTTCCTATAAACATAAAGTATTTTTGGTAAAACCTTCCTACTTGTATGTAAGTATATCTTGTCCCCTGTTGCAACCTCAATACTATTATATGTATCAAAGCTCATTTTTGCTAACTGAAAATTCTTTTTACTCCATATACAGTAACCTTCACCGCATGCAGAGTAGTATTTATTGCCATCAAACCAAATCGCGATAAGGTATTTTTTGCTGGAAATCTCATTTTTTTTGCTCAAAGGGTGAGGCGATACTTTTTTTTCTGGATGACATATTTCAAGCCCATTCTTACCAACTTTTAATATTTCACCTGGAAATATTAGGTTTGGATTATTTATATAAGAGTTGTTCTGCCAAATTTTACCCCACAAAAACGGATTTTTATAAAATCTTTTGGATATATCCCAAAGTGTATCATGCTTCTTAACAACGTAAAGTTCACCAATAGCATAAGCATTATAAGTGAAAAGAATTAAAAGAAATATCAATGCTATTTTTCTCACCCTCTCGCCCCCTTTCTCATATAAACAGAATATTTACTCTCAGGAAAACGCTTTAGTAGTAATTTCTTATACTTAGTAATTTTACCAATTTTTCCCTGTTTCTTATAAAGTTTTATTAGTGCATAAATTGCTGCATCTGTTTTCCCTCCATTTTCTAACGATCCGTAAGGGAATTCGTTTATAAGCTTTCTAAATAAATTAATCGCTCCAACAGTATTGTTCTCATGGATGTTACAATATGCAAGCCAAAATATAGAATTATCATATAGAGGATTAGACTTATCAAAATTATTTAAAAACTTTTCAAACAAAACTTTAGCTTTATTGTATTTGCCAGCAAAATAAAGAGATAAAGCTTTTCTATATAATTTGTTCGGGTTAATCTTTTGTTTACTCTTATCAACAACAACACTTTTTAAATCTTCTACTTTCTTTAAAGGGCTTTTTTTTATAACTACTATTTTCTTGCCAACTTTTACGTTCTTTGCATGGGAAACCTTTGTTCTGTTATCAGGAGAATCAATGCCATCTTTGATTTTAACGCTGTTTAAGCTATTTGTGTTATTGTCCTTCTTGAAGGAAATAATTTTATTGCTACTAGTAGTTGTTGCATTATCAATTGCTGATGCTGGCGGTATTTGGGCAAAAAAGTTATCTTCAGCTCTCTCTTTTGCAAGTCTTTCTTTAATTTCTTCTATTTTTTGTTCTATATTATTAATACGCGTAGAATTCTCTGTAATCCTTTGAGAATTAAGGTTAACTTGCTGTTGTAAAAGGTCTATTCTCTTCACTATAAGAGAGCTATCAAACCCACAAGAATACAAAAAGAAACTTCCAACTATTATTAAAAGCAATCTCCTCAACATAGCGCCTCCTGTGGTTTTGAATTGTAAAGTATGCAAGCAATATTGTCAACTAATTAAGAGTTCTGGTATTGTAATTTCTAGGAAAAAATATATAATCTCCCTGATACGAAAATTGGAGGTGAAATTATGAATTTAAAAAAGGTCATTTTAAGCTCAATGTTGATAGCTGGTTTATCTGTACCAGCTTTAGCTAGCGGAAAAAACATTACCTACAAGGAACTGGTAAGTAAACTTGTGCCGCCCAACGCACCGTATACTGTAAAGGTCACAAAAAACAGCGAGCTCAAAGGTTTTAAAAAACTAAATGTAGCTATAAGGAATAAAAATACCGGCATGATATTCCATAGATACCTTTGGGTATCAGAAAATAAAAGAGTTATAATACCAATTGTTTTGGAATATAATAATGGCAAAATAACAAGAGTAGAACCTAAAATATCTGTACAACAAGCAAAAGCAAATATAGGCTGGTTCAACGACATATTGAACTCCTTGCCAAAAAAAGCAAAACAATCTATAGGTAAAGGTGTGGATGTTTACATGTTTTCAGACCCATACTGTCCATTTTGCAAAAGGGAATTACCCAAACTTTTAAAGCTAGCTAAAGAAGGAAAGATAAAATTACACATAGTACCATTTGATGTACACGGAGAAAGGGCAGGAAAAGCTAGCGCTTTGTTTTTAAATATTGAGACAAACAAAGGCCTTAAAGATGCAATCGGCAAGATTGAAGGGGCAGAATTCTCAAAAGTATCAGAAGCTGTAAAAAATCAAAAAGATATGGATAAAATTTACAAGAAATACAAACCATTGCTCGATAAAATTTTGAGAATAGCATTTGAGCATGGCATAAACGGAACGCCAGCCATGATAATAAAGACTGGTAAGAATGAAGGTTACGTAATTTTAGGACTACAGGACATATCAAAGTACATTAAAAACAAAAAATGAAGAAATTTTTCAAATATGCATCAATAGCCGTTGCTGCCTTAATTATTTTGGTTGCGGCGGCTATTTTTTTTATATGGCATTCTATAACTCCAAATAGAATTAGAACCATATTGAACAAGCAATTAAGCTCCGCCAGAACAAAGGGAGTTGTTGTTTTTGTTGATAAAATAAATATTAACAAGCAATTTCCCGATCTTTTGATTACCGTTGACAATTTATCTATAAAATCCAAAAACATTACGGTATCCGCAATTAATTCATATGTAAGTCTAAATGTGATTAAGTTTGCTTTTGCAAAAATTAGCGGTAAACAATATTTAGGTAAAGTTGGTGTAAGTGAAGTCTATGTAAAAGTAACACAAAATGAATCTAAACCTAAAAACAGAGAGTTTGCTTTTCCTAAAATTCCATACATACCAATAGAACTCTACATACCAAAGACAAACATAGAAATCAATCAAATCACACTCAATGGGCAGCTAAACCTAACTGATAACCTACTTACCAAAAGCAACTCATTACATTTTAAAGGAACGATAAACAGAATACCTCTTAGTCTAAGAGTGGAAACACAAAGAAACAGATTAGTATTTGAAGTAAAAATACCAAAGATTAAAGGATTTGGCTCCTTAGCGAAAAACATTAAACTAAACGGAAACTTAAACAAAAATCTAGGTTTCTCAATTAGCTCAGAAATAGGACTACTAAACTTTAAATCATTGATATTGGCTGAATTGTCTGGAAAAATTAAAGGAAAAATAAACAAGAATACATTGAAAATTGAAGACTTAAATTTAAAAAGCAAAAACGGTTTTATTTTGTATTTAAACGGCCTTATTAACATAAAGCATCCGATGAGATCACTCCTTTCTGGTTCAATTTCCACACCATTCATCGATATGTCCCAATTTTTCTACCTTTTACCAAAAAGTATAAAACCATACCTCGGATCGGCTATGTTTTCCATAAAAAGTGTTAATTTTTCAGGTCATCCTTCACTGTCTTTTATAAAAAATGGTTCAATATTAATTAGAGACGTAAGCTTTAGAATAAATCCAAATGATCCATTCTTCAATCTCAACTCAGGAAAGATTAAGATAACAGAAGACAAAATCACGGCAGTTGCATCGGGAATATTCGATAAAATCAAAGCAAAAAACTCAAGTTTTATACTATACAGAAAAAACGGCTTTAGAGGCGATATACATCTAAACCTTTATGGAACAGCAACCGAACTTGTTAGATTATTTGTAGAAGAAAATTTACTCTCAAAAAGCGATTTAAAATTTCTAGGAAAATCAAGAAACTTAAATGGCTCAATTAAGGCAAAAATTGATGTTTACGGCTATAGGTTTAAACCAAAAC
>WFYS01000001.1 GCA_015490005.1 Desulfurellaceae bacterium | reverse complement strand
GATATAACAGAGAAAAAGAGAGAGCAGGAAAGGTTATACAACGCTTCCATAAAGGACGAACTTACAGGTGCATTTAACAGAAGATATTTGAGAAACCTGTTCCCTTCAGAGCATAAGAAGTCCAAGGATAAGAACTACAAGATATCATTAATCATGTTTGACATAGACTTCTTTAAGAAGGTAAACGACACATATGGACATGATGTTGGAGATAAGGTTTTAAAGAAAGCAGTTGAAATAGCTGAGAAACACATAAGAAAGTATGATTTACTCTTTAGAAAAGGAGGAGAAGAGTTTGTGATTATGCTTGCCGGTGCAGACAAAGACAGAGCCTACAGGATAGCAGAGGAGATAAGAAAGGATATAAAACAGCACACATTTGAAGAGGGCTTTAGTGTAACTGTGAGCTTTGGGGTGACAGAGGTAAGAGAAGATGATGATTTAGAGACTGCCTTAAAGAGGGCAGATGAGGCTCTGTATGAGTCCAAAAGAGAAGGAAGGGACAGGACGAGTGTGGTTTAGGAGCTTTTACTGTTTGAATACGAGTTCAATTTAAATTTAATCATTCGCACTAAAATACCTATTTTTAAACGAAAGAATAATCACCAATGTCGCTAAAGACAGAAATATCCAAAGTGGAATAGGAATGTTTATTATTGACCACCAAATTTTTTTAAAATCGAAACTCAATAAACCGTCTAACACGGCAAACAAGCCAATCATCCCAGAAAAAGCACCTTTTATTTGACCATACGAATGCAACCCTTGTGAAATATAAAAATTAACGCCAAAATACGTCATAAGTATAGCGTAGTACGAAATAAAACTCCCCAAAGATATTGTATAGCTTTCAATTTTGGGAAAAACGTATCGTAAATGCAAAACAATTACGTAGACAAGTATGCTTATTAAACTCCAAGTTTCCTTTGGGTCCCACGACCAATATCTACCCCAGCTTTCATTTGCCCATATACTTCCAAAAATTGTACCCATAACGAGTAAAATCAATCCAATGTAATTTGCCAAGTATAAAATCCAAGATATCTTTTTTATTTGCATATCAAGCTCAAATCTTCTCCTAAACGCAAACAAAATCAAATTGGCAAAACCTAACATAAAAGAAACACTAAAGAAACCATAACTTGCCGTTATCACAGAAACATGAAACAACAACCAATAAGACTTAAGCACCGGAACGAGATTAGTAATTTGAGGATTTAGATTATACAAAAAAGCAACAAACAAAAATACACCGCCAACAAATAACCCAGAGCCTAAAGCCAGAACGTGCTTTCTAAAAAAAGCTATGCTCGCAAAAATTGTAGTCCAAGAAATAAATACTATAGATTCATATGCATTTGACCACGGAGCATGATTAGATATATACCATCTTATTACCATGTTTGCGGTGTGAAAAACTAAAGCAGAAGCGCTCAAAACTACAAATGTTGTATCTACTTTTATAAATCTTTTACTTTTGAAAATCTCATAAAATCCAATAAAAATAGCAAGTATTCCCAAAATTAAATATATAAAAATGAGCTTTGTAAAAATATCTATATGATTATACAAAATTTCCAACTCAACTTTTAATTTTGAAGGTATTATTGATCCCGACAACTTTCTTTGTAGGTTGTATATCTTTTTTGCTTCTATTCTTGCCATCTTGGTATTACAGGCTGATGCAGCATCTAAGAATTTCCCAAATATCTTTAAATAAACCATTGCTAAAACGGGGTTTACCTTTTTTAATTCCTGCGGGGAATACCATGTATAGTTAACGCTTTTTGGATTCAATGGGGGAAAAAGTTTAAAAATAGACAAGGTATAAACGGAATTGGCTACAACAACTCTTTCATTTAGATTTATTAAATCTCGATCCAAAGCACTTCTCAAAGGAGGGGGTGTACTAAGAGCTCTAAGCACAATTTCCTTTAACTTATAACGACCTTTTTCGTCAAAAAAATCATCGTAAGACAATCTTTTTCCTTTGGACTCAATACCAAGTAAAGAAATTATTTTTTTGTCTCCTACATAAATCATTGGAATACTTTGAAAGTGTTTTGGAAAAAGCACCATGCCAAGTATAACCTGATTGTAATTTAAACCATTTATTGAATCAGTTTTAGCGATCTTATGTAAAACATCTAAATCTAAAGTATCCATAGGTTCTACTCTACCCATGGATTGAACCAAGACTTCAGACCATATTTTAGAAACTATTCGAGAATTATTAGTCCAATTAGCAAAAGACATCGCTTTTGAACTAAAACATGTAGACGATATGAACATCATAATCAAAAAACTTAATTTTCCAAAGTTGCTAATGTATTTATAGAAAGAACCTTTTTTGTAAATTAGCGATAAAACCAGACCAACAATGAGAAGAAAATATCCAAAATATACAATATCTACACCAGGATCATAACTCACACTCAAAAGTGTCCCTTTAAAATCTTTATCATAACTCATCTGATAAAACCTAAAACCCTTATACTTTAAAATATGGTTCATATAAATATTGTAATCAAAACTTCTTTTACCATCCTTAATACTCACATAACTGTCAAAACTTGACGGTTGTCGACTTCCTGGATACATTTTTACTTTAAATTTGATCAATCTTACCCTAAAGCCCAAATCATACCTGTAGACCTTGACTTTTCCATTTTCAATTTGCCTAACCAAAATCGTCGAGCTTTCCTGCCCATCCCTTAAATGCAACACCCCTTCAAAACCAAAAAACTTAGTCACTGCCGCTCCCAAAACAACAACCAAAACAGATACATGAATCATGAATATAGGAATCTTTTTGTATATCTTGTATTTAAATAAAGCTCCTAACAAATTTAACGATAAAACAAAAATAATAAAAGCAAACCACCAACTTGAGTATATACTAAGACGTGCATCTAATTCAGTAGGATAAAAAGTAGCTTTAGCTTGATATAAAATAAATATAAGCAGAACCAATAGGCCAAATTTTAAAGAAGAAAGAAAATCTAAAGATTTCATAAAATAAGTCAATTTAGTCAACACGAATCACATTTTATATAATTAATCAGATTTGACAATTACAATTTTTCGCTGGTATAGTAAATATAAAAAATGAAGGAGGTAAGAATGAAACCAAATCCTAACAGAGAGCTTTTCGAAGCAGCAAAAGAATGCAATAAAAAGAAAGTGAAAAATCTCATAGAAATAGGAGCAAATGTTAACTACAAAAACAAATTAGGAGAAACACCCTTAATGGCTGCGGTATCTTCTAACTGCACTGAGGTTGTTCAAATTCTTATAGAGAATGGTGCAAAAGTAAATGCAAAAAATAAATGGGGAAACAGCGTTTTGATGGAAGCAATCATAGCAGAAGCTTCACTTGATATAATAAAAATATTATTAGAAAATGGCGCCTTTGTAAACGCAAGAGATAAATGGAAAAACACACCTTTGATAGAAGCGGCCAGAAGAGGACTTTTTGAAATTGCAAAGTTTTTGGTAGAAAATGGAGCTGATGTCAACGCAAAAAACAACTATAATAATACAGCTTTAATGGCAGCTTCAGAAGGAATTAAGGGTGACGGCTTTTTAGATATAGTTCAATATCTGGTTGATAATGGAACAAAAATAGATTTACAAGACTCAATGGGAGAAACAGCCCTGATAAAGGCTTCTCTCCGAGGAAATTTAGATATCGTTAAATACCTAATTGAAAAAGGTGCTGACATCGAGGTAAGAGACGTAAATGATTATACAGCTTTAAAGAAAGCCAAAGAGTTTAAACAGTTCCATGTAGTAGATTATTTAAAAAATTTAAAATAAAATAAAAATCCCTCTTTCTAAGAGAAAGAGGGATTTAACCTCGCTTCGCTTAATTCTAGAGAATCCTTTTTACTTTGCCAAAGACATAATCCATTTAGCGATGATTTCTATTTTCTGCTTGCCAAGATATCCATAAGGAGGCATTACGGCTGCTATGCCATATTTTTTATATTTCCCTTTAGAACCCTTTTCTATTGCCCTCTCAATCTCCTTTATAGCACCCTTGCCATACTCTTTTTTGTTAGTTTCTGCCACCAATTTATAAGACGGACCGATTTTATTTTGGTCAACTGAATGGCAAGCTAAACATCCGTTTGCTTTTATTAGCTTGTAACCAGGGCCATTATCACCTGCAAAGCTATTTTGAGATACAGCAAACATGAAAGATGCAGCTGCAGCTACAACAAAAAAACCTTTTAACTTCATAATCAAACCTCCCTCTTTTTTCTTATTATAAGATAAGTTATAAAAAATGCAATTATAGGCAAAACAATTGTATAAACTCTACAAGCAGCTATAGGAATATCTAACTCTGCCTGATAGCCTGTTATACTCAATGCTATAAACATAACAATAAATGCCACTCCTGCGGATGTTCCTACAGGCCTTAAGCTTGCAGGTTCCCAATAATTTAAAGGCTCTTTTTCTTTATACATAAAAGGAACAAGTGCAATTATTGTCATAATAACTCCTGGCAAAATAATTCCACCAATAACTTCTGGACTTATCGAAGCAGAACTACCGAGTGGAATTACCCAGTTGCCTGGTATCAATTTTATTATACCGTAAATCCAAAGCAAATACCAATCTGGTTTAACCATTGGAGTTTGGAGTGTTGGAGGCCCAAAATATTCAACGTTGTGAACAGGAAGAAAAGAAGCCAAGAAAAACAGAACAGAAAGAGTAAAGAAAAACACAAACAACATCAGGCTAATTTGTTGAGGATACAAAGGGATGCCCAGTATTTTACCAGATTTAGCTATATCTTTATTTTGGTATGGCTGACTATGTTTCTGTTTAACCATAATCAACATATGCAAACCTATGGTAGCAATTAACAATAGAGGTATCAAAACAACATGGTACATGTACAACCTTGGAATTGAACCAGGAGCTGGAAATTTACCAGCAAAAAAGAATTTCGCTATTGCAGAACCAACATATGGAATTGAGTTTGCAATTTGATATCCAATACCAGTTGCTACAGAAGATAGCACATCAAATGGCAGAGAATAACCAGTAAATCCTGCCAAAATAGCAAGAGTAAAAAGAACCATTCCCACAAGCCAATTGACCTCTCTTGGTTTTTTGAAAGTCCCAGAGAAATAGACCCTCATCATATGCAAAATTAAAGCTGCTATCATAATGTGAGCTGCCCAATGGTGTACGTACCTTATAATGACTCCAAGTGGCTGAGAGTTAATAAGCAAAATACTATGGTATGCTACTGGTATTTTCTTACCACCAACATCAATTAGTCTTGAAGATGGCGTATAGCTAAACAACAGGTAAATACCGGTTAAAGCAAGAATAACAAAACTAAATAGAGCAATCTCGCCAAAGAAGTAAGTTGAATGAACAGGAAAGACTTTTGTCAAATATTTCTTTTTAAACCTATCTAAATCCAATCTTTCATTTAACCACCCATAAACCATACTACTTACCTCCTGGTTGTGGTCCTATTGGACCATCAAAATCTCCAGCTGCAGCAATCACCCCATCCGAAATCATTAAAGGTAATTGAGGCAAAGGTCTTGGTGCTGGGCCTGCAAGTACTTTAGCGCCATGAAAAACATCAAACACAGATTGATGGCAAGGACAAAATATATGAGGAAAGTCAAAAGAAAATTGCTTCTCGGGATACCACTCAACTGTGCAACCCATATGAGTGCAAATAGCACTGTAAGCACAAAAACCTTTATTAGTAAAATTTATCTTTGTGGGTTTACCAAACTCATTTTCTTTTGCTCTAAACAGTAAAATAAGGTTATTGTGTTCCTCTTTTCCTTTTGGAAAAGCTAAAGTTCCCTTACCTATTGAAAGATTAGACGCCTTTATTTCTTTACCAGCATTAGGACCAACAGCATAAACTAACTTATCTCCTTTTGTTATTTTCTGCCTAACCTTTTTTCCCGATACTGACTTAATAGTTCCAAATGGAACAATCATGCTTCCTAATGCCCCTACACCAGCTATTCCTAACATTCCCTTAAGTATTTTCCTTCTTGTCTTATTAAAATCCTTAATTTTCCTCTCACTCATAACACACCTCCTCACCAAGGAAGTTCATCATCAATATCATGAACCACTACCTCCTCATCAATATAATATCGCCTGTAAAGTGCTGTGACAATAGCTAAAATAAAGAAAACCAAAGCTGCAGTAAAACCTCTTGTAGAAGGGGTTGTTTTTATAAATATTTCAACAACGAAAGCTATAATTAATAAAATATCCATCGAAAGCAAGATTATAATACCAACAAAAGGACCTGTGCCCACCACTTCCTTACTTATATGTATAGGTGAATACGAATCACTCTCTACCCATCCACTTATGAAAGATATAAAAGCAACCATTAGGAATAAAACCCCCCAAAC
Organism: Desulfurellaceae bacterium; assembly: GCA_015490005.1. GTDB lineage: Bacteria > Campylobacterota_A > Desulfurellia > Desulfurellales > Hippeaceae > Hippea. The sequence goes on along the minus strand of WFYS01000001.1, from coordinate 176 downwards.
TATACCAGCTATTTGGTAAGATTTAACATCTTCAACCCACATATGAAGACCAGATATCTTTTTGGAAACAGGCTTTGAGAAAAAGTTTATAGTTGTCATACCCCTCGAGCCAGGGCCATGGTAGGTTGTAAAATCAGCTGCATTAGAATATGCAAATATAACTTTCATGTTTTTAT